>NZ_JBIVXW010000052.1:0-67995 GCF_044769405.1 Streptomyces sp. NPDC090442
GGCGGTGATATGCGCGAAGCGCGCCCGGCCCTGGCCGGGCGCGCTTCGCGCATATCACCGCCGAGGGCCCCGGAGCATGTTTTGGGGTAGAGCTCCGGGGGTGCGGTGGCGGGGTGGGTGATGCTGAGGGGCCAACCGTCCAGGACTGGTTAGCTAGATCGGGTGTAGCGCAGGACCAGAACCGCGTGAGCCAGGCGGGTCAGCTTCTGCCGAAATTCGCCGAGTGACCGGGTATCGAGGATTCTTACGGCTTCCTCCTGTGCCAGCGCGGACTTCCGCTGCTCCGAGAGCTGTTTGAACTCCTCGTCGTCCCCCGCGCGCAGGCGCCGCAGCACCCCCTTTCCGTCGCTCAGTTCACGCAGTGCATCGAGAATGGCTTTCGCGTCCGGCGGAAGTGTGCCACCGTCGCGCTTGAGAAGCTCATCGGCCGCGCCAGCCATGCGATTGACGTACTTCGAGCTCTGGTAGAGGGCCTTGCCCAGGTCTTCTCCGTAGTGGTGCAGGTCCTTGAGGGCATCGCCGAACTGCTCGTTGAACGACTGTCCGTAATCCGATCCGACCAGGTCGTCAGCGGTGATCCTCTTGGCCTGCAGACGATGAACGATGTCGAAGACCGGTCCGGCCGCGTGGTACGCCTCCATGGCGTAGACCTGGGCGCGGGCGTTGAGTTCGGCGACGCTCGGCTTGGAACGCCAGCCCGCGCCACCGGGGCCGGACTCGTGGGCGAGGAAGGAGCGCGCCAGGTTCTGAGCGCCGCGCATGTGGATGGCGTAGAGCACGTTCCGGGCCCGCATGACGGCGTTCTCGTCGTGCTCCTCCAGGTACCCGACGAGTTGCTCGTCGCCCATGGTTGCATCTGCGGCACCGTATCCCCACATGCGCAGGACCCGCGCCACATCGCGGACGTACGCACAGTAGAGCCGGTCTCCCGAGCGGAAGAGGGACTCCGTCTGGTGTGCCTGCAGGAACCGGTCGGCTGCCTTCCGGCCCGCACCGCTCTGCGGGGCCATGACAGCATCGGCAACGTCCCGCGAGAAGGCCTGCCATGCCTCCTCCGGCATGAAGCGCCGGATTTTGGCGAGTGAAGCAACTTCCTGGACGCGCTGCCAGCTGGGGACGGAGGTGGGGCGACCGCCGCGCATCTGCCATGAGACGTCGTCCGTCATGAGGTTGCTCTTCGGCGGCTCGACCAGGTCGACGTAAACATTCGTGTCGAAGGTGACGCCGGATTCGGTGCCCCACACCTCGCGCATGATCCTATTGAATTCGGCTAGGACCCACCAGGTCCCTTGGCCGCCGAGGACGGCGACGTCGTAGTCGGAGGTTTCGTTGACGCTGCCCGGAGCCGCGGTGCGGGCTCCTTCGTAGTCCTGCAGGAGTGCCTTGAGGACTGTGTCGACGTACTCCCGTCGGAACGCGGCGAGTTGCAGCATCGGTGCTCCTGGGCGGCCCACATAGGCCGCCTTCGCACTGACCCAATTGTTGCCTATGTCACTCAGCATGCGTAGCTCGTTCCCGTGGCTCGCCGCCCAGCGGGTCAATTGCGCATGCTCTGCTGCACGCGGCCCTTGGCGGGCGGCGCTACCGGACACGCGGCCGCCCCGACTGTCCCGGGACACGGGGGCTGGTGTCTGACGCAGGGGGGATCTGGCCATGTTCTCGTATATCACCTGGCTGCCTAGCCTCCTTAAGAAGTGCGGATCGGGGATTTGCTGGACCGGTGGAACGGGATCATCAGATGGCTCCCAGATCGAGGCCGGCGTCGTAGGTGCCGGGCGGGATGTGGAGGGTGGTGGTGTCGTAGTCGCCGAACCTGAGGACGTCGTCGCGGCGGTGCGGGCTGATCGGGGCGAGGTCCTCGGCCCGGATGGCCCAGCCGTCGGCGGCCATGGTCTGCAGGGTGTGCGTCATGTCGACGGCCGTGGAGAAGATCACCGAACTGGCCACGAGATCGAGGAACTGGACGGCCTTCTCCTGCAGTTCGGGGTCGCGGGAGCGCAGGTAGCCGTGGGAGCCGAAGTGGAGCCACTTGGTGTAGCCGTTGTACGCCTCGGCCTTGTTCGTCGCCCGCGCGATCTGCTCCCGTAGCACCGGATCGGAGAGATACCGGAGCAGCACGATCGTGCGGACGGCGCGGCCGACCTCGCGGAAGGCCTTGTAGACCTGGTTCTTGTGGGACTTGTCGTTCAGTCGGCGCAGCAGCGTCACCGAGGAGACGGTGCCCTCCCTCACCGACAGCGCCACCCGCATCAGGGTCGGCCAGCCCGCGCGGCACCCCGGCGCACTCGCCAACGTGCACCATGGCCTGGGCCGGGACCTCCTCCAAATCCGGGAAGTAGCCCATCCGCCCGCACGACTTCAGCCACACCAACAACGCCAGCATCCGCTCCGGCTGACGATGCGTAGGCTCCCCAGCCCACGCGGGATCGTCCTCAGACGGCGTGAAACACCCGTCCAACTCCCGCTGCGATATCAGACGGCCGAACTGCGGATACGCCGTACGCTCCACCGACGCCACCAGCCACACCGCCCATCCGCGACAATTCATCCAGACAGACGCACCCTAAAGCACCACCCTAGGACAAACAGCGCCTGTCGGCCATCATCCACCGTGTCGCCACACAGGGTACCGAAGCCTTCGGAACGTCACGAAGCGGACCCTTTCTCTCGTATCACCTCCGCCCCTCTTCCGGTGCACCACTTCTCCGGTGACGGAGTGGTGGTCGAGGACGAGATCACGGCCGCCCCGGACACCGTGAAGCTGTGCTCCGCGGCTTTCGAAGAAGTCTGGGAGCGAGCGATCCCGCACCACCTGTACGAGATCTGACAAAGGTCAACCTCATGCCCCCATACCCCTCTTCGCGTGTCCAGCGGGCCCGTGAAGAACTCGCCGACCGCCTGCGTGCGATTCGAAAGGACGCGGGGATCAGTGGGCGGGAACTGGCGGCCAGACGTGGCTGGTCGGAGTCGAAGTCGTCTCGGATCGAAAACGCCAAGACGCCTCCCTCCGACCAGGACATCAGAGCGTGGTGCCGAGTCTGCGCTGCCAATGACCAGGTGCCTGACTTGATCGCAGCAAACAGGCAGTCCGCCGATGCTCATGTGCAGTGGAGGCAACTTCAGCGGACAGGGCTCCGTCGCCTGCAAGAGTCCACAGGGGGCCTGTACCAACAAACCAAGACCTTCCGCGTCTACGTGTCCGACGTGATCCCGACGTTCCTTCAGACGCCCGGATACGCCACTGCTTTGCTGTCGTCCATCGCAGACTTCCGGGAACGCCGGACGATGTGAGCGATGCTGTGGCAGCCCGCATCAAGCGCAACGTGGTGCTGAGCAATGGCGCGCACCGGTTCTCCTTCGTGCTGGAGGAGTCGGTGTTGCGGTACCGGCTGTGCAGCGTCGAGACCATGGCGGCGCAGCTTGGTCACTTGCTCGGGGTTATGGATCTCCACAACGTCGCCGTGGACGTCATCCCGTTCTCGGCACAGCGAACCGCGTGGCCCATGCCGACCTTCACGATCTTCGATGATTCCAGGGTGCACGCGGACACGCTGGATGCCGCATCGACACGTACGGAGCCGAGCCAGGTCGAGCTGTACGCCCGAGCCTTTGAGCGGCTCTCGCAGGGAGCAGCACGGGGAGCTGCGGCACGTTCGCTCATAGCGGGTGCGTTGGCGGCCCTGGACTGAAATGGCATGGTTTTCCGTCGACAGGGCCGCTGTGTTGCTGGAAGCAGGGCCGGTTGGCCACGTGACCAACGGATGACCAACTGCGGCCCGAAACGGCCCGCAACGGGGGCGCATGGCCAATGGCGGCGGTCAACTCTGCGCCGTTTCATGGGTATTGCCGCAGGTAAGCTAACCAGTGGATTGGTGTCCGAGGAGAGGGTGCCGGTCTCTTCTCGGAGATCGCCCGCAATGAGGGCGTCGCTGCTCATGGACTCGGCCGGCCCGCTCAAGCCGCACGGGCGCCCATTCCATCAACCTTTGACACCGGGAACCCTCCTTTCGTCACCCCTTTTCGCCCTGACCTGGTGGTCATGATGGTGCGGCGCCCGTCCCTGTCCGGCGGGCGCTCCGTTTCATAGGGGAAAGAGGCGCCATGTTGCGCGGACGCCGTGCTGTCTTCGTCCTGGCCGCGGCCGGGGCCGCCATTGTTGCCACCGGTGTAGTGGGTACCACTCCCGTACAGGCACTGACCTCCGGTGCCCCACCGCATGACGAGGTGGTTTCCGTGAGTGCCACGGACCGGCACCCGCAGGACGTGACTCAACTCGTACGGTTCGCCGCGCAGCGCCTGCTGACGGCTGATCAGGTCGCTGCCTCCAAGTGGCTGTCGGGCGCTCCCATCGAGGACCCCGATCGGGAGCGGCAGGTCCTTGAGGCGATGGATGCGGAGGCGGTGCGGCTCGGCATCGATCGGGCCACGGTCCAGCGCGTCTTCCGGGACCAGATCGAGGCCAACAAGTACGTGCAGCATGCCCTGCACGACCGCTGGAGCGCCCATCCTGCTGAGGCTCCCAGTACGGCGCCGGACCTCGGAGTCGTCCGTGAGGAGATCAACCGGCTCAACGCGGCGCTGCTGCTTGCGATCCGCGACGCGGAGCCCCGGCTGGCCGGACCCCACTGCGTGCTCTACCGCAAGCACGCCCGGGCGGCTGTGGCGCGCGAACTCCGCCTGGACCGCGTCCACTCCGAGGGCCTGCGGCGTGCCCTCGCCGACCTCTGCGCTGCCCGCCCCCGAGCAACCGACCTTGGTCAGGCCCTGCCGGACACCATGGCCCAGGTGATTGCCACAGACACCGAGGATCGATAGGCGCTCTCGCTGCCTGGCCTGCTCAGGCACTCTTCCCACCACTGTGATGGTGAAGTTGAGAGGGATTCCGATGTGGTCGAGGAAATCTGCTTGCGCCGCTCAAGACTGGAGTGCAATCCCAAGTGGAGGCCAGGCAGCGCGACTCCCACTCCATCGCTCGCCCGTTCTCCAATCGGCCTCGCCCGTGCTGCTCACGGCCACAGCTCCCACTCCCGTGCCGCGGCTTTGCGTCCGGGTGCGCGCGGGCGGTTGGGGCGGGCATAGGGGTTCGACGGATCCGCAGTCAGTAGGCTCGCGACGTCGCGGCGGGTGACGAGTTGGGGCATGAGCAAGTCGAGTCGGTCGGGATCGACGTCGTCGTCGACACTCACCCAGTGGGGCTCCGAACGCGCCACCTGTCAATTCCCGGGCCGTCTTGACCAGTTCCGCTACACCGTCACCCCAACTCACCGGGGAATTCAGTCTGACCGGCAGTACGACAAAATCTGGTGGCTGTCGACGGCTATCGGACCGCAGCCATGCCCACGATCGCCCCGGCCCACCACTATTCGTGCACCGGGGTCGCCGCGATAGCGATACAGGAAAACGAGACTGGGCTGGCTGTCGACTCCCTGTCCTGCGCGTATCGGGGTGACTTGCGAAAGTTATCTGGCTAGCGTGAAGAGTTATTTTCTTACTAGCTCGTTCGGTAGGGTGCTGGATTCGTCAACTGGCCCTATCTGTCGCGACGTTCGCGGCTCCGCTACAGTAACTCGGGGCATTCGACCCATCCCTGGTTGTGCTGTCTGTATGCATAGGGAGTGTCATGCAATCGGTTACTGGCCAGACGATCGGCGAGGACGCGAAGCAGCTGGTCGACGGGCTCGTGGAGGCGCTGTTCTTCACTCCGGAGGGGTATGAGAACCCGTACCCACTCACGGCCAGGATTCGCCAGCTATCCCCTGTTCATTACAGTTCGACGCTGGATATGTACACAGTTAGTTCTTATGAAGGTTGCGTGCGCGCATACGAGCGAGACATGCGCGTGGCAACCTTCGAGGAGCACGATAAGGAGCAGCCCGGTTGGCGTGATCGCCCCGGGCTGAGCTGGCTCTTTCGGTCCATGCTCATGAGCAATCCGCCCGAGCACACTCGACAGAGGCGGGCCGCCGTTCCGTTCTTCACCGGTAAGCGTGTCGCCGAGCTGAGCGCCGCGGTAGAGGGTGTTGTGGACCGGGCGCTGGACGCGTTGGCGGACGCGGGGTCGGATGGCAGTGCCGTCGACTTCCAGGAGTTTGTTGGTTTTGTGATTCCGTTGACGGTCTCCGGGCGCCTTTTGGGGGTGGCGGAGGAGGACCGTGCCAGGTTCCGGTGGATCGCCGAGGTGACGAGCGCCCTGACGGACCCCGTTCTGAGCCCGGAGGTCCTGGCCAAGGGGGACGAAGGGGTCATGGAGGGCATCGAGTACTTCCGGCGGGTCATCGATGACCGTCGGGCGCACCCGACGGAGGACATCCCCTCCATGCTGGTAGCGGGAGGGGAAGCGTCAGATGAGGATCTCGCTTTCCTCTTGGTGTTGATGTTCGGGGCCAGCTATGAGACGACCGCGTGCCTGTTGGGTAACGGGACCGCAGCGCTCCTTGGACATCCGCAGGAGCGCCGCAAGCTTCAGCAGGACCCGGGCCTCGCCGTGAACGCTGTGGAGGAGATGCTCCGTTGGGAGGCGCCCGCGCAACTCGGAGTTCGGTACACGACCACGGAGACGGAGATCTCCGGGACGGTGATCCCGCAGGGCGCGGGCATGATTCTGCTGCACGGCGCGGCCAACCGTGACCCTCTGCAGTTCGAGGCCCCGGACCGTTTCGATATTTCGCGCCGGGATGTCCGGCACTTGAGCTTCGGCGGTGGCATCCACCTGTGCCTGGGGGCGCACCTCGCGCGTCTGGAGGCCCGCCTGCTGTTCGAGCGGTTGCCGCGGCGGTTCCCGCGCCTGGCGCAGGCCGGGGCAGCGCAGCTCCGCAAGGCGCTCGACATCCGTGGGCCGCTGACCCTTCCTGTGACGGTGTGACGTGACCGAGGCCACGACAGTGCTTTTGACCGGCGCCTCCGGGGCCGTCGGCCAGGGGCTTCTGCCAGCCCTGCGCCGGCGCCACCACGTCATCGCGCTGACTCACTCCTCGCCGGTCGCCGACGTGGAGAACATCGCCGGCGAACTCGCGGATGACCGCTTCGGCTTGGACGCCGGAGCCTACCGGGCACTGGCGCGGCGAGTGGACACTGTCCTGCACTGCGCCGCGGTCACCCGGTTCGACGCTGCCCCTCAGTCCCTCCACAACGTGAATGTGCTCGGCACGCGGCGTGTGGCCCAGTTCGCGGCGGACGCCGGAAGCCGCCTGTTCTTCATGAGCAGCGCGTTCACAGCACGGGCCCACCTCGCGAGCGGCAGGGGCAACGGCGCTCCGGCCAACCACTATGTGCTGAGCAAGGTCGCCGCCGAGGAGGCGCTGGCCGAGAGCGGCGTGCCCGCAGTGGTTCTGCGTCCGTCGATCCTCCTTGGGGACTCCCGTACCGGCAGGATGTCCCAGACTCAGGGGGTCCATGTGGTGATCCGCTCGATGATGGAGCGCCGGATCGCCCTGCTCCCGCTGCACGGCGAGACGCCCTTCGACTTCATCGCCCAAGACGTGCTCGCGCAGGCCACTTTGGCGCTCATGGACTCCGGCAGGGCCACCGGGGAGTTCTGGCTGACCGCCGGCGAGGAATACGTATCGGTCGGGCAACTGGCGGAGCTGTGCCTGAAATACAGCACGGGCAGTGCCCGGAATCGGGTCGGGCCGCGACTGATTCCCCATCAGATGATGGAGCGCCTTATCCGGCCGGCGTTCGCCGATTCTCTCAGCGGCCGGGAGCTTCGCCGACTGGACCGGTTGCAGTTGCTCACGTCCATCTTCGACGTGGATACCCCTCTGCCCACAAGTTTCGGGACCACTCCGGAACTACCCGCGCTTGGTGCCGGGGACCTTCTCGCGGCACTTGAGGCCACGATCGCCCATCTCGCCGCCCCCCGCCAGCAGGTTGTGGCACCGTGACGGGACCCGCGCTCAACCTCGGTGACCGCAACCAGGTCCTGGCGGTCTATCGCCGCCACCTCAGCAAGGGCCGCGCGTCACTGGTCCAGTTGCTCGGAGCGCCCATGGAGGTCTCCTCCAGCGGTACCCGGGTCACGGACTCGCAAGGAATCGAGTACCTCAGCTGCGGCGGCTACGGGGTCTTCCTCCTCGGACACTGCCACCCGTCCGTTACGGATGCCGTAGTGCGGCAGGTCAGGCGGCACCCGCTGGCGACCAGGCTTCTGCTTGAGCCGTCGGCGGCGGGGGCCGCGACGGCCCTGGCACGGGTGACACCGGCTGGTCTCGACAGGGCACACTTCGTCAACTCCGGTGCGGAGGCTGTTGAAACCGCGCTGAAGCTCGCTCGCGCGCACGGCAAGCGCACGGTGATCACCACAGCGGGTGGCTACCACGGTAAGACCTTGGGAGCACTGAGCATCACCGCGAACCGGCTGTACCAGGTGCCGTTCGAACCACTGCTGCCTGATGTGCACGAGGTCCCCTACGGCGACGCCAGTGCGCTGGAGGCCGCGTTGGACGCCTGTCCCGAGTCGTGCGTCGTCCTGGAGCCCCTTCAGGGCGAGGCAGGCGTCGTCATCCCACCCGCGTGCTACCTGCGCGAAGTGCGACAACTGTGCTCCCGCTACGGCGCCTTCATGATCCTCGACGAGGTGCAGACCGGCCTGGGCCGCACCGGTCGCTGGTGGGCGGCGCAGCGTGAGGACGTCGTTCCGGACATGCTCCTGGTCGGCAAGGGCCTGTCGGGCGGGGTCGTCCCCGTTGCTGCTCTCACGACCACCACGGAGCTGTACAAGCCCTTCAGCAGCGACCCCTACCTCCACACCTCCACCTTCGGTGGCTCGCCCATCGCCATGGCCGCCGCGCAGGCCACCATCGAGGTCATCGAGTCCGAAGGGATCGTCGAGCTGACCCGCGAACTGGGCACCGATCTCCTCCGGCAACTCCGCTCGATCGCAGCTCGTTGCCCAGGCAATGCCATCACCGAGATTCGTGGCTCCGGACTGCTGATCGGTATCGAGTTCCGCGACTCGGGCAGTGCAACGGAGTTCCTGCTCGGCATGGTCCAACAGCGGGTCCTGGTCAACCACTGCCTCAACTCGCAACGCGTCGTACGCCTGACGCCCCCGGCCAGCCTCTCGCGCGACGACGTCAGCTGGCTCCTCGACGCCTTCGAGAAAGCAGTGCTCTCCACCACCGATCGCATCTGATCAGCGAAGGAGGCACCCAGTGCCATCCGTCACCATCCGCGCCACGTTGCCCGATGCCACTCCCGACGCCACCTTGGAGACGCTCCGGGACTTCGCGTCCTTCCCGGACCACGCCGCCGTCGTCCACGAGGTGCGGGTCACCGAGGACGCTCTCGGCAGCTTCTCCAGCTGGAGCGTCGAATTCCGAGGTGGACTGCTGCTCTGGACCCAACGCGACAGCATCGACCGCGCCAGCCGCACCCTCTCCTTCGAGCAGACCGAAGGAGACTTCGAACAATTCAACGGGGCATGGCGGGTGCACCCCGATGGAGACGCCACCGGTATTGAGTTCACCGCGCACTTCGACTTCGGCATGCCGAGCCTGAGTGCCGTCGTCGACCCCCTGGCGCGGATCGTGCTCGTCGACGCCATCCGGTCGGTCTTGCACGGCATGTTCGGCGCATCACTGAGCCTGCACGATGCCTCCCCCACTCCCGCCGGGGTGGCAGCCACCTGACCCCGAACTCGTCGCATCCAGGCCCAAAGCGGCCGCCGTCAACGCGACGGCCGACGGGATGTCGCCGAGAGGCGACCGAACCATTCCTCTTTTTCCCACCGCGTAAGGACCGCGAACATGGCTGACGTCACTGTCATCGGAACCGGATACATGGGCACCGCCCTCGCCGAGGCGATGATCAAGCACGGGCTCAAGGTGAACGTATGGAACCGCACGCAGTCGAAGATCGCAGGGTTCGTGGACAGCGGCCACGCCATCGACAGTCTCGACGAGGCCGTCCGTTCCGCTCCCGTCCTCATCCTGTGCCTGCCTGACTACCCCACGACCCGGCAGGTCCTCTCCCCGGTGATGGACTCCCTCGACGGAACCGTGCTCGTACAGACTGGCGCCGGCACCCCGGACGAGGCCCGCGCACTGCAGCAGTGGATCGCCGAGAAGAACCCTGACGCCCGCTACCTGGAGTGCAGTCTTCTGTGCTACCCCCGCCACATCGGAACGGAGTTGAGTGCCGTCCTCTGGTCAGGCGCCCCGCAGGACCGGGCCGCCACCGAGGAGATCGCCAAGGCGTGGGGGAACACCCACGACTACCTCGGTCCCGACATCGCCGCCGCGAACGCCTACGAGACGTCGCTGCTCGCTCTCTACTACGGGACTTTGCGCGGTGCCATCGAGTCCGTTCACATGGCCAGGGCCGAGTCACTGCCCATGCCGGACTTCAGCCAGGCACTGATCCGTCTCATCCCGACCCTCGCGGACGCCCTCGAACGAGCCCTGACCAGCGTGTCCACCGGAAACTACAGCACTGAGGACGCAACCCTCGGCACACACCTCTCCGCCATGGAGGGAGCCACCCGTGCCGCCCAGGCAGCGGGCCTGCCCAACCCCATCACCTTCCAGCTGGCCGAGTACCTCAAGCGGTGCATCGCCAAGGGCCGCATCGACGACGACATCATGTCCGCCGTAGAGGAGCTCTGACAGGCAGCCGCCTGAAGGCCGATGAAGAACTCGGTTTGCTCTGGGTTGCCGCCGGCAGGCGGCAGCCGGGATCTGCCGGGTGGTGTCATCGTGCACGAGCCCCAGGTTGATCAGGGGGCCGTGGGTTGAAGGCGGTGCGCACGTTTCTGATGCAACACCCTGTCGGCTGGGGCTGAGTGGGGCGCCCGCCTGCGTCAACTCGCCCTCGGTGGATGGCCGTCGAGGGCAACGCGGATGTGCGCCGCAACAGGGTGCACCGTGCCGGCTGCGATCCGGCCCGCGCCAGCGTCGATCTGATCGGCGCATGTCTGTGTGCCAATCTGTTCACGGGTACTGCCTGACATTTTCCTACTCCGCACGCTCGTGCACTGTCCGAGCGACGCTGTCCTTCGAAGGCGCAAAACCCGGAGCACTGTGGCGTTCTTGTTGCGTTGCGACGAGGGCAATGATTCTCGCGGCGGTACATCTCTCAGGGGGTACGTGTGCGGGTTGCTTCGTACGGCGCGGAAAGCTGAAAGCCTGGACGGCCTTGATGCACACTGCGGCGTGAGCCACGGCCCTCTGTGTAACTCCTGGTGCAACGCGTTTACTTGGGATAGGTCTCCACCATCGGGGCGTGGTTGTACCAGGAGCAGATGACCGAGACTTCCTCGCCGTTCCTGCTGAAGGTCACCCGGATCCAGTGGGGGTCGTGCCACTGCTGCATTCGCCAGCCGGTGACGGGCGTGGCCGAGATCAGGGTGGCGGAGCTGGTTCCCATGTCGAAGGCGACCTGGCCGCCCTTGACCTGTACCGCCTGGGCCTTGCCGTTTGGGGGTGGGGTGGGTGAGGAGGGCGGGGTTGCGGGTGCGGTGGTGTCTCCGTCTGTGGTGTTGGAGGACGCGCTGTTGTCCGTGGTGGGGGAGGGGCTGCCGGCGCCGCGGGCTCCTGGTGCGCCGGACCGTCCTGAAGGCGGCGGAGTGGTGGCGGGTGGTGCTACCGAGGAGGGAGGTGCCGGTCGGGAGGGGACGGGCTCGGCGCCGTCCGCATCCGTCTTGCCGGAGAGCTTGAGGAGGCTCGGGGGATCGTAGACGGTGCCCGACAGGGCGGAATGGATGCCCCACCACGAAAGTGCGGCGGCTGTCCCCGTGGCCAGCAGCCACGCCAATCCGCCGACGAAGCGTCGTCCCATTCCGGCACGATAGCGAGACTGTTGACGCGAGTGTTCAACAGGGCTGCATTGTGCCGGTTTTTGTCGACCTTCTTTGACTGAACTCCCGTTGTGGTCATCCTTAGTTGATGGTTCGGTCTGACGCGTGTTTGTGCTGGTTAAGGATGCGTAGAGTTCCGGTTATGGCAAGTGTGCTTGTGGTCGAGGACGATCCTTTCGTTCGCTCAGCTCTTATTCGACACCTGAACGAGGAGGCGCACGCCGTCCGCAGTGTCGGCACGGCACTTGACGCGCTGCGTGAGGTGACGTCGAACGACTTCGACGTCGTCGTTCTCGATCTGGGCCTGCCCGACTTGGACGGCTCCCAGGCGCTGAAGATGCTGCGCGGCATCAGTGATGTGCCGGTCATCATCGCCACCGCCCGCGATGACGAGGCGGAGATCGTCCGGCTGCTCAACGGTGGCGCCGACGACTACCTGACCAAGCCGTTCTCCGTGGAGCAGCTCTCTGCGCGGATGGCTGCCGTGCTACGTCGTGCGCGGGGTCATCGCGGCTCCGGCTTCTCCGATGTCGACTCGGCTCTCGTCCGGGCGGGTGGGCTGGTCATCGATGTTCAGCGCAGGCGGGCGGAGTTGGACGGTGTCGCCCTGGAGCTGACCCGGCGGGAGTTCGACCTGCTGACCTACCTGGCCCAGCGGCCCGGCGTCGTCGTCCCCCGCAAGGTGTTGCTGTCGGAGGTGTGGCAACAGGCGTACGGGGACGATCAGACCGTCGACGTTCACTTGTCCTGGCTGCGGCGCAAGTTGGGCGAGAAGGCGTCCAACCCCCGCTACTTGCACACCCTTCGTGGCGTGGGCGTCAAACTGCAGGCGCCTGAAGGGGGCGGGGAGCCCTTGGTGGCACAGCACGCATGAGGTGGGCGCTGGTACGGATCTGCCTGGCCGCTACGGTGATGGTGGTGGCTTCGGTCGCCGTTCCGCTGGGGTTCGTGGAAGAGAAACCTCGACGCGAATTCGTGCGCCGGCGAGCCGGACGACGTTCGCCCGTCGCACCGCCCCACAACGTGATGTGCCGGTAACCCGGGGGACGGACAGGACCATCCCCTGGGCGCGGGTTTCCCAGGGGATGGCACGGACAGTCAGCGGAACAGGCGGAAGAACCCGCGCACCTGCTTGACCAGCGACTCCGGCTGCTCCAGCGCGGCGAAGTGGCCGCCATGGGGCAGCTCCTCGAACCAGCGCAGGTCGGTGAACCGCAGCTCGGCCTCCCGCCTCGACGGGCGGGTGATGTCGCGCGGGTAGACCGACAGCCCGGACGGCGCGGTCACCTTGTCCCGGAAGTTGGCGAAGCTCTCCCAGTACAGGCGCGCCGACGACGTGGCCGACGCGGTGAACCAATAGACCGAGATCTCGTCGAGGATCGTCTGCCGCGACAACGCGTCCTCGGGATGGCCGTCGTTGTCCGTCCACGCCCAGAACTTCTCGGCGATCCAAGCGGCCTGTCCCGCCGGGGAGTCGGTGAGGCCGTAGCCGAGGGTCTGCGGCCGGGTCGCCTGGATCGCCGAGTACCCCCGGCCGGTGCGCTGCATCTCCTGCTCGGCCGCGAGATTCGCCAGCTCCGTGGGCGTCGGGTCGTCGAAGGTGCCCGCCGCCACGGATCCCAGGTTCAGGTGCACGCCGGCGACCCGCTCGGGTGCCACCTCGCCCAGCGCGCCGGACACCGCCGAACCCCAGTCACCGCCCTGCGCGCCGTACCGTTCGTAGCCCAGCGAGACCATCAACGCGTCCCAGGCACGCGCGGTGCGAGTGATGCCCCACCCGGTCGTCGACGGCTTGTCACTCCAGCCGTACCCGGGCAACGACGGCGCGACCACGTGGAACGCGTCCGCCGGGTCACCGCCGTGCGCGCGCGGGTCGGTGAGCGGACCGAGGACCTCCAGGAATTCGAGCACCGAACCCGGCCACCCGTGCGTGAGCACGAGCGGGAACGCGTCCGGCTCCGGCGAGCGGACGTGCAGGAAGTGGATGCCCAGCCCGTCGATCGTGTCGCGGTACTGCGGGAACACGTTCAGCCGCTCGGCGAACCCGAAGTCGTAGTCCTCGGCCCAGCTGCGGCAGAGCTCCTGCGCATACGTCAGCGGCAGACCCTGTGACCAGTCGTCCACCGGCTCGCGCTCGGGCCACCGTGTCCGTCGCAATCGTTCACGCAGGTCCGCGATCTCGGCTTCGGTGATGCTGACCTCGAATGGTTCGGCGGACATGACAAGGCTCCTTACTGGTCAAGGCGATATCGGATCAGATGCAGGTGGACCGTCATCGTGGGCTACCACGCGTGGCGTCGGGTTGGCGGCGGCGGTCGGCGGTAGGGCGCCGGGTCAGGCTGAGGACGAGTCCGGCCAGGGGGAGTGCCGCGAGCACGGCGAGGGCCACCGGCGCCGGCACGATGCCGGACAGACCCGCGACAGCGGCCGGACCGATCCCGCCACCCAGGGCGTTCATGAAGTTGAGCAGGCCCTGTGCGGTGTCGCGGTCGTCCGCGGCGACCAGGTCCGGCGCGAGGTTCACCAGTACGGCTTGGGCGCCCGCGAACCCGCACACGGTCAACGCCGTGCCGACGACGATGGGGATCGGCCCGGTGAAGACCGCGACCACGAGCACGCCGACGACGGTGAGTGCCGCAAGCCCGGCCGACACCTGCCAGCCGGTGAACCGGTCGGTCAAGATGCCGACCAGCCGCCCGGCCAGCACCGAGCAGGCGGCGGCCGGGGCCAGGAGCACGCCGGCTTCCAGGGGGCCACCGCCCGTGGCCTGCTCGATCAGGGACGGGGCGCGGAACAGCACCCCGTAGTAGCCGGCGAAGACGGTCCCGCCGATGAGCCCGGCCGCCAGGAAGCCGCGGGATGCGATCACCCGCCGAGGCACGAACCCGTCGGGCGTGCTGCGCACGCGCCACCACAGCCCCACGGCGGCCAGCGCCCCGGCGGCAGCCACGAGGAGCGTGACCGGAGCGGGCAGGCCGACCGAGTGCGCCTGCAGCAACGTGATCAAGGAGCCGGCGAGTACCGACAGCATGGCCGCGCCGACGATGTCGAGTCGCCCGGTCGAGCCGTTTCGCTCGCCGCTACCGCTCCGCGTCAGCGCGCGCCTACTCGGTAATGCGGCCAGCAGGAGGGGCAGCGCGAGGACCGGGATCGCGAGCACGGCGCGCCACCCGAGCCATGCGGTCACCGCCCCGCCCAGCAGTGTCCCGCACCCCGACGCCGTCGCGCTGGCGGCCGCGATGATTCCCAGGGCGCGGATCCGTTGCCGCCCGGGAAGGGCGGTGGCCGCGGCAAAGACGGCGATCACGGTCGCGCCCGCCCCGGCGCCGCCGATCAGTCGGCCGACGATCACGACGGACAGTGTCGGCCCGGCTCCGGCGAGCGCGGAGCCCGCGGCGAGCGCCACGACCCCGGCGACGAGGACCTGGAAGGGGCTCCAGCGGACCAACAGCCGGCCCGCGACCGGCATCGCGAGCGCGGAGGTCAGCGACCACGCGGCGAGAATCCATGCGGTGCCCCCGAACGGCACCGCGAGTGCGCGGCCGATGGCCGGCAGGGCCACCGACGGCGCTCCCAGTGCCACGTACATCGGCAGCACCAGCATCCCCAAAGTCAGCCCCAGTCGACGGCCGTCCGGGGCGTCGGTTCGCTCCGGTGCCGGGGCCCCTCCAGGCGGGATCGTCTGCGGCGTCGCCCCCTGCCGGGTATGTTGTGACATGCTAAACCTCCTTTGGGTGTAACGTTACGGAGCAGTGAGGAGACACGTCAAATGCGAGATGCGTATTACAGCCCCTTGGTGGTCCAGACGGCCGTGGACCTGGCCAACACCTTGAGGCCGATCAAGGGCGAGGACGCGCTTGAGACCGTGGAGCAGCTCCGAGACTTCCTTGACGACCATCCCGCGGCTGAGCCTCCGAGTTCGGTCGCGAACCAAGGGACCGGTCCGCGGCATCTCACCCGCGCCGACCTGGCGGAAGTCCGCGCGTTGCGTGAGACGGTGCGCGAGGTGCTCGAACGGGCGAACGCGGACGCGGACGGAGCTGCTGCTCTGATCAACGACGGTCTGCGTCGCAGCCGCGCCACCCCGGTACTGCGCCACGAGGACGACCGCTGGTGGACCGAGGTGACCTCCGACACCGACCGCTGCTCGGCTCACCTTGCCGCGACGACGCTCAGCGCACTGGCCTCCGTGATCGCCAGACTCGGTCCCGCTCGTCTCGGCGTATGTGCCGGGCCGACCTGCCGGGCCACTTTCGTGGACCTCTCGCGCAACGGCTCGAAGGAGTACTGCACTCGAACCTGCGCACACCGGGCCAGCGTCGCGGCCTACCGGAGTCGGCGCAGCCCGCGTTGAGCGCCGGCACCTGACCCTGCCAGGCCGGCTCCGGGGTTTCGTCCGAGCCCGCGGGCGCGGGCGAAGTCCGCTTCTGCCTGACGGCGGTGAGCCGGGTCGTCGAGTGTGGCGGCTGTTTCAGGGGCCAGGTCGTGGCGTGCGGCGAGGGTGGTGGCGGTGCTGGGGTCGGTCAGGCTCATGTCGTTGTGGTAGACGGCGTGGCTCATCTCGTGGGCGAAGTCGAGTGCTTTGTGGGGGGCTTGGGTGCGCAGGGCCGCGAGGCCGGTGGCGGCGTCGCGGGAGTCCATGACGAAGTCGCCCTGTTCGAGGAGGCCAAGGAAGGTGGGGCCGAAGACGGCGCCGGTGGCCTGGGTGACGTGATGGCGCGCGGTGGGGATACGCGCGGTGGGGATATGGGTGTGCTCGCGGAGAGGGACACGGCGGTTGCCGGTGAACAGGCCGCCGGATATGCGCGTTGATGCCTAGATGGGGCCGTTGGATCAGGGCGCGTTGCAGGTGGGGGTGAATCCGTAGCACCAGCCGCAGTAGGCGTCGAACGCGTAGATCAGGTGAGGGTGGGCGGGGCTCGTTGCGGTGGTCTCCCAATAGGGCTCCGGGGCCCGGGGGAAGATCGGGCCCCGGAACCGGGGTCGGTGGGCTGCGTCAGGCGGTGGTCAGCTGCTGCTGGAGTTGGAGGAGTTCCTCGACATGGCGGATCTCGGTGATCTTGCTGTCGGTGATGCGCATGAGATCGGTGCCGGTGAAGGACACTGGGCGTCCGGTGGCGGGGGTGCCGAACCAGTCGCCGGTGTGGGTGGCGGTCATGCGCCAGTGGCTGACCACCCAGCCGTTCCCGGTCTCCGCCTGGTAGATCACCTCGTGGCGGGTGGCGGTGAATCCGTCGCGGACCGCGGCCACCAGGATGCGCATGCCGTCGATGCCCGAGGCAGCTCCCGGGACCGGGTTGTGGTCGACGAGGTCGGGCGAGAGGACCTCATCGAGGCCGGAGACGTTGCCGGTGTCGAAGAGTTGGTAGACACGGGCGGCAATCGCGCACGGGTCGGTGTTGGTGTTGGTGTTCATGGAGGTTTCTCCTCGGCTGGTGGCTGGATGCGATACCCGCAGGCGTGTGGGCCGCGGCAAGGCCCGCACTTGGCTGTACGGGCCGGACATCCGCATACTTTCTGAAGGGAACCAGTGTCTTCAAAGAGCTATAGTTCCCTCATGGAAACCATCAAGGTCAGCGCAGGTACGTCGTTGCCGACTCGCGGGGACCTGCGGAACCCTGACTGTCCGAGCCGCGAGGCACTCGACCGGATCGGCAGCAAATGGAGCATCCTGATCGTCCTCACGCTCGCCCGGGGAACGCACCGCTTCTCCGCCCTGCGCGACAGCCTGGGCGGCATCACCGCCAAAGTGCTCACCGCCAACCTCCGCAGCCTCGAACACGACGGCCTGGTCGCTCGCACCGTCTACGCCGAAGTCCCCCCGCGCACGGAGTACACGCTCACACCTCTGGGCGCCACGCTGATCGAGCCGTTCACCGCGATCAGGGAGTGGGCCGAGACCCACACCGCCGAGATCCACCGCAACCGCACCACGCACGCCGACCGCACCGGATGACATCACCCTCTGCCGCGCACGCCCCCTGCGACCGATGCTGGATCAGGTCGTCACGAGCCTCGGCTTCCGAGATCCCGCGCCGCCTACTCGAAGGGGCGTACAGCAGGCGGCGGGCGAGTTCGGTGTACTCCTCGCGCGTACCCGATTTCGTTCTCGGTGCGCACGAGCGGCTCGGCGACGCGTACGTCTGCGGCGTCCACTGGTTCCTGACTGGTCGTCATGGTCCGGCTCATGTCGCAAGACGGCAGTCCGGGGTTCTTGAACGACCCAGGTTTTGAAGGGTTTTTGAAGGCCCCCGACGGGGCGGTCAACCCTTCGGGAGGGATCTTCAGCAGACGAAGGTCATGTGAAGGCTGGTACGCGGTCCGGCTCGCCGGTAGTCGTAGCCGGTTGGGACCCCCGCGAGCCGGCGAGTCCGCAGACCCCAACCAGTGAGTGTGTCTGCTTCAGGGAGGGGTTGTGCTCCCCGCGGCGACTCCGCCGATGAGGGCCGCGGGCGCGGGCAGCCATCGGCCAGTCTTGCCGGCGCGGTTACGCGGCAGCGCTGCGCTGGCCTGCCTGGTGAGGGGCGGAAGGAGTAGGCCGGCCAGGCCAAGGGAGAGCACTTCAAACCCCGGGCGCGCTGCGATGTATCCGACAGCGGTTCCCGCCAGGGCCGATGTCAGCCAGCCGAGGGGGAGTTGCTCGCCCAACCTGGGCCACCTGTCGTGATCGGTGCGTTCGGAGATGGGGCGGCTCGATCGGACAGCCAAGTACGCACCGATCGCGGTGAGTTGGGCCAGTGGCAAGATCGAGAAGAGCGGCACACTTCCTCCTCGGTCCAGTGGAACGGGGCTAGAACTTGCACTGGGACTGGTCGCCCAGTCCAGTCTCGTCCCGGGCGTTGGTCACGTCCGCCTCGCTCGTGTCCTGGTCCGGAGAGCCGGTGCGCGGCAGCTGCTTCCGTTCACGTGCGGACAGTCCGCCCCACACGCCGTGCCGTACTTCGTTGCGCAGCGCGTAGTCCAGACATGCCTCGATGAGCGGGCAGGGGACGCACGCCGCCTTCGCCCGGTCGCTGGTGCGTTCCAGCGGGGGGAAGAACACTTCGGGGTCGACGTGGGTGCACCGGGCGCCTTCCCAGCCCACCACTTCGATCCGCTGGTCCTTGGCGAGGGCCGGACGCCTGATGGGGGTCGGCCGTTCCGACATGGTGCCTCCTGGTCTGGCTAGGAGTGGGACTGGTTCCTGCGCGCGGGCCTCAAAGGGGTGTCTGCCGCCCGTCGTCGCCCGCGCAGTCGTTGGTCAGGCCGACCGTGTAGGCGACGACCGCGGCCTGGGTGCGGTTCTCCAGGCCGAGCTTGGACAGGGTGCGGGACACATACGTCTTGACGCTGGCCCCGGAGAGGTGGAGTTGCCTGGAGATCTGCTCATTGGTCATGCCCATCCCGACCAGGGCAAGGACCTTGCGCTCGCTGTCGCTGAGCGCCGCGACCTTCACGTCGATGCCGTGCACCCGCACCGGCATCCGTCGCGCAGCCCGGCGGACCAGGTTCTGCAGCACGTCCCGGGCGAACACTCGGCCGCCTGACATGACCACGTGCAGGGCCGAGAACAACTCCTCTGCCCTGAGGTCCTTCAGCAGGAATCCGTGGGCGCCGGCGCTCAGGGCTTCGAAGACCTGCTCGTCGGTGTTGTAGGTGCTCAGCACCAACACCCGGGGTGGTTCCGGCAGTTCCAGCAGCTTGCGGGTGGCGGCGATCCCGTCGATGTTGGGCATGCGCAGGTCCACCAACGCGATGTCCGGTTGGTGGGTGCGTGCCTGGCTGAGGGCGTCGGCGCCGTCCACGGCCTCGGCGACGACCTCGAAGTCGTCCGAGGTCTCCAGCATCATGCGCAGGCCGGAACGGATGATGGCCTGGTCGTCGACGATCGCCACGCGGATGGTCATGAGTTGTGCTCCCTCTCGATGTTGCGGCTGTCCGGTGGCAGTGCCATCACGGCTTCGATGCGGTATCCGCCGTCCGCTGTCGACCCGGCACCGAATGTTCCGCCACCTGCCTCGACCACACTCCGCATGCTCTGCAGCCCCAGTCCTCCGGAGCCGCCCACCGGCTTCAACCGCTGCACGGGGCGGCCGTTGTGGATGGTCAGCGTCACCGAGCGCGGCGCGAAGGCCAGGCTGATGCGGACCGGGGCGCCGGGTGCGTGCTTGGCGGCGTTGGTGAGCGCCTCGCGGCTGACCCGGTACAGCAGTGACTCGGTGCCGGCGTCGAGCGGGCGCACGGTGCCCTCGACCGAGTAGGCGGCCTGGATGCCCACCGCACGCATGTTGCGGGCCAGCGCCTCAAGGAACTCGTGGCAGCTGGCGTACGCGCAGGTCTCGTCGTCCGCCTGCCCGTCCTCGTCGCGCAGAACCGCGATGACCCGGCGCAACTCCTGCATGACGGTGATGGCGCCGTCCTGGATGTCCTGGAACGCCTTGGTGGCCTGAGGCGGCAGGCCGGGCTGCCGTTCGGCGGTGGAGGCCCGCAGCACCAGCAACGTGGCGTGGTGCCCGACGGTGTCGTGGATCTCGAACGCCAGCCGGGTCCGCCTCTCCAGCATGACGAACCGCGCCGCGTGCTCGGTGGCGGCCTCCGCGTGCGAGAGCTGCTCCTGCAACTGCTCCTTGAGCTCGCGCTGGCGTCGCACCATCCGCCCGTAGAAGGCCGGCAGCACCGTGTAGAGGACCACCATGTACGTGCCCCAGACCGGATCGCTGATGACTTCCCCGGTGAGCAGCCTCGCCAGGACGTACGCCAGCGCGCCGCCGCCCGTGACGAGGGCGCGCGCCCCACGGCCGTAGAGACCGACGGCGTACGACGCGGCGATCAGCGCGGTGGCCTCGTCGGAGGCGAAGGTGGCCAAGGCCGCCACCGCCACGCACAGTTCGGGGTGGTTGCGGCGCCACAGCAGGCTTGCGGCCGCGGCCAGCGCGCACAGCGCGCTCAGTAGATAGGAATGGGTGAAGCCGGTGTCGTGGCTGGTGCTCAGCAACACCACGCTGGTCAGGCCGACCAGCAGCGCCAACGTCACGTCCTGGACGAGGTCGGAGCACCGGCCGGCTCCGAGGAGGTAGCCGATCCGTCGAGGGATCATCGCCCGCACGTCCGCGGCCATCACGGCCTCGTCTCGGTACGGGACGGAAGGGCCGCTGGCAGGGGCGGGGTCATGCGTGGGTGGCGC
Organism: Streptomyces sp. NPDC090442; assembly: GCF_044769405.1. Classification (NCBI taxonomy): domain Bacteria; kingdom Bacillati; phylum Actinomycetota; class Actinomycetes; order Kitasatosporales; family Streptomycetaceae; genus Streptomyces; species Streptomyces sp. NPDC090442. The sequence continues at coordinate 20,958 of NZ_JBIVXW010000052.1, forward strand.
AGCAGGAATCTACTCATCGGTCCAAACGCGGGTCGGACGACGGCTGGGGGACCGCGTCGGTGGGTGGAGACGACCGCCGTGCGCCGAGCCGGGTGGTTCGGGCGGGTGGCAATGCGGGGCGCATTGGATCTCCAGGGGCGGGAGGGGGCCCGCCTGGGCAGGCTTCGGCGCACGGTGGGGTGCCGAAGACTGCGTCGTTGATGCAACGGTTTCGTGCCCAAGGTGAGTTCCACGTCATAGGTGGATGCCTGCCGAGCACCTCCGGTGCGTGGGCACCATGCCGCGTTCAGGTGCCTCGGTAACAGGGTCGCGGCCGGTCGCCAGCGGGCGATCCGGGCGAAGGAGGTCAGGGAGCTGCCGTTGGAGGACAAGTCCCTCCTCCGTCGTTGGTGGCGGCCCGGCCGGATGCGTCGGTCTGCCCGGGGCGGCGCTTCGCCTGCGGGGCGAGGGAGCGTGCGGGATCGTGCTCGTCGACCGGTGCCTGGATCATGGAGGAGCCGGTCCGGCGGGTGCCGGCGCTCTGCTCGATGGTGCTGAATTCCTCGGCCTGGGCCAGCGCGTCCTTGGTGCGGAGACCGGCGTATCCGAGGGCGGCCGGCGGCGGTACGAGGGCGACGGTCAGCATGCGGGCGGGTACGCGAAGCCGACTGCGGCCGGGGATCCGGGTGCCGGCAGTGGCATGGACTCTGGAACCACTACCGCGCCGGCTCCGCTGCGGCCCGACAGGCGGGGGAGCTGCGTCTGGGTTCACGGAGGGGCCTGTTCTCGAAAAGCTGGTTCGGCGCCACGCTGGACAGGGGGGTGCACCGGCCTGTTCAGCGTATGTAGCTTCAGGGGGACCTCGCCCTGACCAAAGTGTGAACGTCGTCGGCCAAAAGTTGATTCTGGATCTCTTTCAGTGCTGGGACCGCGGAGGGGCGCTGAATCCGCGATCATGAACGGCCTTGTGTGGTGAGGGGGCTCGTTTGCGGAGCGGGTCGCAGTTGGCGCGGCCGGGCACCTGCTGTTCCAGCGTCTTGATCTTGTTGTCCTGGCCTTCGACTGTGCCGGAGCTGTGGCGGAGGTTGGGGGGCGGCGACGGGGTCGGGGGCACCGCTGAGGCCGGTGATTTGACGGTGGTCACTCACAACGCCAGCGGTCACGGCCCACCAGTACGGTGCGGTAGTTGATCGCTCGACGACACCCGGCCCATCGTCACGGTGATCGCCAGGCGCACGCCGAGCCCTTCCGCCGGCTGGGCGCGGCGAGCGCTTCGGGTGCCTTGGTGGCTGGGGCGCCCATGCCGGCGCCGATAGTTCTCCCCGTCGTGGCATGCCTGAGAGCGGGAAGGAAAAGGTTCCGGGGCAGCCGATCGTTCGGGCGCCCCGGAACGCGTCATCTCAGGTCGGGTTCAGCCGGTGTACTTGGCGAATTCCCTGCTGAATGCCAGCGGTTGCTGAAGGAGCGAGCTGCAGGTCGCATCGGCCCACTGGGTCTGTCCCTGTGGGCACTGCTTGTCCCGGGTGCCGGACCACATGGACAGTCCGCCGAGCTGCTTTTCCTTGGCGAACTCCACCAGCTTCTTGGCGTCCGCGAGCGTGAAGACCTCGCCCTGTACGTCGTTCTGGCCGATCATCGGCGTGACCACCAGCCGCTTCCATGCCTGAGCGTCGGTCAGGCCGAAGAGGCTCTTGAGCGTGGCCTGGGTGCCCTTCGCCGCGCTGATGGCGTAGTCGCCCATATTGCCGGTGTAGGCGGGGCCGTAGTCCATCGCCATGATGTTCACGGTCGCGGTGGTGAGGCCGTTGCTCTTGGCGTTCTTGAGGAATTCCTGGCCGTTGTGGTCCAGGCCCTCCGTCGTCACCGGCAGCGTGAGACTGATGTCCAACTTCTTGCCCTTGTCGGCCGCCTTCTTCTGCAGGATGCCGATGGCTTGCGCGCGGCGGGTGTTCGACGCCTGGTCGGCGATGGCGCCGCCCTCGATGTCGAAGTCGACCTTGGTGAGCGCATAGGTGTCGATGACCTTCTGGTAGGCGTCGGCCAGCGCGGTGGCGCTGGTGCACGCCTGGCCGAGTTCCATGCCGTTGGCGCCGCCGAACGAGACCCGTACGTCGCCGCCCGTGGTGCGGAACGTGGCGATCTGCTGGGTGACCGGGTTGCTGTTGAGATCGGTGACGCCGCCCCACTTGGGAATACAGGAGCCGCCTGCGGAGACCACGAACGCCAGGTTGAACTCCTTGGCGCCGGTGGCCTTGGCGGTGGCCGACAGGTCGAAGGGCGGGTAGAGCTGGGTGTCGACGTACGGGGCGAAGGGGGCGCTTGTGCCGGTGCCCGGCGGTGGGGTGGTGGGGGGCGTCGGATCAGTGGACGGGTCCTGGCCGCCGGGCGGCGAGGAGGGGGAGGCAGGTGCGGACGGAGTGGCGGGAGAGGACGGGGAAGTCGAAGGGGTCGGTCGGCTCGGCGGCTGGCTGGTAGGCGAGCACTGCTCACCGTTGATCAGGCAGTTGGACGGGGTGCTGTTCGCGCCCCTGCCGTGCTCCGCGCTGAAGCCGATGGTCAGCTTCTGGCCCGGCTGGATCTTCTCGTTCCAGCTCTCCGGGGTCACCACCACATGACGGCCGTTGACGGTGTGCTTCCCGTTCCACAGGGAGTTGACGGTGGTGCCGTCCGGGAGGTCGAATTCGAGCTTCCAACCGGCGTGCTCGCCTCCAGCGGTGTTCGAGATCTCGTAAACGCCGGTGTAACCGGTCTCCCATGTCGAGGACTTGGAGAATTCCGCGCTCACCGTGGTGGCGTGCGCGGACGCGGGCAGCAGCAGAGCTATGCCGCCGACCGCCACGGCGGTCACCGAAGCGGTGACGACCTTGGTTCTACGGGAGACTTTGCGTCGATGGGTAGTGGGCGGGGAGGGATGCGACATGAATGTGCTCCTCGATCAATCGGTAACGGATGTTCGAGGAGCGAAACTATGTAGCCAAAGGTGGAGCTGCCTATCTCTATAGGGAAAGCCTTGACCAGCAACGCGCCGCGAGTGAAGTGGAATTGAGGGTGTCTTCGGAAGCGCGTGAAGAGGGCGAAGGGGGTGAAGGGGCGAAGAGAGTGAGCGGAAGGCGGTGCGGGGGCAGCGTCCAGCGAAACGTGCTGCGGGCCCGTAGAAACTCTCCTCTCGCAGAAACTGTCCTCTTTCGGCTACAGGGATTCCCCCCTTCGGCACCGGGGGAAGCGGCCGGCATTCCCTATCGTGGACCCGATCGCCATGAACCAAGCACCCGCACCGAGATCCGCCCGACGAGGCCGCGTCGCCCGCCGAGGCAGAGGCTTCCCGCTCCTTACCCCGCCACGCCACTGGCGGTTGACGACCCGGATGGCGATTGTGCTCGTCCTCCCCACAGCCCTCGCGGTCAGCCTCGCCGTGCCCCGGATCAACGAATCCCTGGACCGGGTAAGCGAGTTGAACCACAACGAGAGCGTCATCCGGCTCGTCGTGTCTGCCACCACGCTCGCGCACGCACTGGAGAACGAGCGCGATGTCGCCGCTCTCACCCCCGGAGAGGTCGGCGCCGCCGTCCGCGAGCACCGTGCGGCCACCGATCAGGCATGGGATGCCTTCCGTGGCAGTGCCCGGAAGGCCGGCGGCGACGGCCGCCTCAAACAGCGCCTCGACGAGGTCGAATCGGAGCTGCACGGCTTGGCCGGCGTGCGGGTGAGGGCCTTCACCGACGCTATGGGTACGGTCGCCTCCCAGACCGCGTACTCCGGCCTGATCCTCCCGTTGCTGAGCCTGGTCACCGAGGCCAACCCCGGGAGCGACACCCACGCCACCCAGGGCTGGGCGCTGTACGCGCTGACTGTCGGGAAACTCTCCCTCTCCAGTGAACGGGCCCTGCTGAACGCCGCGTTGGCCGACGGCCGCACCGAGTCCGACGTCGCCACCGCGCTGCTGGCCTCCCAGGGCATCCAGGACATGGCGCTGCGCGAGTTCCGTGCCAACGCAGTCGCCCAGGACGCGCAGCACTACGAGCGCATCGCACCGGATCTCACCAAGGCGGGCCAGATGGTCAAGGCCGCGGCATCCGACGCGCAGGGCGGCGGTGGGGGAGCGGAACCGAAGACCGGAGCGAAGGAGTGGCACCGTAGCGCTACCCGGGCCCTGGACGGGCTTCGTTCGGTGGAGTCGGAGGTCACGAAGCGCATGCTCGACTCCAATGCGGCGCATCGGGACCAGGCCGGAAAGGACGCGGTTCGGGACACCGTGTACGTCGCCGTCGCGCTCGGCCTGGCCCTGCTGGTGACCGCGGTCGTCGCCCACTCCGTAGTGAGTCGTCTGCGGCGGCTGCGCCGCGCCGCCCTCCAGGCCGCCGAACACCGACTGCCCGCCCTCGTCGAGGCCGTCTCGCGGCAGGCGCCCGGCCAGGTGGGCCTCAAGACCACGCCGGTCGACCTTGGTACCCGGGACGAAGTCGGCGATGTCTCCCGGGCGTTCGACGCCGTCCTTCGCGAGGCGGTGCGGCAGGCCGCCGATCAGGCGACGCTGCGCAAGAGCGTCAAGGCCGCGCTGACCTCGTTGGGTCGACGCAACCAGGCTCTGGTCTACCGGCAGTTGGAGGTCATCACCGACCTGGAGAACACCGAGGAGAACCCGGCGCGGCTGGCGGGCCTCTTCCAGATCGACCACCTGGCCACCCGGATGCGGCGCCACGGCGAGAACCTGTTGCTGCTGGCCGACGAGAGTCCCGACCGGGTGCACGCGGTGCCTGCGCCGCTGTCGGACGTCGTACGCGCCGGTGCCGCGGAGGTGGAGCACTACACACGCGTCCACCTGGGGCAGATGCCGGATCTGTGTGTGTCCGGGCCGGCCGTGCACGACGTCAGCCACCTGCTGGCGGAGCTGCTGGAGAACGCGACCCGCTACTCGGACCCGGTCGAACCGGTCGAGGTGACCGCCGAGTTGGGCTCGGAGGGTGGCGTCGTCCTGTGTATCAGCGACCGGGGCGCCGGGATGTCGGACGCCATGGTGGCCGAACTCAACGCCCGGCTCAGCAACCCGCCCCTGATCGACGTGGCCACCACGGGGCAGATGGGCCTCTACGTCGTCAGTCAACTCGCCGCCAGGCTCGGGATCGACGTCGTACTGTCCTGCCCGGGTGCGGGCTGCACGGTCGCGGTGGAGCTGCCGGCGGAGTTGTTGGTGACGCCGGAGTCGTACGGCGAGCAGCCGGCCGGATGCTGACGGCCAGGCCCGCCGTGGTCAACCTCCGGTCCCCTACCGTCAACCGAGGTCGACAGACCCGCGGCGGAGCCGCCCCTACGGTCGTTCCCAGGTTCTGTCCGCACCCTGCCGCCCGCCCGGGGCGTTTACGCGGACGGTTCGTGCCGCTCGCCTCCCCACGTGCCCGTACGCGTGCCCGACCCAGTGGAGATCCGCACTCCGATGACCGGAAGCCTTTTCGACGAACGACTCGCGGTGGCCGAGGAGCGGCTGCGACACCTCTACCTGCGGCGCGAGGGCGGCGACGAGGCGGAGTGGGGAGCGCCGCCCGACGATCCGCACGCGTGGCCGGACCCGGATGACGTGGCCCGACTGGCTGCCGAGGGCGACCGACTGGCCCATGTGGCCCGGGAGTTCGGCCTCTCCGAGCGCGAGACGGACCTCCTGGTCATCTGTCTGCTGCCTGAGCTCAACACCGTCTGTGGCTCCGCCATCCGTTTCCTGAGCGGGCTGCCTGTCTCCCGGCCCACCGTCGCCGTCGCCCTGTCCACCCATGGCATCCCGGTCCCGGATGCCCTCGCCGACGGTCTGCTGCGGGACGGCTCACCGCTGCTCGACGGTGGCCTGGTGAGATACGAGAACCCCGAAGCCTCCTTCCCCGACCGGGTGTTGAACGTCCACGACCGGGTGCTGGACTTCCTGACGGGTCGTGATGCCGGCGTGCGATGCGACGTCCGGTGGCTGCGCACGCTGCCGTCACACCACGACGACCCCCGTGCTCCCGAGACCGAAGACTCCGACGGCTCGGCGCCCGAGCCGACTGGCGAACCGAGCCCGGCCCGCGATCTGGCCGCGGACCTCGCCACCGACCCCCACCGTGCCCGCTATCTGCGCCAGGGAATCGACGGTGAGGCCCTGCCCACCGCCCGCGCCGCCCTCGCCACCCTGGGGCGTACGCTCCTGCTGTTGGACCCCGACGCGCTCGCCACCGACGACAGCAGCCCCGCCCAACTCGCCCAGCGGACCGCCCTCGAAGCCCGGCTGCTCGGCGCCGCCCTCCTCGTCCCCGTACCGCCCCCCGGTACCGCCGCGCCCGAGCGGTGCGAGCGGCTGCGCAACCTGGTCACCCGGCTCGACGAGGCACCGCTGCCGCTGCTCCTGTACGGCGGCCACCCCTGGGCCGCCCACCAATGGGACACCCCGCGCCCCACCGAGATCGACCTGCGTGCTCCCGCCGCGCGCCGTCCCGACCAGCAGTTGGGAGCCGCCGCATCGGCGGCCGTGGAGCACGTCCACCGGACCGCCGCCCTGCACGCGGCCGTCCCCACGACGGACGAGGTGCGCCTGTCCGCCCGCCGTCGCTCCGCCGCCGAACTCGGCGCCCTGGCCCGCCACATCGTCCCCGAGGTCGGCTGGCAGGATCTTGTCCTGCCGGAGACCGTGCGCGTCCGGCTGGACATGCTGACGGCCCGTGTCCGGCACCGTGACACGGTGTTCGGTGACTGGGGACTGCGCCGTGGCGGCGGTCGCGGCCGGGGCACCACGGCGCTGTTCGCGGGCGAGTCCGGGACCGGCAAGACCATGGCCGCCGAGGCCGTCGCCCAGGAACTCGGCCTCGACCTGTACGTCGTCAGCCTCCCCTCCCTCGTCTCCAAGTACATCGGCGAGACCGAGAAGAACCTCGAACGGGTCTTCTCCGCCGCCGACATGCTCGACGCCGTCGTCCTCTTCGACGAGGCCGACGCGATGTTCGCCAAGCGCGGCGAGGTCAAGGGCTCCAACGACCGGCACGCCAACATGCAGAGCGGCTACCTGCTGCAACGCCTGGAAGCCTTCAACGGCCTCGCGATCCTCACCACCAACCTGCGCGCCAACATCGACACCGCCTTCACCCGCCGCTTCGACGAGGTCGTCCACTTCGAGAGCCCCGGCCCCGAGGTCCGTACCCTGCTCTGGCGCTCCCTCCTGGGTGCGTCCGCCCCAGACGGCCTCGCCGTCGAAAGCCTCGCCCAGGCCTATGACTTGGCGGGCGGCAGCATCCGCGCCTGCGTGGAGAGCGCGGCCTTCGCGGCCGCGGCAGCCGGCCGCCCACTGACCGAGGAGGACCTCCTCCAGGGCATCGAAACGGAGTACGGCAAGCTGGGCCGGCTCTACGCGCGGCTGGAGGCGTAGCTGTTCCACGCCCTGCGCAACGATGAGTTGTAGGGCGAATCCGCTGGCCAACTCCCGCCCCGGGATGGTGCCCGCCAGGTTGGCGAATCGAGATCCGATCCGTGGGTCGGTGGGTTACTCGCTCGTGGCCTGACGCCAGTTGGAGAGCAGTATGTCGGCCGCTGTGTGCAGGGCCGTTGCGGGCACTCCGTCTCGCAGTTGCGTGGAGATGCCCAGGAGGAAGCCGTGGATCATGGATGTCATCCCGTCGATGTCGGTGTCGGCATCGAGTTCACCGGCGTCGACTCCTCGTTCCACGCACCTCTGGATGCGCATCCGGTCGGCTTGTCGGCGTGCCGCGACGGCTGCGCGCATGCCGACATGATCGTCGCCAGGCGCCCGCATGGTGCCGGACAGGGCGATGAGGCAGCCGACAGGGTGTGACGGGTCGGCCTGCATGTCGGTCGAGCCGTGCAGCAGGCCGGAGATGGCCTCACGAGGGCTTATCGTCTCGTCGGCGACGATGTCGGTGGCGCTGCCCGGACCCTTCGCATAATGCTCGACGACCTGCTGGAACAGTCCTTCTTTCGACCCGAAGGCGGCGTACAGGCTGGCGGAGGACAGCTCGGTGGCCGCGCGTAGTTGCGACATCGAGGTCGCTTCGTACCCCTGCTCCCAGAACAGCAGCATCGCAGCGTCGAGTACGGCCTCCATGTCGAAGGCGCGGGGGCGCCCGACGGACGGCACATGGACCTCCTGTGTCGTGAAACGAACGCTTCGGCACGGGGAAGCGCTGCCCTTCTCCTTCCATTCTGGACCATGCGCTCCGTAGCCCTTTGTCGATACTCCCGCGTGACTGGTGACTGGTGACTGGCGGCCGGGGCGGGTGGGCTTCGAGTGACCCTCGCCACTTTTGGATCAATCAATCCATAACTTCTTGACCGGCGCCGCGTCCGGCGTGAGGATTCTGGCATGAACGATCCACAATCCAGGTCGGGTGGTTCCACCGACCGACCACCGCTGCGCCGCACGACAGTTCTGCTGCTGTCCGTCGTGTGCGGCGCGGCGGTGGCGAACATCTACTACGCGCAGCCGCTGTTGCCGGTCATCTCCCGCGCGTTGGGAGTCACCGAGGGCGCCGGCGGCCTGGTCGTCACCGCCTCGCAGATCGGCTACGCGATCTCGCTGGCCCTGCTCGTGCCGCTGGGCGACGTGCTGGAACGGCGTCGACTGGTGACCGTGCTTCTCGGGCTGAGCGCGGTTGCCCTCCTCGCGGCGGCCCTCGCCCCCTCGTTGGGTGCGTTGTACGCCGCGGTCGCGCTGGTCGGGGTGACCTCGGCCGTGGCGCAGATCGTGGTGCCGATGGCCGCGTCGCTGGCCGCCGACCACGAGCGCGGTGCGGTGGTGGGCACGGTGATGAGCGGCCTGCTCATCGGCATCATGCTCGCGCGTACCGTTGCCGGGTTCGTCGCCCAATTCGGCGACTGGCGGCTGGTGTTCGTCTTCGCGGCACTGCTGATGGCGGCACTGGCGGTCATCCTGCGCCTGGTGCTCCGCCCGGTGCCGCCGTCCGAGAACACCCCCTACCTCCGGTTGCTGCACTCGGTGCTGACGCTGGTGCGTGCCGAGTCGCTGCTGCGCCGGCGCATGGGCCTGGCCGCGGTCGGCATGGGGTGCTTCACCGTCCTGTGGACCGCGTCGTCGTTCCTGCTCGCCGGCCCGCGCTACGGGTACGGCCCCGCCGCCATCGGCCTGTTCGGTCTGGCCGGCGTGGTGGGTGCCTCCGCGGCGGTGGCGGCCGGTCGATGGGCGGATCGCGGCCGTGGCCGCCAGGTGGCGACCGGCGGACTGCTTGTGTTGACGGGCAGTTGGGCCGTGCTCGCCCTCGCTGACGCCGGTGGTGTCGGCGGCGTGATCGCGCTGGTCGTCGGCATCATGGCGCTCAATCTCGCTCAACAAGCCCTGCTGATCAGCCATCAGAGCGCCCTCTACCGTCGGGTCCCGCACGCCCGCAGCCGAGTGACGACGGCCCTCATGGTCGCCTCGTTCGCCGGCAGCACCGTCGCCTCCGCGCTGGCGTCGGCGCTGTACTCGCTCGTCGGTTGGGTCGGGGTGTGCGCACTCGGCGCCGTGATCGCGTTGATCGGCGTTGGAATCTGGACGCTCGAACTCCTTCGCCCCAGCCCCTCCGAACCGGTCGCCGACCCGTCGGCCACCGTGGGCGCCTCCGCCACCGCGGCGGGCCCGGCGGCCAGCACCGACCGCGACAACCCGTGCCCGAAGGAGCCCGTGCGTGCCTGAGATACACCGAGTGGCAATCCTGGACGACTACCAGCAGGTCGCCCACCGGTACGCCGACTGGAGCGCCCTGCCCGACGGTGCCCACCTCAGCGTCTTCACCGAGCATCTGGGCAGCAGCGCGGAGGAAGTGGTCGCCGCGCTGGAGCCGTTCGACGTCGTCGTCGCCATGCGCGAGCGCACCGCCTTTCCGGCCGAGGTACTCGACGGGCTGCCGAACCTGCGCCTGCTGGTGACCACGGGCCCGGTCAACGCGGCCATCGACGTAACCGCCGCCGAGCGCGCGGGAATCGTGGTCTCCGGCACCCGCCCGGCAGGTCTGGTCCCTACCGCCGAGCTCACCTGGGGCCTGATCCACGCCCTGGCCCGCTCCCTCCCCACCGTGGACCGCGGCCTACGAGAGGGTGCCTGGCAGCACACGGTCGGACGCGACCTGCACGGAGCCCGCCTCGGCGTCGTCGGGTTGGGAAACGTGGGCAGCCGCGTAGCCCGCGTCGGACTCGCCTTCGACATGGACGTCGTCGCCTGGAGCGCCAACCTGGATACCGAGCGCGCCAAAGCCCTGGGCGTCACACCCGTCGGCAAACACGAACTCCTCGCCACCTCGGACGTGGTGACGCTGCATCTCCCGCTCTCCCCGCGCACCGCCGGTCTCATCGGGCGCGACGAACTCGCCCTCCTGGGGCCGGACGCCCTCCTGATCAACACCTCCCGGGCCCGCCTCGTCGACGAGCAGGCGCTGCACGCCGCCCTCACGGAGGGGAACCTGGGCGGAGCCGCCCTGGATGTCCACCCGGACGAACCGCTCCCCGCCGACTCCCCGTGGCGCAGCGCGCCGCGGACGGTACTCACCCCACACCTCGGCTACGTCACCGCCGGGACCTACGGGACCTTCTACCGCGACGCACTCGACGACATCCTCGCCTACGCCGCGGGCCAACCGACACGCGTGATCGCGCCGTGAGCGGGCCACGCCACCATCCGAAGCACGAACGGAGACCAGCACCAACCATGGCGATGCACACGCCCACCACCGGCACTGCGCAGGACAGCGACACCGACACCGACAACTCGGGACGCCGACTGCCGGGGCAGTGGACCCGCACCATCGGGCAACTCACCCTGAGCTACCTCCCCGACGCCGGCGTCCACATGATCCCGACGCGTGTCTACCCCGCCACCAGGGACGAGCACTGGACGCCGCACCGCCCGCATGTGACGGACGCGGGCCACCTGGCCATGGGCTGCGGAGCCCTGCTCGTCGAGCGGGGCGGGACCCGCCTGCTCCTCGACGCCGGCCACGGCCGCATCTCGGGCGACGATCCGGAACACTTCCAACACGGCTTCGACCACGTGCAGGACCTCCCCAACGCCCTGGCAAGCCTCGGCGTCGCCCCCGCCGCCCTGGAGACAGTCGCCTTCACGCACCTGCACGACGACCACAGCGGCTGGGCCCGACCCGACGCGGTCGACGACGCGAACAGCCTCTTCCCCAACGCCCGTTGGATCGTCGGCGAAGGGGAACTGCAGGGTCTGGATCCCGCGGCGGGCCCACGGCTGGCCGGGCAGAGCGAACGCACCACATCTGTCGCCGACGGGGCCGAGATCTCCGAAGGCGTCCGCGCCTGGGCCTTGCCCGGACATACCCCCGGGCACACGGCCTGGATCCTCGACACCGGCGACGGGCGTCAGATCGTGGCCTTCGGCGACGCCATGCACTCACCCGTCCAGGTCCAGCACCCCGACTGGGAGATCGTCCTCGACCACGACCCCGCCGAGGCGGAGCGCTCACGGCGCCGACTCGTCCAATTCCTCGCCCAGGAAGGGGTGTTCGGCTTCGGCGTCCACTTCGCGGACCAGCAGCTCGGGACCGTCGACGACACCGGCCGCTGGCGCCCGTGGAACGATGAAGCGGACGCCCGATAACCCCCAGTCCACCCAACCCACACGCCAACCACACGCACAACTAGCCCGGAGACCCGCAATGAACGCAAAGCACCAGCCCGCCACCGCGGCGGGCACCTTCCGCCTCGGCGCCGACCTCCCCGTCGTGCGCCTCGGCTTCGGCACCATGCAGTTGACCGGCCCGGGGGTCTGGGGAGACCCGCGGGACCCGGACGAGGCCGTCCGCGTCCTGCGCCGCGCCGTCGACCTCGGAGTGAACCTCATCGACACCGCCGACTCCTACGGCCCGGTCGTCGCCGAACCGCTCATCAAGAAGGCGCTCCACCCCTACCCGGAAGACCTGGTGATCGCCACCAAGGCCGGGCTGACCCGCCCGGGTCCCGACCGGTGGCTCCCGGTGGGCAGGCCCGAATACCTGCGCCAGCAGGCCGAGATGAGCCTGCGCCACCTGGGCCTGGACCGCATCGACCTCTTCCAGCTCCATCGCATCGACCCCAAGGTGCCCCTTGAGGAACAACTCGGTGAGCTGCAACTCCTCCAGCAGGAGGGCAAGATCCGGCACATCGGACTCTCCGAGGTCTCCATCGAGGACGTGGAGAGGGCGACGAAGACCGCCCCGATCGTGTCGGTGCAGAACCTGTTCAACCTCGCCGACCGCAAGGCCGAGCCGCTGCTGGAATACGCAACGGACCACGGCATCGGCTTCATCCCCTGGTTCCCGCTGGCCACCGGAAAGCTCTCGCTGGCCGACGGACCGCTCGCCGGCCTGGCACGGCAACTCGGCACGACCCCCTCGCAACTCGCCCTGGCGTGGCTGCTGAAGCGTTCGTCGGCCGTGCTGCCGATCCCGGGAACCTCTTCCGTCAAACACCTGGAGGAGAACGTCGAAGCCGCCGGCATCACCCTGTCGGACACCGAGTTCGAAGCCTTGTCCCAAGCCGTCTGACGCCGGTCTGCGCCCTCTCGTCGGCGTCGACCCGCCGAGGGTGCGCTGTGTCCGAGCGCCGGTCCCAGCGGGAGAGCAGTGTGCGCTCCCGCCGGGGGCTGCCGGTGTTGGGGTCGACGTTGGCGTGGCCCTTGAGGATCGTCTGCCGTCCGCCGGCGGCCTGGAGACGGAGCGCCTTGGGAGAGGGGCTGGGCTGGCTGTGGTCGGCGACGACCTCGGTCGGCCCAGCGCGTCCGGGCTTTCGCGCTGCTGTTCAGGGGTGGTGCCGAGGGGCGTGGGCCTGGGCTCCGACTTGGCCGGGGTGAGCGTGTTGGCATCGATCACGTCGGCTCGCTCACCCACCCAGGCCGCGTACGCCTGCTCGCAGTCGTTGAGCCTACGGCGCCGGGAAGGCGCACCTTCTTGCGGTGCTCCTTGATGAGGTGTGTCAGCACGCAAGCCGTGAACAGCTTCCCAAGTGCAACTCAAGGGTGGGGCAAGGGCGTTCCCTCTGGCTAAGCCATAGCGCCACATAGCAGCCAGAACGGACCTTGTCTTTTGGCGGACTTTCCCCGATTGGGTACCGGATTGAAGAGACCTGAGCCGGGGGGAGAGATGGCCGGGCAGTACCAGGTTGACCTTGAAGCACTGGAGAAGGCCGCCACGGGGGTCAACGGCACACTGGATGAGATCAGTGTTCAGAAGGTCAGCGACATCTTGCACGACGAATCTGAGGTCGGGCACGAGCAACTGGCAAGCACGCTCTCCGACTTCCTCGACCGCTGGCAGCGCGGCGTGGACAACCTCGCAAAGGACGGTCAGGAGATCGCCGCCCGTCTGACCGCAAGTGCGAAGGCATACCGTGACGTCGAGGAACACACTCACAAGCAGTTTCACGGAATGCTTCACGGGACATCTGACCCGGCGGTGAACGCGCAGTGACAGACCTCGGGGAAGGCAGCAAAGCCACCGAACTCATACCGGGCAACCCTGCCGCGCTGCGCCACACGGAGTCGGCGTTACAGGCATACGGCGACCTTCTTCACCGAGCTGGCGAGGGTCTGCGCCGTATCGACACCAGTGACGGTTGGACCGGCGAAGCCGCAGACGCGTTCCATGACGTCTACCACGGGCAGCCGAGCAAGTGGCTGCGCGCCGGCGACGCTTTCCACGACGCCGCAAAGGCCCTGGACGCCTACATCGCCACACTGACCTGGGCGCAGCACCAGGCGGGAGAGGCCATCAGCCTCTGGAACTCCGGCGAGGAGCACCACGAAGCGGCGCAGGACAAGTTGAACAGCGCGGTCAGCCAGTTGGACAGCGCCGGACACACCGCGGCCACCCGCGTGGGGACGGCGCGTGACCTCGCACCTGAGAAGCCTGGCTTCTGGTCCGAACTCGGTGATGGCATCGGCTCGTTCTTTTCCGGAGCGGGGCATCTCGCCGCGAAGGTGGGGGAAGACGCGCTCACCGACCTTGCCTCCGTGGGCAACGCCATGCTCCATGACCCAGGTTCGGTCGGAACCGTGCTCGGTGGCCTTGGGCTGGCAGCCGTTGGCGCCGGTGGTGAGGTGGGCGGCGCCTTCCTGGACGCCACGGGCGTCGGTGCCGTACTGGGCGTCCCAGCCGCTGCGGTCTCGGCCAGCGCGATCGCCGGGGGGCTCAGCATGGCTGGTGCTGGGATGAGCAACATCATCAAGGATGCGGCAGGTCCCGACCGCGTGCACATGGAGTCCGACGGGGGAGGCGGGGGCGGAAAACCGCCGGAGGAGGGGAAGATCGACAAGGAGCAGACCGAGCGCATCGTGCTGAACCTGGCTGACAGCCCTGTCGACATCTCCAAGATGAACGCACAGTTGCATGACTGGCCGAACCCGGGGCTCAAAGAGGTCATCGCCATCGACAAGGATGGCAACATCCTGCACCTTTACCCCTAGAACTCGCGAGAAAGACTATGTGCATGGCCATTTCCTACAGCCTCGACATCGCGGCGGACAAGACCGTCGTACAGGTCGCCTGGCACCTGTACGACGTCGCCCGGTCTGCCGGGGGGTTCGATGCAACGGTCACCCCTGAGGCTCTGCTTGAGGAAGGCGCGGTCACTGCGTCAGGCATGTGGATCTCTGTTGGTGAAGACCGACCGATGCCCTGGGGACACCCGGTGGCCGAGGATCTGGGTTTCACTCCGACGGTGTCCGTCCGGTTTCGGCTTGACGGGAGGAGGGGGGATACGTCTGATCAGCAGGACGACATGATCCGGTTGACGTCTGGCCTCCTGGGCCGGGTCGACGGCGATGCGGTGCTGCACTACCAGTTCGAAGACATCTGGCTGTTGCGCCGTGGAGCCGAGCTGAGCTTGAGCGAGCGAGACGACCTGTGGATCCCAGAGCGTCTCGCCGTGATCTCCCAGCCCTACCGTCGATCTACGCACACCTTCTCTGACGAGTGACCACGCGCAAAGGCTGAGGCAGGAAACGGGACGTAGTGCTTTGACTGTGAGTTCGGTTCTCGCTTGCCCCATCACGGACCCATGGCGACCCTCGCCGTGATGCTGCTCATCGGCCTTGGCCTGGCGCTGGTCGTAGCCGGCGCGTGCGCCCCTGGCGGGTTGAGCTGTGCTGAACCACGGGCGACCTCGGCTCCGAGGATGCCGGGGCGACCGCGCCGAGGCACTGGTGCAGTGGCAACGGTGCATCCTCCGGCACGTGGTGGATCACGGCGGCAGCCGCTCCCGGCGAGCACCTTGTGTGGTGCCGTGAATGTCAGCCCTTCCTCGCCGGCGGCTTGATCAGGTAGAGCCGGCGGGCCAGATCCAGCGCGGTGAACAGCACCTGGTTCCCGTTCCAGGGGTACCGGCGTCGCTGCTGCCACACCTGGCCGTTACCGGTCGGGTCGGTCGCGCGTGCCTGTAGGACGGCCCCGGACCGCTGGTCCCAAGTCCTGATCTCGTCCGCGTGATTGTGCACGGTCCAGGACGTCCCGCCGCGGATCGCCTGGGCGATCTGCGCCGGAATCGCCTGGAAGCGCGACCCTTCGGCCAGGGCCACGGCCAGCGTCTGGACGCTGTCCTCCATCGTGTGGGTGCTCGTGTTCGGGTCGTGATGGTAGATCTCGGACACCGCTTCCCGCAGGCGCCTCCGGCTGACGGTGACGTCCTCAAGACTCCGGTATTGGATGCCCCAGCCGAAGCGCGCCCTGCGGACGCCCCGGTACAGGTTGCCCGGGATCATGTCGTTCCCCTGCTGGGTGAACGTGTAGAGGACGCGGCTGGTCCCGGCCTCGTTCTGCACCAAGAACCCGAGTAGACAGGTGTCGGACCGGCGGAAGACTCCTCGGACCATGTGGCACCCGATGAACTCGTTCTCGGCGAACCGTCCGAGGTCGATCTCTTGCATGGCCGCGGGATCGGGGTTCCGGATCAGGTGGCCGGCACCGGGACGTGGGACGCTCTCCTCGCCCAGCATGGCGTTGCGGATGTTCGCGACCGTGCGGGTGTAGAGGGTGGCGAAGTCCTCGTCCTCCGTCTGCTCCGCCGCCTGCGCCTGCGGCTTGGCCTGGACGCTCTGGTTCTGCCCGTGTCGAGCCGGTGCGCCGTAGGTGACGGCCTCACTCACGCCCAGTGTGCCCGCAAGGACCGAAACCACCACGGCCGCGCTGACTAATCGCCGCCGCACCGGCTCGCGTTGGAACCGTTTGGCCCGGTCAACCCTTCGCGTCATCTCTTCCGTGTCTCCCATGTCAGGCCCAGAACTCGAACTCGGCCCGGAGCTTGCCCTTGGTGACCCGGCCTCCGTCGCTGTAGTAGAGGGCCCTGTACTTCGCGCCCTTCGTCAGGTTCGCGTCGATCAGGGTCGAGCCGTACGCACCGCAGTTGGCGTTGCCGCAAGCCCAGTCCCACGTGACGCGCTTGCCGTTGCTGTCCAGAATGTCGATCCAGTCCCAGCCGTTGTACGGATCCCGCCCCGAGGGCGCCACCCACGTGACGCTGACCCCCTTGATGTGGGACTGGTACCAAGAGCCCCTGAACTGCGCCGGCGATACCTCGCTGATCATGTAGTCGGTGTTGAGCTCGCCTTGCCCCGTGCCGGGATCTCCGGGACCGTCACGCTTGTCCTTCGGGGTTGCCAGAGCTCGCGTGCCGAGTCGGTCCCGGGAGCAGCCTGCGCGGTCTCCTTCGTCGGCTCGACCGAACCGGGCGACGCAGCCGAAGCCGTCCCCAGCGCCATCACGGACACACTCGCGAGCATCCCGGCCATGACCGCGGATCGCCGCCGAGGTGTGTTCACCCTGGCGAACAGGGAAGAGAGCTTTCCCTTGCGGGGTGTACGTAACAACATGCTTAGCTCTCCTTGCCGTTGACCGGTGATCGATGTGCCGGCAACGCTAGGAAGGGGTGTTCAACGATCCTTTGACGACCGCTCAACGCGAGCGTTCACGCATGTCTGCTGGGCATGATGATGACGTCGTGGGCCTCTCATCTGAAGGGGCGGCGAGAGGATTCGGGGGATGTAGCGGGCGTGTTGCCACGAGACTTCCCGGTGGAGTCGGCTGCCGGAGGCACCCACAGTCCCGGGGATGCCCGAGGTCGTGCAGGGCATCGAGCGGTGGTGGGGCCGCTCGACGCACTTTCCAGGGCGGAACCTTGTCGCAGGACGAGGACCCGGAGTTCGGCTTGAGGGTGCACGATCTTTCCCTGCGCGACTGCCGGGCCGGAGGTGTTCTGCACGGTGTGCAGTTCAGCGATGTCTCGGTGCACAATCTCGCCTCCGGTGGCCGGATATCGCCGTTCGGTTGTGTCTTCCGGCACGTCACGCTTTCCGGGCGCATCCCGCAGTTGATGGTGCGCGATGCCCACTCCGCTCTCCCGCCCAAGGTGCAGGAAGCCTTCCGCGATGGTGCCGAGCGCTTCTACGCCGCGGTCGACTGGGCATTGGACGTCACCGCCGCGAAGTTCTCCGATGCCGAGCTCTCCGGCATCCCCGGCCATCTGGTCCGCCGCGACCCCGAGACCCAGTTCGTCCTCCACCGAGACCGGGCCGAGGCCGCGGCCCCTCAGGGCTTCTCCGCCCGCGCGCGCTCCTACCTCGCCAAGGCCCGCACGTCCCCGTACCCGACGATCGTGGTGGTGGCCCCGACCCGCTCGAAGTACTTCAAGGACATGCTCAAGGACTTGGAGAGTCTGCGGGCCGCCGGAATCGCCGAATAGCAGCCGTCAGCCCCGAAGAGCGTCGTCGCTGACAGCGCGACCCCAGCGCTCACGGAGTAGTCACCGGAGAGCGACGTGCGATGAAAAGGCGCATGCGTCGTTCAGGCTGGCGCCGTTGGGAAAGGGCCTGTTGAGCAGGCACCTCGCCGACGGCCCACCGGTGCCATCTGGTCGAACCTGGCCGAGGCCGTCGAGAAGACGGTCGTTCAGCACCGAGCCCTTGAGCGTTACGTGGTTAATATTAACGATGCAAGGGTCCGCTAGGCTGGACGCATGGACGAAGGACTGGCAGAGCTCCTGCACCGCGTGGTCATGCTGATGGGTGAGGCGGCCCGGCGGCGCTCCGGCCCGGACCAGCGCCTCTCGCCCAGTCAACTGCGGCTACTGGGCACCCTTGAGGAGATCCAGCCCGCCACCCAGCACCAACTCGCCGAGGCGCTGACCCTGTCCGACCCCGCGATCAGTCGCGCCCTGCGCCCACTGGAGGCGGAGGGGTACGTGACCATCAGCGTCGACCCCACCCACCGGCGCCGACGCCTGGTCGCCTTGACCCCGACGGGCCAGGCCACTTTCCTGGCCGAGGGCAAACCGCTGGAGGAAGAACTTCGTACCGCCCTCCTGGAGGCCGGCTTCCCCTACGACCGCTACCTCGCGGACACCCACCGGCTCGCCGGGCTGTTGACACCTACGGAGCCGCGGCGCGCAGCCACGGCTCGGCAACCGAACGGCACACCGGAACCGGAATGAGCGGGGTCGGCGCGAGCACGGAGACGTTGAACCCCCAGTCACCCTGTATCGGCCTCCCCGAGGGCCTCGCCGCCGAGGCCAGGCAGGGGCTGGCGCATCACACCGGCTTTGCTGGGCCTGGGCGAGACAGCCCGCGCCCGCGCCATCCTCCTGTCGGCCCGGACTTTGCTGATGCGCCAGGGGGGCGCCGGGGCCTGACGAACGACTCAGCCAAGTTAGCGTCGTGCTCGATGAGTTGGGGTATGCGGAAGGTGCTGTGGCCGGGGGCGCTGTTTGCCCGCCGAGCCCGCTCCTTGACTCTGGCCCGTGACGGTCCGCCAGGCATTCCGACGGACCATCACGGAGTTTCGTCCGGTCTCTACCTACAAGGGCCGTTGATCGAAGCCTGCCCTTCCGCGAGGGCCGACGCGAACGGTCTGCCGCGCTCCCCATTCACGGAGGTGCACCAGACCGCTTCCCGGCTGTTCAGCGGGTGCAACTCGGCTATCAGGGCCTCTGTCTCCGGCGTCCTCTTCGTATTCAGCGCAGCCAGGAACTCCAGGAGCTCCATGGTCCGGTCCAGTTGCTCGGCACTCAGTTGCACCGCACCTGACTCCACGTCACCGTTGGTGAACGAGGGGCCGGGCAGGCTGCCCGCTTGGATGAGCTTGCCACCGATGGTGGCGTTGCCCGACACCGAGTTCACCACGTTGGTCATGCCGTGTCTCCCGAAGATCGTCATCAGTCGGGCGGAGCGTACTGTGCCGCCTGATTGAGTAGTCGCAGAGCGATGAACGAAGAAGGGTCTGCCGGAGATATTTCCGGCAGACCCTGCTGGGTTGGTTGGCGGCGTTGTCAGCGGACGAGGCTGTGGTGGGTGGGGTGTTGGGGTCGTCGCCGATCAGGCCGAGTGCTCGCGCAGGGTGTTGATGGCTTGGTCAGGCGGCTGGGCGGGCGGCGTGGCTGTGGTCCGAGCCGGCGCGGCGAACGTCCCGGGCGGCCAAGGCGATCATGACGGCGGGAATGAGGATGTCGTTGGCCAGGATGCCGCCCGTGTTTCCGGCGGCGTGGTCGCCGTTGGCGAACCACTGGTAGACATGGCCGATCGCGGCTCCCCACAGGAACGCGGCGGCCGCCAGCCCGCTCGTGAGGCGCTCGCGGGGCGACGCGTACGCACCACGGAAGCCCAGTACGGCGAGGCCGAGGTTGGCGAAGGCGATCTCGAACTGGAATGGCGAGGTGGCGAAGCCGATGGCCTCGGCCATGCCCTTTGGGAACGCCAGGAACGAGAGCGTGATCCACAGGCTTCCGATGCCGAGGGCGCCGACGGCCCACCAGCGCTGCCAGATCTCCGCCGCCGGCCGGCCCGAGTCGCGGCGGCGGCAGCTCAGCAGCGCTCCGAGGGCGGGCACCAGCATGAAGAGAAGAGGAAACGTGGTCTGAACGACGTAAGGCAGGGTGTCCATGACTTGAGTGTTGCATGGTTAATATTAACGATGCAAGAGTCCGTCGAGCTGGACGCATGGACGCATGGAGGCATGGAGGCATAGGCGAAGGATTGGCAGAGCTTCTGTACCGTGTGGGCATCCATGGGGAGATCCAACCTGCCACCCAGCACCAACTCGCCGAGGCGCTGGTCTTGTTCGACCCAACCGTCGCCACACCCGTGACCACGCCGATCGGGATTCAGGGGGGTTGACTCCCTTCGCCTCCGCCCATGCTCGGCTCGGAGTTGAACGGCGAAGCGCCCCGACCTGCCGAAGCGGGGCGGGGCGCTCTGGTGCCTGGTAGCCAGAGGCGTCCGTGCATGGGGCGCGGGGCTATCATCCCTGATGGAACGTCAGTTGCTGCTGAAGCGCGCCCCTGTCTCTGCCAGGACCAGCACCCGCCGTCCGTCGGAGAGTTGGGCGCCCTCGGAGGTGAACTTCAGTGCCCCGTCCGGGGTTTCCCACTCATCGCCCATGGGGTACTCCCGCGACAGGGCGTTCGGCATTCCGGCCTTGAGTACTCCGTTGTGCGCGCCGACCAGTTCTCCGTGGCCGAGGCTGAGCATGGCGTGGATCATCTTCTGGCGCCCGCCGTCGACCTGCACGAACGCCACGCGGTAGCCCATCTTCAGTCGGCTGAAGCTGTCTGCGTCCTTGATTTCCGTCCCTTCCCCGTTCAGGTAGGCGGTGAAGTCGTGGGCGGTGGTGGCGTTGGCGAGCCGGTGCATCTCGGCGTCGTCGAGGACGCCGGTGGTGCGCTGTATCGCGGCGACCACGGCCCAACTGGAGTCCCCGGCCTGCTTTGCCTCTCTCTGGAAGGCGTTGTCCCACCAGCGGTTCATGACGTGGTTGTGCACCTTGAGTCGGTTGGACTCGACATCCGATTCGGGCATCCGCCATACCTGACGCACGGTGGCCGCGTTGTACTCCTTCCCCGCGGGCAGCTCGCCGATGACCGCCTTGTTGAGTGCGTAGATCTCCCGCCACCGGTCCCCGTCGCCGAGCTCGCTGTTCGCGACCCGCCACAGGCTGTCGCCGTGCTGCACCGTGTAGCTGGGGAAGACCTCCAGCGAGAGAGCGGTCCCGGTCGGGAACTCCACGGTGCGGGTCTCCTCCGGCGGGACCTGTGCGACCGTGCCGTTGGCGCCGCGCAGGACGGCCGTCGTGTTCCGCTTCGGGGCGAGGGTGCACTTGATGATCCGCCCGGCGTACTTGAGGTGGAAACGCACCCGCGGGTGCAGCAGTACCTCCGCGACCTCGCCCAGGAAGCCCGGGAACACCACGTCGACCGTTCCGGCGGCGTGGCCTACCACCGGGGTCACCGTGGGGGCGTCGCCGACGACCGCGGTTGCCGTCGCTGTCGCCTTCGGGACGGTGGTGGCCTTGACCGAGACCCGTACCGTACGGTCGGCGAGGCGCGACGTCATGCCGGAGTCGTACCAGGTGGGACGGGTCAGCAACTGGGTGCCCTCCCGGTACTCCAGGGACCAGCGCGGCGCGTTGGTGCTGAACTCGGTGGCTGCGCTCCCGCTGTTGCTGAACTCCCGCATCTTGATGAGCTTGGTCGTCGTGCTCTGCCGGTACGTGGCCAGCCAGTTCTCCATGGGCAGGATGAGCGGGCCGTCGAGCCCCCGCATCCCCTTGTTGGCGAACTGGCCTGCCGAGAGGTCGAACACCCACTCCCTGCCGCCCTTGCGGCCGATCACCACGAAGTGGTTGTCGTTGAGGGTCATGCGTCCGCCGTTGGACCACATGTCCATGCCCGCGTAGCGGATGTCGGTGAAGCCCTTGCGGTGGGCGAACTCGCCCACCGGCTTCATCAGCTTCTCGCAGTTCTCGCTGGGGTTCGGCAGCAGCTTGCCGATCTCGCGGTCCTTGCGGGCGGAAGCCAGCAGTTTGGTCGACAACGTGCGGTCCGCGTCCGCGAGTTGAGCCACCCCGCTGTGCGGGCGCATCGACTCGATGCGGAACTCCGGGGCGTCCGCGTGCACGTACACTCGCACCTGCTGACCGTCGGCCAGTTCCCAGACACCGTCGCTGCGGAACCTCAGGCCCGCATCGTTGACGAGGTCGAACTCGGCGTAGCCGGGGCTCAGTCGGGGATTGATGCCGGCGTTGTTGAGACCGGTCACCCGGCCGCCGCCCGTCGAGGTCATGGCGTGCAGCATGGTCTGCTCGCTCCCGGTGCCGCGGACGATCGCCACCCGCTCGCCGGCCGGAATGCGCCCCAGGCTCTCCGGGTTGGCGACCGCCTTCATCTCCCTGCCGCCGAGGAACGCGTCGAAGCTCGTCGCCCGGGTCACCGAACGCAGCCGCGCCGCTTCCGCCGGTGTGATGACCCCGGCGAGCTCGTCCACCCGGATCGCCGCGTCCCAGCACACGTCGCCGCGGCGGAACGCGGCCACCGGCAGGTCCTGGTTGTGGGCGATGGCCGAGGCGTAGGCGGACGTGCGCTCCATGGGCGCCTTCCCTCGTACTCCGCCCTGGACGCGGCCCACGATCCGGCGGGCCAGGATCTTCTCCTGGCCCCTGGTGATCACCGTCCGGAGGTTCTTGGCCGCGGCGGCCTTCGCCCCGGGTGCCGCGGCGCGCAGGAACTTCGCCGCAGCGGCCACGTCCAGTGCCGCGCCGCCGATGGCGAAGACCATGCCCAGGGCGGCGTCGTCCTCCGCGTGGCGGCGCACCTCCCCGCGGTCGGCGGCCGCGCCCAACTGGCCCTGGAAGACGGAAGAGGCGATGCCGGCGGCCCCGGCGACCAGGCTGACGGCCAGCGCCGCGCCACCCGTCAGGCCGACCGCGACGAGCGTGGCCAGGTTGCTCACGGCGGTCGCCAGGTCGCGCCGGAACCGCAGGCCCTCGTCCCGTCGTTGTTCCTCGGGGGTGTACGAGAGCGCGTCCGCCTCCCTGCGGAGCTTGGTGAGGCCCGCGTCCCACAGGTCCTCGTACGCCTGGCTCGACGAGCGGAAGGTGAACGGAACGAAGCGGATCTCCCGGGAGCCGGCACCCAGGCCGCCAAGCCGGGCCCGCATCGGCCGGAAGTCGCTGGAGGAGGCCCGACCGCTCTCGTAGGCGGAAAGGTGTCCGCGGACGAACTGCTCCCAGTCCGTGGAGTAGAACATCGGTGACAGCACCTTCACGTCGCCGGTGGCGACCGACGCGATCAGGTGGTTCTCGCCGCACGGGAAGGCAACGAGATTGGGCACCACCTCTTCGTTGAAGACCACGAGCCGGGGCGGCTGTTCGCCGGACATCGCCGCGCTCACCGCGTCCGTGAGGGGATTGCCGTCCGGCAAGGCCGTGAACAGCCGCGCAAGGGCGCCCGCGACCCGGTTGCGCGCGAAGTCCAGGTAGGCGGTCTTGGTCTGCTGGGTATCGACGACCTTGAGCGATTCGGCCAGGATCGTGTCGCCGACCCGCTGGCGCACGGCATCGCTGCGCACCGCCCGCCACAGGCCCTGTGACAACGACCTCGGCTTGTCGACGAGACTGAGGGACCAGCCGCTGCTGGTCAGGTCGTTCTCCCGGTGCATCTCGCCGAGCACCACCTGGCGCACGGTGAAGGTGCGCTTCTTCCCCGCGTTCTCCCGGGGGTTGACCATGTTGGGGTTCTGCAGGCGGCGGAGGTAGGTGGCGGTGACCGGCGTGCCGAGGCCCACCGTCCGCGCCTCGGGCAGACCGCTCTCGGCCTCCAGGGCCTCACGGATCGTACGGTCGATCTTCGCCGAGGACTCCGCCCGCTCGTCGGGGGACACGGTGAGCTCCCGGAGCAGCGGGTCGATCACCGCGAACGGGTCCTCCTGCGCCGCGGCCGTCGGCCCGAACTCCTCCTGGCCACCGGACGCGTCCCCCAGACTGCGCTTCCTGCGCCTCCCCTTGCCCCTACCCTTCGGCTCGACCGTCGACGTGCCCGATGCAGAGGGTTCGTGGTCGGGCAACGGGGTGTTGGTGGGGGGATTGGTGAAGGGGCGTGCCAGGAGGCTCTTGTGCCCCTCGAAGACGAGGCCGGAGCGCTTCTTGTAGGCGGTGACCTTGTCGCGGTTGCCGGTGACGATGCGGGCGAGGTTGGTGAGGGACTCCCGTGCGGGCTGGGTGTCGCTGGCGGGGTCGTAGTAGCTGGTGTGGGCCCGTTCCCGGTTCTCGGTCCAACTGAGGGCGGGGTCGAGGGTGTACTCGCTCTTGAGGCGGGTGACCTTGCCGGTGGGGTCGTAGCGGACGTGGGTGGGGTCGATGCTGAAGTAGTTGAGCTGGCTGACGGGGTCGTGTTTGTGGGCGGCGGCGAAGATGCGGTGGGCGGGGATGTTGAGGTGCTGGGCGCGGCGGCCGGTGCCGGGGCTGCCGAAGAGGACGAGGTAGTCGGCTTCTCCGCCGCCGAGGGGTTCGCTCTTGTAGGCGGCGAGGGCTTGGTTGACGGAGCGTGTGACGGTCGATTTCGCCGGTCCGTAGAGGTACTGGGCCACGGAAAGGCCGGTGGGGTCCACCGCGACCTCGGCGAGGGGCAGCGTCTTCCTGAGGCCCTCGGTCGCGGCTTGTGTCCAGGTGCCGCCCTGCATGCGCTTCTTCGCGACGGCGGTGGGGGGAAAGAGCGAGACGACCTGGCGGGTCAGCTCCCGGGTGGTGCCGACGAGGGCGCCCTTGGCCCCGTCGGTGAGGCCGCCGGGCTGGGTGCTCCGCATCAGGGCGTAGCCCGCGACGACACTTCCGTAGCTGAACCCGTTGACCGTGACCTGGGGTTGTTCCGGGAGACCGGCGCTCCTGCGGGCGGCGCTGTTCTTCCAGAGGGCACGCCAGTGGCCGAGGTCGATGTTCAGGAGCCTGGAGCCGTCCTTGGCGGGCTTGTCGTCGCTGACCTCGCCCTTGCCCGCGCGGATGTCACGGGGTGCCTTGTAACCCTGCCAGGCGATGACGGCGACCTTCGCCGCGGGAGCGACGTTGTGGCACTCGTCGTGGACGGTGCGGGCGCGGCGGACGAGTTCGTCGAAGTTCGAGGGGTCGCTGCCCATTCCGGGGACCAGAACGGCGACATGGGTGGCGGTCTCGATGTCACCGACGGCGACGGACATCCGACCAATGCCCTCGAAGTCCGGTTCATACGACAGGACTTGGCACGGGAGTCCGGATCCGGCGGCGAGGGCCTTGGAGAGGTGGTGGGCGTTGGCCCTGCGGAGATCCTTGGCCGCCGGTTTCGGTGAGGGGCTGACGAACCGGGACGTGTTCTGGAACGGTTCGGGCTCGCCGCCCTGGAGCGCGTCGGTGAGGGTGTTCTCGGCGACCTCCACGTCGTGGCGGGAGATTACCGGTGTGACTTCGGCGGGGCCCGCCGGCGCGGGCGCCGGCCGGTCCAGGTCCGCCGCGAGCTCCTTCCTGTTGGCGGCGTCCGCCTGGGCGAAGTCGTGGGGCTGGCCGGCCTCCAGGGTGAGTTCCTCGGCGGGCTCGACGGCTTCCGCCGGGGGCGCGCTGGGAGTCCCGTCATGAGCGTTGCCGGGCACATTGGTTGATGTTCCCGGGGCCCCCGCCCAGACCCCCAGAGCCGCCGTGGCCCCAGGCGGTACAGCACTGCGGTGCGTGAGTGGGGGAGCGGGCCTCTGGATCGGCCTCTGCTCGTGGTTCTTGGACGGCTGCGCAGGGGCGAACTGATCCATAGTCATGTGGTGAACGTCCTAGCTTCTTGCGATGCGACGGGACATCGGGTTCGTCGCAAGCCCGGTCCATGTGATCTCGGCTTCCTGGGAGGCAGCCGCCCATTCCTGTGAGATCACGGCTGCGGAGAACACGTCAGATCACTTGGCAACACGACGCTAGCGCTGGGATCGGGGCGCTGGCCTTCCCTCTTCGGTGACACCCGTGTGCCGAAGGTTGAAGCGTTCCGTGTGTTCCGGGTTCGCCGAGGCGATCGGAAGTCCGGCGGATCGTGTGGTCGCGGATCACTGGCGAATCATCAAGAACCTTCTATTGCACCGCACTTGACGACAACACGTAAACGGGGCGAGCGGCGGACGTGTTGCCTCAAGGTGATCTTCCGCTGCTCCCGCTGCAGCTCGCATCGCATGGCGTCAATGGCCAAGGCCGTCCTCACGTTGGAGAGACAACGCTGACGTTGCTGTTTGGTATACCTCGGCCATGGCGTGGAAGGAACGCTTCGGTGCCAGGCTGCCGTCGGGCATGACCTTGCACACTCCGTAGGAGGCCATGTCGAGGTCGAAGCGCGGATCCTCGTGGTGCGGATACGTGTAGCTGGCGAAGGTGAACCAGAAGGCGGTGTCCACGCCTTCCTCGATGAAGACCTCCAATTGCTGGCGCAGGTAGCGAGCCTGTTCGTCTTCGTCGCGGATGAAGTCGCCGTTGATGCGCGGCGGGTCCGCATCGTGGTCGACGACGCCCCACCAGCCGCTGCCTCCGCGGGCGGCGGCGCCTCGGTAGGTGCAGCTGCCGAATTCGGTCGCCGCGAGCGGCTTGCCGTGCCGGCCATACTCGCGCAGGCCCTGGCGGAAGGCGTCACTGGCGTCGCCGTAGGCGTCGGCACTGACGATGTCGAAGGGTGCCCAGTCGATCTGTTCCCACGTTCCGGAGGCGTAGGTGATCTTGCCGCGGAACCGTGAGCGGACCGTCGCCGCGATGTCGGACAGCAAGGAGTTCAGCCGGGCAGGAACCTCGGCGAGGGCCGCCGATGTCGTCTCGTCGGGAGTGCCGCTGATCAGGGCTTCGATTCTGGCGATGCTGTCGTTGCCGGGGAGGATGCCGGCGGCGAACAGGCTCAACTCGCAGCCGGTGACGAAGACATCCGCTCCCACCTCTTCGGCGCGATCGGCGCAGTGGGCGAAGTAGGGCAGCAACTCCTCGGCGGACAGTTCGCAGGGGAACGGGGAGTACCAGACCTCCAGCCCGGCGTCGGTGGCGTGCCGGGCTGCGAGGGCCAGCCGGTCAGGGTCGCCACCGGTGATCCGTATGGCGTCACAATGCAGGTCGTTCGCGATCATGCGGATCTCGCGTCGTACCGCGTCGGCGTCGAAGACGGGCCGAGAACTCTTTCCGCTCGGAGTGAAGCCGGTGTCGTAGGTGATGCCTTTGGCTCGCATGGATGCTCCTGACAGTCGATCGACATCTGTTGCTGCGTCTCACCGGACGCTGATGTGGGGCGGATCGTGTGGACGGCTCGGGGTGCGTCGGTGGGCCGCTCGACGGTCGTCTCGGCCGCGCTGTCAGCTCGCTCCTTCTCGGGAGAGAGCCTCACACCTGTGCTCGGCGATCGGAGCCGAACGTTAGGGAGGAGTCGAAAGGCCGGTCAACGGTGATCTCCTCTGAACTGGGCTGTTTGCGCTGGTCAGCTGTGCAACTGGCGATTGCAATGACAGTGAGGGTCAATGCACGCCGAGCGAGGGGATGTTGCAACGGTTGGCACCCGGTGCACACTGTGGCCGAGACGCCCCGATCAGAGGAACCGCCCCCGATGCCAGGACGCAGGCTGACCAGAGCCGAACGGCAGCAGATTGCCGCCGGGTTGGCGCAGCGCCTGAATTACGCCGACATCGCCAGGAGCCTGGGTCGTCCCACGTCGACGGTGAGCCGCGAGGTCGCGCGCAACGGCGGACCCGCCCGTTACCAGGCGGGACTGGCGCAGCTCGCGACCATGCACCGAGCCCGACGCAGGCCGCAGCCGCCCGCGTCGGTGCAGCAGACCATCGAGCACCTCGGCCCCGACCCCGACGCAACGGCTGCGTTCGTCGCCGACCTCACAGCCGGCTTCGCCGAAACCGGCCTCCCGAGCACTGCCGCCCGCGTGATGGCCTGCCTGTTCTCCGCGGAGACCGGTAGCCGGACTGCCTTGGAGATGGCACAGCACATGCACGTCAGCGCCGCGACCATCTCGCAGGCGGTTCAACTGCTGGAACGGCAGGGTCTCATCCGCCGCGGCCGCGACGACCGGAGCCGCCGCCACCGGTATTTCCTCGACGACAACGCGGGCTTGCGGACCGTCCTGGCCAGTGCCGCCGCCAACCAGCAGCTCGCCGCCACCGCGTTGCGCGGCGCCGAGGTCTTCGGAGCCCGGACCGCTGCCGGAGCCCGGCTGGCTCTGGCAGGCCGATTTCTCGAACGCCTCGGAGAGGACCTCATCCACTCCGCCGAAAAGCACTGGCATGACATGGTGGGTGACGGGGCCGAGGAGCACTCGCCGACGATCCACAAGCCAACGGAGTAGTACGCGACCTCACTTGGCCAGGCGATGACCAGGCAGCCGGGAAGCCCGGGGCTTGTGACCGCAGCCATCCTCACCCTGGAGTGTCAGCGCCGAAAAGGCTTCGTGCGCGGTGTGCCTTGGTGCTGTCAGTTCTTCAGGATGCCTGCAGGGGGGCCTCCGAGTTCCTGGTACTTCGCCAGCACGGCGTCGGAGAACTCTTCCCCGTACAGGAGCCCGGTGAAGACCTCGGCGACGAACTCCAGGGGATTTGGTTTCTGGATGGCGTAGAAGCTCACCTGCGCTTGGAGATCCCCTGACACGTCGTCCAGGGACTCGCCGCACTTGCACTTCAGGAAGTCGTCGGAATGCCGCGCGTGGAGGATGTGCCCGATTTCGTGGATCGCGGTGGCGATGAACTGGTCCCGGGAGTACTGACGCTTTCCTTCTTCTTGCCCTGTGACTTGGTGGTGACTATGTGCGGCATTCCGCGAAGGTTTCCTGATGAGGAGACCCCGCCTCTGACGGTCTCTTCGGTGCCCTTCCTGATCTCCTGCGTTGCGGACCGAGATGGTGCGCCGAGGAACATGTCCGGACTGGGGTTGCCGACGAAGGCGATGGCTCCCTCGCCTTCTCCTCCGGAAAGGATGATGTTGAGGTGTGACGGAAGGTCGGCGCCTGCCTCCTTCACCTTCGTGAGCGCTTCACACGCCATCCTCAACCGCTCCTCCCAGGCGGGGTCGCTTGTGAGGTAGCTGACCGTGAGGGCGGTGCCGAGGAACTGCTCGTTGCGGGTGATGAACGGTCGCGCCCACTTCTCCAGGCTTTCGTTCTATCTGTCTTGACGGAACGCC
This sequence comes from Streptomyces sp. NPDC090442, assembly GCF_044769405.1. Lineage (NCBI taxonomy): Bacteria > Bacillati > Actinomycetota > Actinomycetes > Kitasatosporales > Streptomycetaceae > Streptomyces > Streptomyces sp. NPDC090442. The sequence goes on from NZ_JBIVXW010000052.1 coordinate 49,868, forward strand.
CGCTCTGCATGCATGGTGCGTTCCTGTTTGTCGTTTTTCGGTTTTGGTGTCCGCCAGTGCGGTGCGGTGGATTTCTTGGACTCGTAATCGTGCATGGAGATGCCTTCAATTTGCTGGCTGGCATTGCGTTCAGGGCGGATCGCAGAGATTGGATTGGCTCGGACTGCCCGGCGAGGCGTTCGAGGCCGAGGGAGCCGGCTATCTGACGGTTGAATGACGGGCGGACAGCGAGGAGTTGCCGCGTCCGGCAGGGCAGGGCCTGACGGCGGGCGGGACGCGGAGTGGGGGCGCGTCTGGCAGGACGGCCGTCCGGTCCTGCGTGGTCCTGCGTATCAGCCGACCTCCTCGACGTTGCGTCGCGGCCGGGAGGTGCCACGGGTGCGGCCTCGGGGCGAGCTGTTGGGTTGGCCGTCGGGGGACCGCGGTGGAGTCAGGTGGGCGGCTCGTAGGGTCAGGTCGCGGACCGGCTCGGCCTCCACCGGTGTGGCGGGGCGGGTGACCGGGACCGTCACCAGGAGGTCGAGGACGGGGCGGGCCGGGGTGCCCAGGCCCGACCAGAGCTTCGCGGCCGGGGGCTCGGACCCCTCGGGCGTCTCGCGGAGCTTCAGGGCCAGGGTGTTGCCCTTCGACGGTTCGGGGTACGGCGTCAGGTGTTCCGTGGCCACGCACCACTCCAACAGGGTGCCGAGCAGCCGGTGTTCGTCCCGGGGGCTGTGGCCCCACACGGTGAGTGCGTAGCCGAGGCGGAAGTGGCGGGGCGGTCGGTGGTAGGCGACCACGACGCCGTGCTCATCGATGATGCTGGTGTCGCCGGACTGCCGTTGGGCCGTGTCCTCCTCGACGCTGTGCAGGAAGAGGTTGACGCACAGGCCGGAACGGCGGGCGGCCCAGTCGGAGTTCGGTGTGTCGAAGACGACCTGGGCGTTGACCCCGTGCAGGGGGCCTTGTCGCAACTCCCTTTCGAGGGTGTCGTCTACCTTCTGGACGATGCTCACTGGCCTGCTCCTGTGCGGGCGGTGGGGGAGGGGTGGAGGGGGCCGGTCATGCGGACTTGTCCGGCTCGGCGTTCGGCCCCTTGAGCGGGATCAGTTGGCCGACGACCACCGCGGTGGCGATGCACCCGGTTGCCGGCGGGGGCGGCGTGGAGGGGGTGGGGCCGGTGGAGGGGGTGAGGGCGGGGCCGCCGGTCGGGGGCGTCGCCGTGCAGTCGACCCGCAGGGTGAGGTTCTCGTTCTCCTTGAGCGACAGCGGGGCCGGCGGGGTGTAGTCCTTGATGTTGTTGATGCCGGTGGTCAGCAACTGCTGCGCCCCGGCCGCGAGGAAGACCGTTGCGCCCTCGGGTCCTGACGCCGACAGCTGGACGGTCTTGATCTCCAGTCGGTAGCCCTTGTCCACCTTGTAGGCGGCGGCCGGCTTGTTCTTCCTGGTGTCGGCGGTCAACGAGGTTTGGAACGGCTTCTTCTTCAGCGCACCCGCCGCGTCCTTCTCCTGCTCCGCCTTCTCCTCCGCGTCCTTCTCCTGCTGCTGTTTCTTCTTCTCCTTCTCGGCTTCCTTCTTCTCGGCCTCCCGCACGGCCTCCACCTGTGGGGGACCCTTGGCGGACTCTGTTTGGGCGCCGGGCTTCTTGCCGCCGAGCGGGGAGATCCACACCGCCGCGAACGCGATCGCGACGGTGCCGAGCACGATCAGTGTCTTGAGGGCCGGTTTCGGCAGGAACGGGCGCTGTCGGTGGACGTAGGAGACGGTGCATTCCTGTCCCTGTTCCCAGCCGACGCGGACCCCGATTTCCCAAGGGGTGGTGGTGCCGGTGAACGTCGGGCTGACCACCCGCACTCCGAGGCTGACGCGGGCCCGTTCGCCCGGCTTCAGCGTCAGTCGGCTGCGCCGCAACTTGGGGCGCAGCGGGGCCTTTTCGTCCTCGGCCGCCACCCGCAGGCGTACTGCGGTCGTGGCGTTGCCGGTGTTCTCCAGGACGACCAGGTTGCTGCTCCACAGCGCTCCGAACACCCGGGAGCGTGCCAACTGTGGCTCGATGTCGTGGAACTCGCCGACGGAGACGACCGCTTCGGGTACGGCTACCGCATGGGGGTCCTCGACCGAGGCGACATGTACGGCGAACGTCAGGGGGCCGGGGGCGAGTTCGCTGTCCAGGGGCAGGGTGAGGGGGATGTTGATCTTCTCGTGGTTGCCCGGGTAGACCGGGACCCGGCCGAGGTCCGTCTCGGTGTCCGGCCAGTCGGCGGGCGGTCCGAGCAGCCGTAGTCGGTAGGCGTCCACGATCCGGCTCTCGTTCCACACGCGTAGATGGACGGTGAGCGAGCTGCCGGGACTGATCACGTCCTCGGGGGCGATCAGTTCTGCCCGCACGCTCATGATGCCTGCCGGGTGAAGAACTGGATCTCGGCCATGGCGACGGGCATGCGTGGCTTGAGCCCGGGGTTGACCGCCGTGATCCGCACCTCCAGCGCGGTCACACCGTCGATGCCCAGGTCGAAGCGCTGTGGTCCTGGTTGGTCACCGAGATTGATGGCCTTCTCCACAACGCCCTGGTCGGTGGTGGTCGCGGTCACGGTGATCTTGGTCGGTCGGCCGGCCTCGAAGAACTGACCGGGTGTTTTCGACGTACCGTTGATGATGATGAGGGAGGTCAGGCGGAACGGCGCCTGGAACGTGGCCGTCCAGTATTCGCCGACCGCGTCCTCGCCGCTGCCCTGCGGCGCCCAGGCTTTGTTGTCGATGCCGTCGGAGGCCAGGTCGGGTTCGAAGCCCTTGGCGGAGCTGGAGGCGGAGACGGACTCCGGTGCGACCACGTGCTGGTCCAGGAAACGGTCCTTGACCAGTGGGACCGCGCGCTCCGCGGCGGCGGCGACGCTGCCCATCGAGACCCCGGCGAGCAGGCACACCGGCAGTGCGGCGAGCAGGACGTTCCAACGGCGGTCCCAGTGCCACACGTTGGGCCGTTCCACGTACTCCTGGCGCAGCCGTTCCCAGCGGGTGGGTACCGGTGGCTCGGGCTCCGGGCGCAGCAGGGCGCCGCAGGGATGGCAGTAGGTCCGGGACTCCGCGTTGGGCTCCCGGCACTCGGGGCACAGCAGGAGGTGTGACAGGTCGAGGGGTGGTGCGTCCGCGGCTGCGTGGGCGTCCTCGTACGGTGCGGTGCGCAGGACGAGTTCGCCGGTGATGACCCGGGGGTAGGCGGCGGTGGGCTCGGGCGTCGGCGCGGCGTATGCGGGGTAGTCCGACCAGGGCGCGGCGGCCGGGTACGGCTCCAGCACGCTGGGGTCGGTGGGCGGGGCGGGCTCCGGGGGGCCGCTCCACGGCTGGGGCCGTGCCGTCGGCGGTGCGGGCGTCGATGCCGGTTGCGCGAAGAGCGGGTCGGGCTCGGGAGCCGGAGCGGGCTCCGACGATACCGTCCGGTTCCGGCCGGTGCTGTCCCACCCCAGATACGCGCCGCACGAGACGCAGAACATCTCGCCCGGGTAGGCCACCACCCCGCAACTCCCGCACATGTCCTGCTCGTCGGGCTGGTGCCAGCCGCGGTGGCCGGACGAGGCCGAGCCCATCAGTGGCCACCTTCCGGTGCGTGCGGTGCACTCAGCGGGTCCGCGTCGTCCGCCACGGCGACCTCGGCCGTGACATGGGCGGGGATCCATTCCCGTACGAGTTCCGCCACGTCGTCCACCACCCAGGGGCGGTCCGCCGCCGTGCCGTAGGGGAGCAGTACCCGCACGCGGACCCAACTCCCTGTCGGAGCCGGTACGGAGGGGTCTTCGGGCCCGGCCGAGTAGTGCGTACCGCCGGATTCGGTGAGCTCCAACCGCCCGCCCAGTACGTGCCGGACGAGGAGTTCGAGCCCGGTCCGGGTGCCGCGCAGGCCGTGCAGTCGGTGGCCGAGGAGCAGCGCGTTGCGTCGGCCGATGGTCCCCACGCAGGCGGGCAGTGAGGTGTTGGTCCACCCCAGCATCCAGGCGACGAAGTCATCGGGTGCGGTGTGCGGGTTGAAGTAGGCGTCCAGGCAGTCGAGTGCGGTGATCAGCGGGGCCAGGGCGTCGTCGAAGCCGGCGATGAACCGGTCGGCGAAGTCCCCCTGCCGGTAACTCTCGGGCAGGATCGCCCGGAGCGACCGGCTTCCGGGCACGAGCGGCGGCAGGGGAGGTGCGGAAGCGGCCGGCGCCGACGGTGCGGGGGGTGGTGACGGCAGTCTTTCCATTGTTCTCTTCGGGTCTTCCCGTTCTCTTTCGGTGTGGGCTTGCGGCCATCTAGCGGTTCTTCACGGCGACTTGGTGGCGGAAGGAGAGGAACAGCGTCGCCGGACCGATCTCGATCCGCTCGGTGGGTGCCTGGCGCTCGCCCGTGCCGAGGTCGGCCGGATACATCTCCAGCTTCGCCACCGACTCCACACCTTCGCAGCGCGCGCTGACCGCGTACAGATCGCTCAGTCGCAGCGCCCGCCCGAGTGGCCAGCCCGAGCGGCGCTCGCCGTCGTGTGCGGACGGCAGCGGGCTCAGGCACTCGTACAGCGCGCGCAGTACGCGCTCGCGGACCTCCTGGCGGTCCGCGCCCTTGACCGTCTCCACTTCGGCGACGACCGTCACGCCCTGGTAGGCGGGGCCGCTGACGGACACCGACACCCCCAGCGGGCGGGCCGCTTCCACGGCACGGGCGGCACCGGCCAACAGCGCCTCGGAGGGCACCAGCTCGCGCCAACTGTCCTCGTCCCGCACGTCCCCGACCTGAGGAACGATCAAAACCCGTACCAGCCCGGCGCGTTCGGAGCCGGCCGGCTCGGCGACGCACTCGATCCGGCCCGCCTCCCGGCAGGCCGCCGCCGCGATCGACTCGTAGTCGCGGGCGGTCACGGCACGGTCCTGCGTGCGCAACGAGTGTCCGGCCCGCCGCCGGACGTTCTCCAGTGACTCGGCGTCCACTCCGCCGGTGGCGGGGCCGCGGTTCGCGACCCGGGAGACCAGCGCGACCGGGGTGCGCAGCACGGTGAGCGTGCCGGCGGCCACATTGCCGGCTCGGCCGCCGCCGCGCCGGTAGGAACCCGCCGTGATCCGGGCACCGATCTCCGGCACCGCACCGTACTGGCGCATCTCGCCGTGCGGCTGCCGCACGGACGGGCCGAACCGCACGGTGCCGCTCACCTCGTCCACCGTCACATGACGGTCGGTCGGGGAGGAGTCGGCGAACGAGGGGACCGCCTGCCATGCCTGTCGGCCGCTCTTGGTCTCCACCGACACCGTGCGCAGCGACCCGGCGGCCACCGGGGTGCGGTGGAGGGTGAAGGACTGCCCCGGAGTGCCGTCCGAGACGCCGAGTTCGTCGCGCGGCACGGTCTCGCCCTCCACCGCGTCGGTGGTTCCGCCGAGGGTGTACGCCTCCAGGGTGCCCACGGTGGGGGAGGCGGAGTACGCAGGGCGGCCGGGCCCGGCCTCGGTGACCCGGCATCGCAGCCAGCCCGCGCGGCGCCGCCCGATGAGCGAGGCGGTGTGCCCCTCGGGCAGGTGCAGCACGATCTCGCCGGGCCGGTTCAGGCCCCCCGTCTCGTCGCTCTCGACCTCACAGGCCACCCAACCCTCTCCGCACCACGCCTCCCAGACCCGCGGCGGGCGGCGTGGGTCGACACCCACCCCGTCCAGTCGGCAGTCCACCCGCAGCGCCACCGTGCAGCGCGGGGCCGCCTGCGACAGGCCGACCAGCAGGGTGTCACCCGGCGCCGGTGGTTGTGCGAAACAGGCCACCGGCTCTCCTGCCAGGAAGCGTTCGGTGACCAGCTCGGGTGGTTGCGCGGCCGACGCGGTGCCGATCTGTCGCAGCGCGGTCGAGGCGATCTGCAACTCCCGGTCGACGGTGAAGACATGGGCGGGCGCGCTACCCGTGCGCGGCGTGGCCACCTCGGTCCCCACCGGTACGCGGATGTCCGCCTCCTGAGGTGCCGAGAGGCGGAACGTCAGCTCGGTACGGGCGGCTTGAGGAGCCGTCAGCTGGACACCCAGAAGATCCAGGAACTCCAGGTGGACCTTCTCGGGGACCCGGTTGAGTCGGTACGACAGCTGGTCGACCATCTGCGCGAACGCCTCGATGAGTGCCACACCGGGGTCGGAGACGTTGTGATCGGTCCACTCCGGGCAACGGCGCTGGATGAACCGTTTGGCGTCGTCGACGAGGTCCTGGAACCTGCGGTCGTCCAGGTGGGGGCTAGGCAGCGACATCGTCTTCCCTCCTCGACGTCCGCGAGGCGTCGTGTTGCTGATCGAGGTGCGCCCCCGCGCCGTCGTGGGCGGGGATCACGTAGAACGGATGGACCAGGTTGCGGCGGCTGTTGGTGCCGGCCAGCCGGTAGACGACGTGGATGTCCAGGACCTCCTGGTGCTCGGCGGCCTGCACCACGTGCACCTCCTCCACCGCGATCCGCGGCTCCCAGCGCTCCAGGGCGCGCCGTACCTCGTGCGCGATGGCGCCGCTGGTGGCTGCGTCGAAGGAGCCGAAGACCCGGTCGCGGATGGCGCAGCCGAACTCCGGCCGCATGGGCCGCTCGCCCGGTTCGGTGCCCAGGATGAGCCGGATCGCCTGTTCCACGTCGGTGGAGCCCTCGGCCATCGCCACCCCGCCGGATGGGCTGACTCCCAGGGGGAAGGCCCAGCCCCGGCCGATGAAGAAGTCGGACACGGCGCTCAACTGCCGATCATGACGGTCGGACAGCCGGCCATGATCATGCCGCCGCAGCCGAGGGTGTCGCCCATCGCCGCGGCCGGCATGCCGCCGATCAGTACCTTGCGCACGGCGACGACCGGCACCGGTGGAATCGGCGGGATGTGGACGGGTCCCAGGCAGGTGGCCAACGAACCGGTCACGGCCGCCGGTTGGCCGCCTATCAGGACGTTGGCCGCCATCGGCGGCCCCGTCACCACTCCGGCCGCGGCGCCGTGCGTGGTCGGGTCACCTATGCGTGCAGCAGCAGGCATGCTCGTGCACTCCTCTCTACGGGGTCAACACCCCCTGGGAAAAGGTCAGTTGATCTTGACGAGGGCGGCCGAGATCTCGGCGAGGGCGCCGCCGGAGACCTTCATCTTCGCGGCGGCGCTCAACTGGACTTCGGTGCCGGAGAGTTCGACCTTGGTCCCGGAGAGCTCCAGGCCCTGCTGGGCGCTGACCTTGACCTTCTGGCCCTTCAGTTCGAGCGGCGCCTGGCCCGCGTCCACGGTGATGCCGTGCTTCGCGGAGATCTCCACGCTGCCGTCGCTGTGCACCGAGATCAGCGTGTTGTGCTGGTCCAACTGGAGCCGCAGCTTGCCGTCACCGGTGACCAGGGTGGCCCCCATGCCCGGACTGCCCGCGTCCAGCAGCTCCAGGCGGTGCCCCTCCTTCGAGGCGAACGACCGCCGATTGGCCTTGCCCTTGCTCTTGTCGACCAAGTCGAGCTGGTGCGAGGCGAGTTGGTCCACGCCGTTGTAGAGCCCGCCCACCACGTACGGCCGGTCCAGGCAGCCGTCCTCGAAGCCGACCAGCACCTCCTCGCCCACCTCCGGCAGCACGACACCGTGGCCGCCGCTGCCGCCGAGCTGCACCGTGCGCGCCCAGTCGCTCTGGTACTCCGGGTCCAGCCACGGCAGTTGCACCTTGACCCGGCCCCGCTTCTGCTCGTCCTTGATGTCGACGACCTTGCCCGGGTGCAGCCCGTGGAAGCGGCGCAGCCCCGCCTCACTGTCCCCAGGGCGACCGACGCGGATCCGATCCGCCCTCTCGTCGACCGTGACGGACGTCAAATAGCCTGCCTCCGGATGGTATTCATGGCAGACACCGGTCACGGTGTAGCGTCCCTGGAACCGTGGGCCCAACCCTTTGAGAGCCACCGCGGACCCCAGCCGCAGCCGCGGCTCACCCCGGACGACCGCCCGCAGCCGGGTCAGCCCCGCGGCCACCTCCTGCGCCATGACCTCCGCGACCTGCTCGGCCTCGTGCTGGGTGCCGCGCGGCAACCTCGCCAGCAACAGCGGTTCCCCGCGTACCGCACCCGGCTCTGCCCGCCACGCCACATCCCGCCGCGGCGACCCGTCCGGCTTCCGTCGCGCGGTGAAGGGCTCCTTGCGCTCGGGGTCCCAGGCACGCACCGCCACCTCGGTCACCTGCTCATGCAGGGACGCCGCGGACGAGACCTTCACCAGGTTCTCGCCGAATTCCAACGCGTAGGGGCTCTGCCGGGACGGGGTGCCCTTCGCCGGCCCGTCCGAGGCCCGCGTCGGCCGGGTGAAGTGCAGCTTGCCCTCCCGGAAGAACAGCTCACACCCGTTCTCCCGGGCGAGGTGGGCCAGGAAGTCCCAGTCGGACATGGCCGGTTGGGTAAGGAACGGGTACTTCGGCCCGGTGCGGTCGACGGTCCCGGTGGGCACCCCCGTCAGCTTCGCCACCTGCTCGACGATCTCCCCGGCCGACATCTGGTGATAGGCCAGGACACGCGTGCCACGCCGCAACCGGTGCGCGCGATCCTCGGCGCGCACCACGGTGAACACCCCGCCGCCCGCCGTCCCGGCCTCCGCCGACGCGCGGGTCTCACAGTCGGTCACCTCGCCCTCGAAGAGTGCGTGCCCGCCATCCGCGGCGAAGGCGGTCAGCCGCACCGCGCTGCCCAGGTCGATGTCGCCCCCGGCCAGGAGCGCGGTCCCCTGCGGGCCCCGGAAACCGAGTTCGGCCGATGCCGAGGCCCGGCCGTTCTCCTCCACGCGCGCCCAGGCAAGGGCGGTGTCACAGGCGGGCGGCAGGCGTCGGCCGTTGATCCAGATGCCCAGTCCTGCCGTATGGCGTCCAGTCATGTTCGTGCGCAGTCCTCTCGGTTGGCCAGACAGCCGGTCGTTCGACGGTCAGTGGTTGTCGGCGGCGCCTGGTAGCAACAGGACCTGACCGGGCTCGATCTTCGACACGTCGGCGATGCCGTTGAGCTCGGCGATCGCGCGGTACTGCGTCGACCCGGTGCTGGCGAAGGCGACGGACGGCAGCGAGTCGCCCCGAACGACGACATGCGACCGCCGTGACGAGGGCGAACCAGACGTCGGGTTCTGCCCCGCCGTCGTCATACCGATCTCCTCCAGGGTGATCTCACACACCGCGCGCAGCGGTTCACCATCCGCGGAGAAGCGGGTGTACGTCGCCTTGACCCCACTGAGGAACGCGACGAAGGACACCGACTCGAAGCCGCCCCAGCGGAACTTGACCCAAGGAGGCGAGGGGCGGTCGTCGAAGCGGCTGCCCTCGGTGGGCGTGCAACAGCCCAACAGCGTGCCGACCCGGGCGTCCACCGACTTGCCCTTGGTGTCCTTGTCGTCGAGCACCACGGACATGGCGAGCACCCGCGGCCGACTGCCGGTGAACTCCGGTACCGAGGCGTGCTGCGCCAACCGGGCGTTGTGCCGCGCCCAGGACACCTCCTTGACCAACGAGAGTTCTGCCGGGTTGAACTGGAACTCGATCTGGTCGGTCAGCCCGCCCGGCCCCGCCTGCCCGCCGGTCGGCGGCGCATAGATCTCCAGGGTGGCCTTCACCATCTTCTTCTCCGGCATGACCCCTCCTTCTTGTCCTTCTTGCTCGCGCTGCTCGCTTGTACGTGGGTGCAGGTGCGCTGACACCTGCCGGGACGGGGGCGGACTACGCGCCGCCCTGGCGGAAGAAGCCGCCGTGGACGAACTCGATCTCCTCCGTGGCGATGCCCGCACTGCCGGCGTCCAGCGTCGGCCCCCGCCATGCCACGGGCACCACGTCCCGAAGCTCCCACTTGGCCACCTCCTCGCCGTTGGTACCCAGGCAGGAGATCTGGCCGGTCAGCCGGTCCGGCCTGCGCACCGACTCCTGGACCCACTGACACAGGTCCATGGTGGCTGCGACCACCGGACGGGTCACCACCAACGGCGCATACCTGATACGGGTGTTGAGGTGCACCGGGGACTCGTTGATACCGCCCTCGATGACCTCGTCCACCTCCACCGACAGGGCCAGCCCGCTGCACCGCGTGAACAGCCCGAGGTCCTTGCCGTCGATCGTGAGCGAGAACCGGTTCACCGATATCGCCGTCGGGTCCTTGGCCATGATGCGCCTGGACCTCCTTTCCGTTGGTTACGAGGGGAGCCTCAGCGGCCTTCGAGGTCTGTGTCCTTGTGCGGTGCCTTGGCCTCCGCCTGGAGAATCCCGATGGGAATGCCCCAGTCAGCCCGGGCCGTTGGGTCAGTCGGGACCCCCGCGCTCTCCGTCGGTTCGGTAGCCGGCGTCGAGGAGAGGTCCGTGGCCCGACCGCGCGGCTCGGGCGCGTGCGCACCGATGCGCCGGAAGACGGGGTGACCGGTAGCTGCTCCTTGATTCTGCCGGTTTTGCTGGTTCTGCTGGGGACCCCGCTGGCTGTTGTCCGGCTGCTGTTCCTGTCCCTGTCCCCGTTCCCGTTCCCGTGCCGGCTGCTGGTTGTTGCGGCTCCCGGGAACGGCCCAGGGCTGGGGCGGTGCGAACGGCATCAAGGCCCAGGCGCAGGGCGGCGCCTCGGGCATCCAGAGCCGGGCGGCTCCGCCGTACTGGACGGGGGTGAGGGCGGTGGAGGCGGTGGTCTTGGTGTCTGTACGGCGGTTGGGGGCGGTGGGGATTGAGGGCGTGCGATGGGGGGACGGAGCTGATGGCTGCGAGGGCGTCGGAGCGGAGAGCGCGTCACCCGGAGGTACGTGTGCCTCCGGCCGCGGTGTCGAGGGCGTAGGCGGGCTCGACGGGGTCGCATCGCCCCGGCGCGGCAGGTCGGTTGATGCCTCATCGGTGACTGGGCCGGTCCGCTGCCTCCGTACTGTCGGCGGCAGCGGAGCCCACGTGTTCGCGTTGACCGAGGTCACTGAGCGCAGCGGCACAGGCTCTTGGTGTGGTGCCGCCGTGGGGCGAGACTCTCGCGCGGCGTGCGCCGAGTCTGTGGGTTCAGGCTCGACGGCAGCCGGGGGCTTCGACGCACGGGGCTGCCCTGCAATTCCTTGCGTTGACTGTGCCGAACGGGTCTGCGGTGAGGCGTCTTCGCTTCCTGCGGAAGGGCGTTGATCCGGAGTGGTGTCGGCTGTGCCATCGGTGGCACGCGGGTCGACTGCAGCCTTGGTGGTGGCCGAGAGGACGTCTTGCCCGACCTGATGGGCCTCGGGTACGTGCCCATGGCCCGGCCCTGTCCGCTCATGTGCGCTAGGGGCGTGGGTGATGGAGTCGGCGTGCCGGACGGTGAGCGGCTGACTGGACACGGATGGCCCGGCTTCAAGGTGCCTGGAAGCGGAGGGGTTACGCCCCTCGGCGTGAGTGCCGAAGGCGGGTGTGCTAAGGGCGTCGGCGGGTTCCTGCCCTCGTGCGGCTCGGCCGGCGTGCGCACCGGACGACGGGGCCAGCGGCATGCCCCCCGGGTCGGATGGTGCGGGGTGACGCACGTGGAGGGGTGCTGCCATATGGGCCCGCGCTCCCGGCGTGGTGCGCTGGGGGGTAGGCGTGGCGGGTTCGGCGTCGTCGCTGTTTCCGTGGTGTGGGATGTCAGTGGCCCGAGGGGAATCCAGCGTCTGGACATGGTCGGCGCCTGGATGGGGATGCACTCCTCGGTCGGCCTCCGGAACTGGGGCCACCGGCGCATCGATTGAGGACGGGTGTGTCTGTGCCGCAGGCACGACGGTCCTGGGAAGCGCGGTGCTGTCGTCCTGCCCTCGGGGTGCGAGCTGAGGATCGGTTTGCGGGCTGTCCGGCATGTGCCGAGCCTGGGACGGTTGCGCCGTCTGAGCGGGGGCTGCTTGGGCACGTCCCTGGGACGCACCGTCATGGGCGGCGGCAACACCATGGCGCTCGGGCGCGGCAGTCGTGTTGTCCGTGGAGACAGGGTCGTCCTGTTGGCCGTCGGGAACGGAGTCCGTGTCCTGTGCGGTGCGAGCCGTCCGTGAATGCCGGTCAGGTCGTCGGGATTTCTTGGCGAGTGGGAGACGTCGCGTGGCGTGGTCCGCGAGCTCCTGTGTTTGCAGGGGCGCGGCCTGGCCGTCCCGAGGTGCCTTGGACAGGTGGCCGGGCATAGCGGTCTCGTCGGCGGCCGAAGCCGCACGCGTCGGGGCCGTGTTCGGGTTCTCGGCCCGAGTGGGTTGGGCCGCGGCTGAGGGGCGGGCGTTGATGAGTTCAGTGGTGCCGATTACCGGCTCGGTCGTGCCGGCCTGGGGCGGTTCCGTGACCGACGCGTTGTTGGCCGTGGGCAGGTGCTGAGGTGTGCTGGGATGTTGCTCGGCGTGCTCCTGCGCCTGCTTGGCTGGCTGGGGACCGCGGTCGTGCGACGCCGCGGCATCCTGCGGAAGACGTGCTGTTGTCTCGTCAGGGCCCGTGCTTCGGGAGATGTGCGTGCCGGGGTGCTTCGTACGAGGCACCCCGGCACGCGGGCCGGAGAGCTGGGTGAGGGGAAGCTGCTCCGGGGTCGGGCGCGCGGGGTGGTCCGTGTGCAGAGGCACGTCCCGGCCTGCTGCTGGGGCGGGATCGACCGCGAGAGTGGTTGACGACTCCTCGCCGGAGGCGGCCGTATGCCATGCCTGCTCGGGGGAGTGGTTAGCCCCTCCAAGGGCCGGATCGGTCGTAGCCGTGACGTGTGACGGGGCGCCCATGTCTGTGGTCTGGCTGTCGATGGCCTGCTCGTTGGGGGCTTTCGGTGCGGCACCGTTGGCCGACGTGCTGGGCTGCCGGTCGTCGTGTCGCGGCGCGGCTGCGCGAGATTCCACTGTCGTGGCAGGGGTGTGCACCGGGTGTTGACCGGCGGGTATGGGGGTGGGAGGAGTCGTGTTGCACGGCTCGGCGACGCCTTGCGACGTGGCCGCGCTCGGGGCACCCGGGGAGGTGGGGTGCGCGTCCACTGCACCGGTTGCCGGAACTCCCTTGGGGCGGACGGGAGTTACGGAGACCGGCGGCGTGGAGCCCTGCGGATATGGGGTCGTGGGGGCGCCTGCCGGGGCCTCCCGAGGGTTGTCCGCTGATTCCGTAGTGCTCGGCGGACCAGCAGGGCTGCCCTCGCTGACTGCCGGAACTTGCTCCTGGCCGTTGCTGGCGCCAACGGGAACCGCGGGGCGGGCGGCGCGGGCAAGGTGCGGTTGGGCGCGCACCGGCTTCGACGCACTCGCACCCGTCGTCTGCTCCGGTGCCTGGTCGCGACGTTCGGCTGTGTCCAACCGAGCAGGGGGCGCCGCATGACCTCGCACGGAAGCGGCGTCAGGTGAAACCGCCCCCGGTGCGGTCGGCCGCGGCTGCTGACTGCTCGCCGCGTTGGGTTCGGCTACCGGGCCGGTGGATGTGGTGACTTGCTGGTCCCAGGCATGCGCTGGCCCGGCGTGCCCTTCACCCATGGACGAAGCGGGCGCGCTGAGAGCCGTGAAGGACTCGGCTTGCTGGGGTGGCCGAGGCGTAGGGCGCTCCGATGTCGTGGCTCGCCGCGGCGCCGCGGATGCGGACGCCTCGGTGGGACCCGGGGTGTCGGTCGCCGCCGCATGGTTGGCGGCAGCCGTTCCAGCCGCCCGCTCCTCGGTACGGGCCTGGGACGCTTCTCCGGTCTGTACCGGCGCCGGAATGGAAACTGCGTCGTCTGCCGAGGAACCGGGCGGCCGTGCCGCTGTCGACACGGATCGAGGCAGTGTCTGTTCGGGCGCGGGCGCGGGCGCGGGTGGGGCGGCGGTGGCGCACGTTGGATCGTCGACAGCAGCGATGGGTTCGACTGCCGTCGATTCCGATATCGGTTCCGGTTGCGGAGCGGACGGCAACTGCCCGCCCTCTGAAGGTCGCGCCGGCTCGGTCTTGCGATGCCTGCGTAGCCGAGGGGCAAGTGCGGTCCGAACCCAGCGCACGAGCGGCTGCCGAGTACCCGGAGTCCACACCGTGCCGGCGGTGGGGGAGGGCGAGGGCGAAGGAAGGGAAGACGGGGCGGGGTCTACCTCCTCGTGACGTTCAACCGGCTTGTTGGTGAGCGGTGTTGTCGTGACTGATCGTGCAGGGCGGTCCGGAACGCGGAACTCCTGAGACGGGGTGACGAAGGCCGAGGCGCCTGTCGTCTCCTCTCGTGGTGCACCGCGCTCGTCGACCGTGATCGGGGTTTCCCCAAGCGTCGCCGGAGCGTTGTCCTCGTGCCCTGCGGAACGACGGGATGGAAGAGGGCTCTTGCTACCGAGCCGGAGCCGACGGCGGCGGCCTCGCACGCCCGGCTCCGGTCGACTGCCTGCGGAGTCTGGGGTCGCCACGGAAGCCGGATCTGCGGAGGCGACGGCCTGCGTAGCCGACGCGTCGCCCTCACCGGCGTCGTAGCGGGAGGAACTCCACGCCCCCCGGCTACCTGCGGAGACCGCGGGCCGTGCGGCGGCCGCGGAGCCAGGAGCCGTGCTGGTCTCCACGGTCTCGGCGTCCTTCCCGACCTCCGGGGACGCCTCCTCCCGCCGCGGCCGCCAGTACAGTTCGGCGGCGGGATGGCGCGTGCGGAGCGCCGTCGTGTCCCACAGCCCTGCCGCTGCCTGGAGCGCTCTTGGCGGATCGGTGTCGATCAGCGTGGTGAGCTCGCCGGCGATCCGGTGGTCCTGCCAGGCGACCAGATGCTCGGTTGTCCGCCGGACGTCGGTGATGGTGTCCAACTCGCCTGCGATGACTGTGCGGACCGGCTCAGGCAGCATCACGGGGGGTGTCGGCTGCGCCGCGGTATCGGGCGCCACCTGGGCTGTGTGCACCGCGCCGGTGTCGGCCGGTGCGGCCGTGGCTCGGGCCCCGCCCGTAGCACGGTCGGTCGACCGGGAGATCCGGTGCGGCATGGTCCTCAAGTCCCGTCTGCAAGACGTTGGTTGATGGTGGCGATCTGGCTGATGTAGCTGCGCCGCTCGACGTGGTCGAGGTCGAGCAACTCGCCGTGTGGCCAGTGGAAGTGGTAGGCGATGTACGCGATCTCGGAGCGCAGTTCCTTGGCCGCGTACGTTTTCATTCCCCCAGGCGGCTCCCCATGTCCACGTCGAACTCGTGGCGGCACTCGGGGCACACCGTTGACGCGAGCGACGTGCCATCGGTGTTGATCTTGCTGTAGAACTTCTGCAGGAAGGCGAGGTCCACTGCGAAGAACTGCTCGACGATGTCCGCGTCGACGGTCGTCAGCGTGCCGAGTCGGGTGATCAGTCGACCCAACAACACCACCGACAGGTAGGCCGGGTTCTCGCGGACCCGCATGTCGCTGAGCGGGATGAGCTCGTCGCGGGCCGTCGAGAGGCGCATGGTGCCCTCGCGGTGGACCACTCCCTGCTTGTCCACGTAGCCGCGTGGCAGGGTGAAAGGGAATTCCGTGCGGAGGGGCGCAGGATTGCGCTCGGGTCCTGCGCCCCCGCTCACGGGCGTGGGCGCGTTGGCCGAGAGTCCTGACGGGGGTGGTGCCTGCGGCCCTTCAGCCACGCGCCCGCGCCTCACGAGATCTTGACCTCGTCGCACTCAAGGATGAACGTCTCGTCCACCGGGTTCTCGTTAGTGACGTCGAGGTCGCCGGGCGTCCAGGAACTCACCCAAGCGCCGACCAGATTGACGGTGATCTTGTCACTGCCCTTGTCGGCCGGGGTGAAGACGATGCTGGCGTTCACCTTCTCGCAGTTGGCCGGGTCCGTCGCGGCGTTCTTCAGCCAGGCGGTGAGCTTGTCGCTCTTCGCCATGCCCCGAACGAGCGTGATGCTCGGGGGAGTCAGGGCGCCGGCGTACTTCTGCGTCTTGATCTGGCCCTGGCCGTTCGTGGTCTTCACGAGGACGGGCTCGACCCGGATCTGCAACCCCGAGACCCGCTTGAGGGTTTCGAGCTGGACGCCGTCCATCTGGAACGTGAAGGAGCCGGTCCGGAAGATGTGACCGTTGTTCTCAGCGGGCATGGAAATTACTCTCGCTTTCTGTCAGGGATTGGTTGGGCGTGAGGTGGACTACTCGCCGCCGGAACCCGACGCCGAGTCCTGCGCGATGCGGAACACCACGAACTCGGCCGGCTTCACCGGCGCCACACCGATCTCGCAGATGATCTGCCCCGCGTCGATGACCTCGGGCGGGTTGGTCTCCGCATCGCACTTGACGTAGAAGGCCTCCTCCGGCGTGCTGCCGAAGAGGGCACCGCTGCGCCATTCGTTGGTGAGGAACGCGGTGATGTTGCGACGCACCGTGGCCCACAGCCGCTCGTCGTTGGGCTCGAAGACCACCCACTGCGAGCCCAGGTAGACCGACTCCTCCAGGTAGTTGAAGAGGCGTCGGACGTTCAGGTAGCGCCAGGCCGGATCGCTGGACAGGGTGCGCGCGCCCCACACGCGGATGCCGCGCCCGGGGAAGCTGCGGATGCAGTTGACGCCCGCGGGGTTGAGCTGCTCCTGCTCGCCCTTGGTGACCTGGACGCCCAGGTCGAGGGCGCCGCGCACGACCTCGTTGGCGGGGGCCTTGTGCACGCCGCGGGCCTCGTCGTTCCGGGCCCACAGGCCGGCGACATGGCCGGACGGCGGTATCAGGAAGCCCTTGCCGGAGACCGGGTCGGCGACCTGGATCCACGGGTAGTACAGGGCGGCGTACTTGGAGTCGAAGCCCGCTTCGTTCTGGCGCCACTCGTACACCTCGGTCGGGCCCATGTCCGGCAGCGGGTCGAGGATGGCCATCCGGTTGGCCATGTTCTCGCAGTGGTTGATCATGGCTAGCTGGATGGCCTTGACCTGCTCGCGGCTGACCGCACCGCGCTGGTGCGCCGCCATCAGGTCGGGGGCGACGACCATGGTCACGTCGTCGATGGCCTCCAGGCCCGACAGCCCCGAGCGGTCGTTGACCTTGCCGACGTAGCGGCCGACCACGTCCTGGGTGGCGGCCGGGGCCTCGGCGGTTCCGGCGGGCAGCGCAAGGGTGGTGGAGTCGGGCAGTGCCAGCGCCGCGCCGGTGGCCTTGGCCTCGTCCACGGTCACGAACTTGGAGCGTTCCTTGACCTGGGTCACCACGTAGACGGGCGATGCCTTGTCGGCGGAGACGTCGAAGGTCTCGGCGGTCGCGCCGTCGACCTTGACCGCGAAGGTGAAGAGGTCGCTGGCGGCGGCCTCCGGCGCGCTGTCGTCACCGTCCTTGGACGTTGCCTTCGCCTTGTCGGCGCCGCTCGTCGTCCCCGCGGTCCGCTTGGTCTTGGGGTCGGCCGGCTTGCGCTGCACGTCGACCGAGAGGTTGCGTCCGGCGGCGGCCGGCAGGGCTGCCACCCGGAATCCGCCGAGCACTTGGGCGGGGGCGGCGCTCACGGATGCGGAGCCCTCGACGGCGTCGCCGCCCGCGGACTGGCCGCCGACCCGTACGACGTAGCAGGTGCCACCGCCGTTGGCGAAGTAGCCGTAGACGGAGTGCGCCAGATAGGAGTCTTCCTGGAAGTCACCGAAAGTCTTGGCGAACTGGCTCCAGTTGGTGATGCGAACGGGCTCGTTGAGAGGTCCCTGTTCGGCGAAGCCGACGAACGCGGCGACCGCGGTGGCCACGCCTTCCACCGGCCGGGAGCCGCCTTCGGTCTCTTCAACGAACACACCTGGAGACAGATAGGTAGCCATCCAGCGCTCCTTCTCGTGAGTTGTCCCGATGGGGAATCGTTTTCGCGTCCCGCATTCCTTGGAGCCCTGCGGAACTTTCCGTAGGGAAAGGGGGAGTGCGGGTCATCCGCCAGCGGTGGAGAGTGATTTTCTCTTGCCGTGTGACTGGCTCAGCGCCGGCCTTGACCAGCGGATTCTGGTATGGATCATCGTCGCTGCGTCAGCGCCGTGTCAATGGAATGTGGTGTTCCCGAGAGATCCCAAGTCGTTTGTCATCCGTGGTCCGCGGCCGATCCACTTTTGGCCGACAAGAAAGCGCGCGATGCGGCAGATGGTTGAATTTTGCAGGGTCAACTAAGGGTGGAATCAGTCGACTTTCTGCTTCGGTGCGGGTGGCGGCCGGATCGGAGAATGGCTGGTGTACGCGCGAGCGCGCACCGGTAATGGAGCTTGAGGAGGACGGCGATGGTCACCCCCGATCCGGAGGGCGCCTACAAGGCGTTGGAGAAGTTCGGTACGGATTTCACCGCGGCGGCGCGTGAGGGCAAGTTGGATCCGGTGATCGGTCGGGATCAGGAGATCCGG
>NZ_JBIVXW010000053.1:0-67773 GCF_044769405.1 Streptomyces sp. NPDC090442
CGGGCGCGCCGGCCTCCTCGACGGGCAAGAACAAGGGCAAGGGCAAGGGCGGGAAGGCTCGGGGGAGGAAGGGCGGGCGAAAGAAGCGGGAGGAAAAAGAGCCTCCCAAACTGGTCTTCGCCACGGTCAATGAGTTCGTGACGGACTATCTGGCGCCGACCATCCGCCGCAACCTGGAGGGCACCGAACTGACGTGGTGCCCGTCCTGGTGGCGCCACCCCGAAGCGCTCCAGCGGCTGACCGCGCTATGGAGGGCCTGGGAAAGCCTGCGCCTGGACGCGGCTATGGGTATGTCGGTGTGGTGGCTCCAGCACTGCGACCCCCACCTACGGGCCCTGATGGATCCCAACACCGGCCCCCTCTCGGCATGCCGTCCAGATGGCCACAGCGCCTACGCCTACAGCCCGTTGCCGATGGAAGCGGCCAACGCCTCCCTGTGGCTCTCGCCGTCCCTCAGCGCGGCCCCTGAGGCCGTTAAGAGCGGTGCGCCGGCGACACCATAAGAACGCTCGTATACGCGTAGTGGGGGGGCGAGCCTCAACGGCTCGCCCCTCACTACGCGTAGGACCGGGGAGTCAGGTGTCGGAGCCTTGGCGAGATGGACATTGGTCGACGCCCTCGCCAGCCGAAAGAAGTCGCTCGGCACGCCTGTCCGCTAGCTCGATGTACTCGAAGAACGGCGTCGAGCCGCGGTTCTCGGCGTCGGCCAGATCGTTTAGCTGAGCGAGCCTCATACCTCGATCAGCGGTTCGGCGGAACCTGTTAAGTTCCCGGTCCACCGCCTCCTGGATCGCCGGATCAGCGTCGCGTTCGACCAGGCACCTCATGATCCTGTCCCGTAGGCCCCATTCGAGTTCGTTGGCGAGCAGTGCGGCGACGGCGACGCGGCCGGCCCTGCGGCGCGCGGCCCACCTACCAACGATGCTGATCATCACGACTCCCTCTCTGGCCGAACTTGACGATGCCGGTACCTGCGCACCGGAGATCCTAAGTTCAGATCTCCAGCGACGAATTGCGTTCGCGCTGCTGCTGGACTCCTCCTGAAGCGGCCGCGCGGCCGACCTTCGGCGCTGTCTGCACCGCGGCCTCCGGGCCCTCCGGAAAGGCCATCTCCGTCAACTTCACAGCCTCGACCGCTTCCGGATCGGCAACCGTGGCAAGAGCCTGTGCGGCCTCGACTCGACGGGCCTCCATAGCGGCGCGCTTGGCCTCCTCCTCCCGCGCGGCGGCCTCGTCGCGCTCGGACTCCTCGTCCACCTCCTCGACGTCCACGACTGCGGCCGGCTCGGGGGCCGCGGTGGGTCCCGGATCGCCCACCGCCGGCGCGGGAATGGACGTTGCCGACGACGCCTCAGGAGGAACAAACATCGTCCAGACCCTGACGCCCGGTTCATCGGCCGCAACCGCGGTGACCTCTTTGATTTTCTCGGTGGTCGCCGCGCTCGGTTCTTCTCCCCACCGGAGGGCGTACTCGGCGTGCAGCTCGCGCACCGCATCGCCGGAGTTCTCCGCGTACAGCCGCCGCATGACCTCCGGTTCTGCTCGCGTCATCCAAGCAGCCTGAGACATGAGCGCACGGCCCTGCCCTTGTCGATGGGTGGCCTGCTCCCGCACCAAGCGGGCCTGCTCGGCAACCTCCGGCCCCTTGGCCTCCAATTCCCGGGCCTGGCCCATGAGGTCGAACGCCTCCTCATAGACGGCGTACGCCTGCCCACGCAACTCCTCGGCCTGCTCGGAAAGCCTCTGCGCCGGCCCCGGCACGTCGTCACCACCGAACAGCGCTGACACCATGTCGGCGCTCGCGTCCTGAGGGACCATGATGCCGTGGTGGCGCTCGATGTTGTCACGCATCAACGTACGGATCCCGTCGCGAGCCTCCCCCTCGCTCCACTCCGCTACGCGCCCCCAAAGATCACCGAGCTCCGCCGCGCTGGCGGTCTGCCAGAAACCCTCATCCAGACTCTCGGACAGACGCGCAGCAGCGTAGACGTGCTCGGGGTTCTCGCCCCGCATTTCGGCGGCCAGGGCCGCCATCCGCAACGCGGCGTCGGCCTGCTGCTGGTGGAGAGTGTCCATCCCCTCCGTGATCGCCTGGATATTGCCCTCCAACCGGCGCACGTCCAAGGGAGAGAGCTCTCGACCGTCGGCGAGTTTCGCCGTGTATTCGGCTCGCCGCTCGGATCGCCTCTCCTCCTCCTGCTCCAGCCGCTCCAGTTGGTCCCTCAGTGCACGCAGCATCTCGGCGTTGTTGTCCGGCTGGGCCGTACCGTCAGCCAACGCAACCAACCGGGCCGCGTCCGCGACGAACACCGATTCAACGTCGGCTCCCTGGAGCGTCGCCGCGGGGACGTGGGCTGCCGTGTCGCTGCCGGTGTTCTCCACCAGCTCCACGACGATTTCAGCGGGTTGCCGATCCTGCGACAGTTCATCCCCTGGGCCCTTCGCCCACCGTTCGTAGGCTGTAGCGGCCGCCATAGGCGCACTCATGCCCGGCTCCGCAGTCACCTCCCCACGGTGGACGATCCGGCCGTCATTGCGCATGTCCCGCACGATCACCGCATACGACGCCCCGGGCACCTTCGCGGCGGCCTCCCGCGCGGCATCCAGCTTGTCCCGGTAGGTCGGGTCAGTCATCGTGATTAGGCGCGCCATCTCCGCGCCACCGACCGGCCAGTCCGGCACCCTCAGGTTGTAGCGCTCGGCCAACTGCTCCCGCAGGTGCTGAAGCGTGAAATTCGCGTACGGGTCACCCCCCGCCCACTCCGCGGCAGCCTGCCACGTGCGGCCCAACCGCTCCGGATGCGACGGGAGGTCCTGCCAGAACTTCTCTTGATGAGCGGCCCGCAACAACGGCTCTGCTGCGGCCCGTTCCGCCCGAATCTTCTCCGCCTCCATCCGGGCCCGGTTCTCCTCGGCCTGCTGCTCCTGGCGGTAGCGCTCCTCACGCAACCTCACCTGGTGCTCTGCCATCAGGGTCGCAACGGTGATCGCCAACTGGAGAGAGTGAACGAACGCAGCTCCCGATGCCGCGTAGACCTCTCTGAATTCGTCGTTCTGCGCCATCCGTTGCCCTCCCTAGTGGCCGGCCTACCGACCGTGATCGTTGCCCCGCGGCTCGCCCCGCTCGACGCCGGCGGAGTGGTCCCGGTAACTGCCCATCGTGGGCAGTGCACCGGGGCTCTGTCCCATCTGTTGGCGCGCCTGCTGCAACCGAGCAAGTTCGCCGGTTGCCTCGGCGCGCACACGGGACGCCTGGTCCCGCTCGTCGCGCGCGGTGTGCATGTCGTGCACCGCCCGCATCATGTTCCGAAGCTGCTGGATCAGCAGCATTTCACCCCAGGCGCTCGTCCCGCCGGTCCTTGCGAAAAACACCGCCATGCCCGCTCCCCTCATCGACCCTGGCCGCCCTGACACCGGCTCGCGCCGGTATTCCAACGGGCGTTGCGCCGAGCGTGCCAGGACATCGGCTGCACGCGCCAGGGGCCCGGGCCGGTCTGGCTCCATCCGGCCACTCCACGCGGCCAAAACGCCCGCAACCTCCTGGGCGGCCTGGCACCAGCGGACAACATCTGTCACAGGAACCTCCGCCAACTGCGCGCGGACGTCCGCAATCTGCTGGGCAGCTACCTCCCACGCAACCTCGTCCCGCAGGTGCGCCGGCGCGCGGCGTCGCTCGCCGCCGGCTGCCCGTTCCGTCCACGCGGCGACGGCTGATGCCGCGTCATCGCCAGGCCACTGCTCGCGCAACCTCGACAGGGC
The DNA here is from genome assembly GCF_044769405.1 of Streptomyces sp. NPDC090442. Taxonomy (NCBI): domain Bacteria; kingdom Bacillati; phylum Actinomycetota; class Actinomycetes; order Kitasatosporales; family Streptomycetaceae; genus Streptomyces; species Streptomyces sp. NPDC090442. The sequence goes on from NZ_JBIVXW010000053.1 coordinate 3,760, forward strand.
CAAATCTCGCGCCAGCTTGCCGCCCGCGTACCACACCGGTGCCGCCCCGTTGGTTGGACGCAACGCCACGGAGTACCCCACCACGTCCGTGCGCCCGCCCTTGGCGAAACGCGGGCGAGCGATCACACCACTCCGGCGCAGTTGCCGCACAAAATCAGCCTCGCTCTCGGTCGTCGCCACCGCCGCACGGACGCGCCGCGCCAACGTCAAGCGCTCCGGCTCCGGCCGGCCCCTACGGGTGGCGGCCTCCAGCTCACCGCGCTTGATCCCGGGGGTTGCACGGCCGCGATCCAGGACCCGCAACCCCAGTTCCTTTTCCAGGCGGCCGCAGATCGCCTGCGCCCTTGAGTAGTCGCGCCAGGGGCTCGCCTTGGTGCCGTCATCCCGTACCAGATTGACCACTAGGTGGATATGGTCGTTGCCGCCCTTGCTGGGCCCGTGGTGCACCGCGATCCAACGGCACGGCGCCTTGCCCGACGTCTCCGAAAACCCCATCTCGTCGACCATCCGCTGAGCCACGTTCGCCCACTGCTCATCGGACAACATGCCGTCCTCCGGCGGCAACGCAATCGAGCAGTGCCAGACGTGCCCGCCGGGGACATCGACACCAAAGAGCGTCCATGGCGCATCGAACTCCTGGGACAGCGCCCGCAACTCGCCCGCACCGCGGAAGTAGGGACGCCCCTCGCCGACAATCCCGGCCTGGGAGGCGATCAGCCGTTGATTGATGTGCTCGTTGTGCCGGCCCGGCCCATACAGGTAGTCAATCAACCTCTTCGCGTTGTCGCCTCGGGTGACGTTCGGATTCACCGGACTCGGAACTCCTCGGCCAACGCCTCCACACGCTCGACTGTCGACTCCGCCCGCTCCAGCACGCTGCGGATCATCGCCGGGGGCACCTCGACGTCACTGTTCAACGCCCTCGCAATCTGATTCGCGTTGTTCGTGAGGTTGGCCAACAAGAACTTGAGCCGGTTCAACTCGCCGTAGAGCACTTCCCGTTCCCGACGGGTGAGCGGCGGCACACCAATCGCAGCCTCTACCAGCGCCCTTGGAACACTGATCCCAAGGTTCGCTGCTCGTGCTTGAACCCGGGCCCGCTCCTCCGGAGTCATCATCACTTTGGTGACGTGCGTCCGGCCTCCCGGCACACGCTTGTTTCGCCCGCCGGCGGGCACAGCTCGACGCCCACTCAACTCCTGCGCCATGCCTGCGCCTCCCTCCAGCGAAGCGACCCCACACAGTGGGGACCACACGACAGTGTGCCAGCTCTCGCCGCGCCGCGGCGAGAGCCAAGCGCGATTAGGTCACCTGATCGCCTAGCTTGCTCCTGCGCCGCTGAGCGTGCGGGAGACCAAAAACCCTGGCCTGAACTCCTGGTCACAGATGGCCCGAACCTCCTGCCGTGCTCTCCTTCGGGTGCAGCTCAATCGTGTTCACGCGCCCACAACTCCCATAGCAGCGGCTACGCTTCCGGCATGGATTCCAGCAACGTGACTGATCAGAAGCGCACCGCAGCGGAACAGCTCCTGGCGGGCCGCCTCGCTGTTATTGATCAACTGCAAGCGGCGGACGAGGGGGAGCGCCAAGCGGAGGACGCGGCCAGGAAGGCACGCGAGCACAAAGCCAAGGTGTGGCAGGACGCCATCAAGGCGGGATGGAGCGAATCGGAATTGACCGGTCCGCTGAGGTTCAAGCGTCCCGCTGTCAAGGCTCCCGGACGGCCTCGCGGGTCCGCCACTAAGCCGGCTCCCGCTCCCCGCAGTTCTCCTGAGTCGTCCTGACCACGGGGCCCCTGGGCGGTTTACGTGACCAGCACATCGCCGACTGCGGGATAGCCGTGGTTGCTGCGAAATGGGCCGGCTACGGGAGGGGTGGCGTCGTGGGTCGTCCGTCGCACTCGACTGTCAGCAGACGTGACTACCTCGCCGTACCCCCGCCGTCCCGCATGCGGGTGCGTGAGGCGACCGTCCCCCTGACCGTGGCTGGCGGGGGGCTTCTGCTGCCGCGCTGCGGCCGGGCGCCGTACACGCTCCGCTCGGTGCACCACCGTTGGGGTACAGGGATCGTCTGCGGGAGGTGCTGTGCCAAAGGTCCCTGAAGCAGTGCGGCCGCCGGCTGAGCGGCCGCCCTGGGCGGACCCGGGAGAGTGGGCCCGCATGCGTCGATTCGTCGTCGTCACAGCCCGATGCTGGGTGTTCGTCGGCGGCCTGGGTGGCGACGGCTACGGACGGTTCTGGGCCCACGATCCGGAGGGCGGCGGGGCGACCATCGTTCGGCCAACCCGGTGGATATGGCAGGCCCATCACGGTCCCATCCCCGCGGGAATGGTCGTGCGCCACAAATGTGACCGGAGTATCTGCGCACGGCCGGACTGTCTTACCCTCGGTCTCCCCGTCGACAACTCGCAAGACATGTCCCGACGGGATCGCACCGTGCGGTTGGGGTGGCGAGTCAGCAAAGCAGACCGCCGCGGCCAGCTTGCCGCGGCGCGTGCCCTTCGAACGGCGATCCTCCGGGCGGTAGCTGCGGGAGTCTACTCACCGCAAGCGCTAGCATCCGTCGTGACGCACGTCGACACGGCCGGCGACCCGCACGCCGGATACGACACCCTTTTCTAAAAACCTAGTGGGACCACTCCGGGAGTGGTCCCACTAGGTTTGGCGCGAACCGCGACCTAGCGTTCCGGGCTGGAGTCTTGTGACTGCTCTGCCTCGGTATACGGACTCTGGTCAACTGCCCGGGATGGGGCTTGAAGTGCGGCGGATGCGGGATCCGGAAAGCTCAGTGCCGCAAGCCGGGCCGCCTCGACTGCGTCAGCGTCTAGGTGGGCCGTTTTGGTAGCCAGCATGGGGGCCGCAAGTTGGTCTACGCTCGCTAGCCGCTCAACCCACCGGTCCCCGTTGGCGGTCTCGGCTTCGGCCCGCCATTCCCGGTACAGCGCGCGGGTAGCTTCGCTCCATGGTTGGTATCGGGTCTGGTCCAGCACGGCCCGGATATCCGGGCCAGGTTGCCACCGTCCGCCGGGTCCGCGCTCTTGGCTGCCAGCTACCCGTCCGTTAAGCGGGTCGACGACATACAAGGCGCTCACGCTGTCCCACGACTGCGCGGTGTCGAGCATCGTTCGCGTGTTGGTGAAGATTGCCGATTGCAGCTCGATCGAAGGCAGTACCGCGTACCCGATTCCGCCCGGCTGAGTAGCCTGATGGTGACGGTGCATGGTGCCTAGCTGGCTGAGAGCCGGATGCATAGCGGTGTAAGCGAGTGACCGGCGGTGGTTGGGGAAGTTATCCAGGATCCCGCGGGTGAAGTCAGCCGCTGTGTACGGCCCTACCAGCACGACGTTTTGACTGTGCTGGCGGACATGTTCGCGCGTCATGCGGGTGAGTTCCTTCACCGCTGGGTTGAAGTGCTTCATAGCGGCGAGCATTCCGACTTCACGCGCGTACGGGTCGAACTCGGGGAGGAACGAATAGAAGTCGTCACCATCCACGATGACGGGATCGTGGATGCCAAGTTGCTCAGGGACGGTCGTTCGGAGGCTGGTTTTCCGGGACCCTTGCGGCCCTCCGAGGACCAGTAACTCCGGCGACTCCTGTGAGGGCGCCGTCAGCGTGTGACGAACCTCGGTGGCGAACAGCGTGGTCAGTTCGTCCAGGCCGGGGATGGGTGGAGCGCTCACGCCTCGTCCCTCCTGATCTGGCGGAGCACGTCCGGGTACTGCGTGAGGATTTCTCGCACTCGTTCGCTGTCCCTCACGCTCAAGCGCTGACGCTCGGCCACGTACGGCGCACGCTCGCCTCGCAACCGTGCAGCGTCCCCGGCATCCGCGCGGGCGATTCGCGTGCTGTAGGCCGCGATGATGGCGCTCAGCAAATGGTGAGCGCGTTCGTAAGCGTCGACGTCTTGGGCACTCCAGTTTGACACTTCGCCCCCTCAATTCCAGACATGGCAGTGTGGTCAACTGCGCATCCCTACACTGGGTTTGAGCATCGCACACCGCGCCGACATCGGCCCCGTTTCGCAAGGATCACAAGATGCCTCACCACGACTGGTTCGTTAGCTCGTACTGCAACGAAGAGGAAAGCGCCTGCGTGGAGGTTCGCGTAAACATGCCGCGCGTAGACGTGAGGGATTCGACGGACCCCGCGGGGCCGGTCCACACGTTCGGCCCCGCTGCGTGGAGTGCCTTCCTGGCCGGAGTCAAGACAGGCGACCTGTAGCTGTTCGGCGGGGTGGGCCCGGCCCTCCGGGGCCGGGCCGGGGGCCGTGTGCCTCGCATGAGACACACGGCCCCCCGGCGTCATGCTGCCGGAGCGTAGGCGTCGCGGTGCGGGGCGGGGTGTGCCTCGCGGTCGCCGATGCCGTGGACGAGCGGGGTCGTGGCCGTCATCTCCTGGCGGCGGGCGCCTGTTGATGGGGCGTCGGCGGCGCGGGTGGCCGGCTCGACGTCGTGGCGCGCGCTGCCCTCATACGTGGCGGCGGTGGTGCGCTGGGCGGGGGTCTCCAGGGCGTCCAGCCAGCGGTACCACTCGACGTTGCGGAGTGCCGCGCCGGCTGCGGCCTCGGGGGCGTTGGGCTCCCTGGTCGGGTCGTAGTCGCGGTTGCTGGGGGATCGGCTGGTGCTCAGTGCGGTGATGACTGCGGCGGCGAATCGGTGTCGCCACCGTCGTACGGCGGCAGTGCGTCCGGGCGCCTGGTCGGCGGTGAGCCGCTGCCGGTAGGGGCGGACCCATTCCGACGAGAGCTTGTCGATGGCGTCCAGCGCTGCCGGCACCATTGCGATGTACCGCGCCACGGCCTCGACGGGGCCAGAGACCATGAGGTCGGTCCGGCCGTGTCCGTACTGCGGCGGCTCCTCGACCTGACGGGGCCGCAGATGTCCGCGGGCGTCGGTCGCCTGGGCTCCGTCCAGCGTCGGTTGGCTCCAGTGCTGGACCGTGTGGACGCGCACGCCGTAGCGGGCCGCGAGACGTGCGGCGAGTTCGCGCCGCTCGGGTCCGCGCCGGCCTTCGTCGGACAACTCGACGTCGCCGGTGGCGGTGCCGTGGGCGTCCACCTGGAGCACGGTGGCGAGGTGGGCGGATGACAGGTAGCTGTCGACCCTCGCAACCCACGGGTTCAGGCGGGGGCGACCGTGGCGGCGGCGGGCGACCTGGGGCACGTGGCCCGCGATGCGGCGGTGCTCGGGAGCGTCCTGGGTGGCGGCCGGCTGGCGCGTCTCCTCGGCCGGGGTCGGAGCGGCGGCGGGGCGGCGGGCGGGGTCGTCCACCGCCGCAATCACCAACGTGTCGGTGTCGTCGTCGTGTTCGGCAGCGGGTGCCGGAGCGGGACGGCGGTTGGGGTCGTCGACCACCGGCCACGACGGCTCGGCAGTGTGGTCTTCGACGCGGGCCCGCTTGGTGTGCTCGTCCACCACCGTCCACCAACCGGTGACGGAGTAGCCGCGGGTGTCGGCGTGGTGGACGGCTACGGCGGGGTCGCTCTCGCGGATGCCCAGGGGACGGGTGGGGGTGCCGATGCTCATCGCGGTTGTGCGGCCGGGGTAGGCGTCGCGCTCCTGCCCGCACGCGCATGCCAGGTGGTAGCCAAGCTGCCGGGTGATGGGGTCGGCGGTGACGTAAATCCAGGCGTGGACGGCGTGGGTGCAGTCGGCCGGGTCGACGTCGGCCGGCTCCGGTTCGGGGGCCGGCTGGAGTGCGCGGATGCGGGCGGCCTCGGCCTCCCGGGCGGCGCGGGCGGCCGCCCGGTGCTCGTCCTGGCGGCGCTCGGTCTGTCCTCCCAGTAGCGGGCGGGGCGTCATCTCGTAGGCGGCCTCGACCGGTTCGGGCAGCACACTGCGCCATGCTGCACGGGCGGCCCGGCCGTCGTCGGTGAGCTGTACGCGCCCGGTCTCGTCGATGTCGACCAGGAACCCGGCGTCACTCAGGGCCCGGACTCGGGCGTGGGCAACGATGCGGCCGCGCGTAGTGGTGCCCGGGAGGCGGTGGCGGTATCGCTCGCCGTCGTAGTGCAGCTCGCCGTCCTCGGCCCACCGCATGACGTCGGCCTGCCGCTGGCTCCATTGGAGCCTGTGGGCGATGGCGTGGGGGCTGTAGGCGGGGTCGTGCTGGATTCGCACGGGAACTCCTGTGGTGGTTTTGGGTGGTGGTGCCCGGCGGGATGCGGCCCGCCGGGGTGGTCGGAGCGGGAGACCCCTCCCGACCAACACCCCTATTAAATCATGTCCACGCCTATTTTGCAATCCGTTTCAGCGCCCCCCGGGTTCAACTGGCGTCACTGCCAGCACATTTCGGAGACTTGTAAAGCACTATGCAGTTCTGTATAGTGCTTTACATGACGGAGATTGCCTACACCCGCAACTACGTGACACAGGATCAACTGCGCCGTGCATACCGGCGCTTGGGGCACACTTCCACCGCGCCGACCTGGAGCGCCACGCTCCTGATCGACACCGGTCTGACCATGACGTGGGCGGTCCGCGTTCTGGCGCCGGCGGAGGTGCGGGAGGAGTATCCGGCCCGGTTCGAGTGGCACGTCATCGCGGACGCCGGAGAGTTGGACTGGCCGCCGCTCCGGCCGGAGGAGGAGATCTGGCCGGCCCTGCTCGAAAAGCACCCGGTACCGACCGGCGATCAGGCGCAACGGCAGGCGAAGATGTTCGGCCGGACGGTGGAGGAGCTGCACCGGGAGCAACTGCGCCAGCGCTACCTCTCGGACGCCCACATCGGCCGCAGCAAACGCAACCCCACCGACGTCAACTTCGATCCGCTCGTGCGCGACTGGGACGCCACCGCCCGCGAACTCGCGGCGTTCCTCGACACGCACCGCCCGCCGAAGCTGACCGCCGATCAGCGCGTCATGGCTCAAGGCGTGCACCTGGCCGAACTGGAAATGGCCGTGAACACCACTAGGGCAAGCCTGGGCCGACTCATGCGCAACGCCGCACGGGAGTCCGCGCAGCAGCGCGACGGTAAGCCTCGGCACGGCTTCAAATCCGAGATGTCCCGCTGGGGCGGGGTCACTCGCCCCACCGTCGACGCATGGCTGAACGACGGCGGCTGTTGTGAGGGGGCGGTGGTCGACGAGGACGGCACCCCCCTGCCGGGACACACCCACACCATCGATCTGGAGGAGGACTGATGAGCACGGTCACCATCACCACGGAGAACGGTAAGACGTGCGTCGAGTCGCCCTATCACCCGGACTGGCCCTCTGAGGCGCGCAACCTGGGCGGAAAGTGGTCTGGTGGGGTCTGGGTCTTCGACGCGCGGGACGAGTCCCGGGTGCGGGAGTTGGCGCGGGAGGTGTACGGCACCGACGGCACTCCGGACCCGGGCGGCAACGTCACCGTGCGCATCCCGCTGGTGGTGGACGTGCGGGGCCCGGGCAACGGGCGGCCCGCGACGCTCTACCGGTACGGCCGCACGATCGCCACGCGCTTCGGCAGGGATGAGGAACCGCGCCTGGGCGACGGCGTGATCCTTGTGGAAGGCGGCTTTACGGGCTCGGCCGGCTCCCGCAGCTACATCGAGCTGGGCCCGCTGGATGGGACCGTGGTGGAGGTCCGCGACGTGCCCCGGTCCCTTGCCGAGGAACACGGCCTGGAGATCGTGGAGGACGACAAGCCGGACCCGCACACGCTGCGCGCCGAACGCGAACGTCTCGTAGCGCGCATCGCGGAGATTGACGCCCTTCTGGACGCCTGACCAACCAGCCACGGGACTTCATCACCGGGAGCGCACATGTCGCTGAAGAAGGACGTTGCGAGCTTGTTCCGCCAGGTGCAGCGTCAGGGGTTCGTGGTCCGCAGGAACCCCAACACCAACCATTTCCGGGTGACGGCGCCCGACGGGCAATGCGTCACCGTGCCCAGCACGCCGAACGGTTCGCCCCAGAACCTGCTGACGATCCGGTCGAAACTCCGCCGCATCGGGGCGGTGCTGTGACGTTCAAAGCCCTCTGCGTCCGTGGTTTCGTCGTCGCGGCCATCTGGCCGGGCGCCGCGATGTAGAGTGCCTACCGGCTCGCTGAGCACGTTCCCCGCGCACCACGCGGGGGTGGCCCTGAGGGGCCGTTGAGCAGGGGCACTGCGTGCTGATGTTCCCCGCACATGCGGGGGTGGCCCGATCACGACCCGAGTACACTCGGTGACAGCCAGACGTTCCCCGCGCATGCGGGGGTGGCCCCTTCAAGGGAGATGAAGGATTCGGCATGTTCCCCGCACATGCGGGGGTGCTCCCTGAGATGCCTTTTGCCATCAAGTGCCCTTGGCAAGGGTACGTCGTGTGGTCCGCTTGTTCCCCGCCGCTGCGGGGGTTGCCCGTCGACGTGAGTTCATGACGGCCGGGCATGTTGAGTGATCCCCACCGGTGTGGGGGAGTTCGGCCCGCCACTCAGTCAGTGGTGGGCCGTTTTGGCATGCGCTACGGGGACGTTCGCGGCATGTGCGGCGGCGGCATGGACGTCCGGCGTTTGAGCGCTGGGCGCGACGGGCCGTCAGCCGATCGCGTCGACGGGCCGGGGTGGGCCCGGCCCCGGAGGGGGCCGGGCAGGATCGTCAGGTGACGTCCAGGCCGCACCGCGGGCAACAGAGCGCCTGCGTCACCGGGCTGTCACCGATCCACAGTTGGGGGCCGTCGTAGGTGCAGTGCTCGGGCGCCGCCGGCCACTGGTAGCCGGGGATCACCAGGACGTGTTGGTCAGGGGCAACCCGGGCTCCGCCGTGGGTGGGGGCCGGCTGCGGGCTCCAGTCGTAGCCGGCGGGGGGTTGCGGGGGTGCGATCTGCGGCATGGTGCCCTCCGAGGTGGTTGGTGTGTCCTGGTGGGCTCCGCTCTGCGCGGCTTGGGGGTGGGGGCAATGGTGGAGCGCCCGCACCGCGGGGGTTTGCGGGAGGTACGAGCGGAAAGCCCCGCGGGTGGACGTACGACCGTTGCCCCCACCCCCGGGGCGTGCGGCCCTTGGGCACCAGGGCACGCCGGCCGCCGGCGGGTGCGACGTTCGACGGCGCCGCCTCAACTCCCCGCCCCCGCTGGCGACTCGTCCACCGTCGGGGCTTCGCCGTGTGCCGATGGGGCTGCCGGGGCGCGTCCCGATCCGGGGCCGGTCTCCACGTTCGGCCCCGCCGCGTGGGGGGCGTTCCTGGCCGGGGCTAAGACGGGTGACCTGTAGAGGGTAGGCCCCATGCGGGGTGTCGCATGGGGCCTGGAGGGTTGGGGGCGTGTTGTGGGGCTGGCGTCGGCTCGCTCCGCGTCGTCGAGCTGCCGTCGGCCTGGCTTCTACTGGCGGCTGGCGGGGACGGCGTTTGGTGCATCGTCGCCCCATCCCCAATCTCCGCCGTCATGCCCTTCACTGGGGTCGTGGGGCTCCATCTCGCATTGCCACCATTGGCCCTCGTCGTCGGCGAACTGCGCGGTGCACGTCCCGTCGGTGGTGTCCGGCTCCGGCGGCGGGGTGAGCAGACCGACGGCGGCAAGCACTCCGCGGACCGCGTCGTGGAGTGCAGGGTGAGGCACCGTGACGCCCACGGCCTGCGCCGCCGCGGCCGCGCGGGAGTAGGCGGTGTCGTACTCGTCAGCCGTCACGATGCGCCGGAGTGTGGTCGGTTCGTCGTCCTCGGGAAGGGCGGTGGGCTGGCCGGTCATGGTGATCTCCTGGTTGAAGTCGGTGCGTCGGTCAGTCTCGGGTGGGCCGGGCTTCGCCGCTCGCACGGGTCCAGCTCCTGAGGATGCGCCAGTCGTCGCCGGCCTGCTCGCAGATCTCGATATGAGCCGGGGTGCTGCCGTAGGTGCCGACCCATGAGCGGTAGATGCGGAGGGCGGTGTCCGGGTTGGTCCAGTAGCCGGCTGTGGCCGGGCCGTTGGCGTCCTCGGCGAACCGCAGCGTCACCCGGTACCGCTCCCCTGGCTCGGCCTGACCGGTCAATGGGGGCTCCTGGGGTTGGGCGGCGGGCGGCCGCTGGCGGGTGTGGGGAAGTCGGGTTCGGCCGCGCTCGCGCCGCTCTACGATGCGGCAAAGCGCGTGTGCGACGGGTGAGGTGATGGGTGGGGTACTTCTACAGCGGTTCGGAGCTCCACGCCGAATCACGGCGGGCCCTGGCCCGGCTCGTGCGCCGGATCCGGGAGGGTGGCCGGCGGGTTACGGGGCGCCTTCGGGGTCGTGGGTGAGGTCGTGGCCGTCGTCGCTGATGGTCAGGTACGGCGGGCGTTCGCGGCGGCGGGGGAGGAACTTGTCAAGCCAACTGCGGGGTTCGGTGTCGGCGGGGTAGAGGTCGGCGGCGTCTAGGACGCGGAGCTGTTCGGTGCTGAGAAGGTCGGCGAAGTTGTACGGGTAGACGGCCGAACACCACAGTTGCAGCCGGCCTTGCTCGATGACGACGGAGAACGTCGAGCTTCCGCGCCATGCGTAGTAGGGCTCCTGGAGGCTGGCGGCGGCGGTGCGGTCAAGGTAGACGCGGGCGCGTCGGGCGCCGGCCGCCCACGGGTACTTCGCGGGCTGGCCCATCACCTCGTTGCCCCATGCCGCGATGGTGCGGTACATGCTGCCGCCTTCGGGGACGTAGGGGCGGTGGCTGCGCAGACGCACGATGAAATGGCCGCCGCCGGGGGCGAGTTCGAGGCCCCCACCCACGGTGTGCAGTCCCTTCTCGCTGGCGCGGATGACGCGCTCTCGGTCCAGCTCGATGAAGCGATGGGCGAACACCTGGGAGGCGAGGGTGTCCTCCCATCCGAGCTGGGTCAGTAGGCGGTGGGTGTTGCTGGGGCCGGTGCCGCCGTAGCCGGCTAGGCACTCCTCGACGCCGATCACGGCGCCGTCGGTGCCGTGGATGAGCATGTTGGGGGCGTCGATGTCGGTGCCGTCGGCGAACGCGGTCGGGTCCAGCCCGGATTCCAGTAGTACGTCTGCGGGGTTGAAGGCGACGGTGATGCGCGTGATGTCGCCGAGTGCTCCGGACTCGACGTAGGCGCGGGCCTTGTCGGCGCTGAGCACGGGGACCACCTGCGGGGCCTGGGCGGCGGGACGCCGGCCGGCGCGGTCCACCATGCCGTTAACGGTGGTGTGGGTGACGCCAAGCTGCCGGCTGATGGCCCGGCGGCTGGCCTCGTGCCGGGCGCCCTCGTGCTGCTCGCCGAACGCGGCGAGCGCGGACACCGACTGGTCCCGGTCGGCCTCGGCGGCGCGCAACTGCCGTTGCAGCAGCAGGACCCGGCGTTGTCGAGCGTGCATGTCGGTTTGGTGCCGGTGCAGTCCGGCAGCGATCTCGCTCCGTTCCATGTTACGGAACCTTAGATACCCGAATCACGGAAGGCAAGGTTTCCATCTTTGAGATTCCGTCCGATTCACCAGCTCTGTTCCACCGCGACCCGCGGCCGGTTGCCCGCACGTCAAACGCCCCCGCCGCTTTCAGCGGCGGGGGCGTCATGTTCTCGCCCGCGCGGTGCCGGCATCCGCGAATCCCGTGGTCACCCCTCGTCGTTGGTCGGCGGTTTGCTCAACGAGGGGCGGGCGGTGGCCTCTAGGGCGGCGGTCGCCTGGCGGGGGATCGTCACGGTGGTCGCCTCGTCCAGCAACTTGCGAGCGTGCTCGTAGGCGTGGCGGCGTTCATGTTCGGTACCGCCGTCCGCGAGCGCGGTTGACAGGAGTTTCCGGGCCTGCTCGATCGCCTTGCGCTCGCGGGGCGGCAGTGTGCGAAGCCCGGTTTTGCGGGCGTGCTCGGCTGCGGACGTCCACGCCATTTCCAGCTCGGTCACCGCACGCTGATAGGCGCCGGCGCCCTCGTCGGTGGTGCGGTCGGCTGCGCGGGCGTCGTCTGCTGCGGCGAGCGCGTGGATGAGACGTGCGGTCGTCGGGACGGTCACGTCGGCGAGCGCGGGGCGCTCCAACACGGCCAAGATGTCGCTCTGGAAGGCGCCGTACTCCTCCCGGACGGCGTCGTGTCGGGCCTCGACGGCGCGGCGCCGCGTGGCCTGGCTGTGGCGGCGCTTGCGGCGTCGGCGGACGGCGGAGGTGCCGGCCGATACGCCGACCACCACGGCGAACACGCCGATCAGCGCGACGAGTCCGAGCAGGACGGTGCCCCATGGGACGGCGGGCAGGTCGGCGTGGTGCTCGGGTGCCGGCTGCTGGCTACCGCCACCGTTGATGTTGGTCAGCTTTGTGAACAGCAATCGCGCCGCCGCCGGCGCCCCTGCGGCCATGCCGCCGTACATGAGGGGGAACAGGACGTCGCCGGGGCGTACTTCTTCGCCACTGAGCTGCTTGCGGAGCACCTGGGCGCCGCCGACGGTGACGCTCAGCGCGGCGAGCGCCCACGACAGCCATGTGAGCCATTGCATCATCGCTGTGCGGCCTCGGCTGTGGTGTCGGTCGTGGGGGTTGCCTGCGTCTTGGTGAGGGTGAGGGTGGCGGGTTTGCCGGCGCGCAGTGCTTCGGCGCTTTCGTGGTGGCCGTCGGTTTCGTAGGCCACCCCGGCCCGGGTGAGGCTATTGAGGAGCCCGTTCACGAAGTTGAGTTCTCCGATGCGCCGGCCGGCGTTGCGGCGGTCCTGCTCGTACTCGTCGGGCTCGTCGTCGAAATCGCCGTATCCGTGAGTGTTCCAGTCGTCGGCGTAGTTGGCCTCGAACTCCATCCGGACGGCGCCGCCAACGGTGGTGAGGGTGACGTCGTACGGTTCGCTGTCGCCGCCGGTGTACTCGTGCACGACGTCTACGACAGTTGCCAACACGTCGTGGGCGCCTAGGTGGTTGAAGACGGTACGGCGGCCGGCGCCGGGGGCGGCGGCGCGCACGATGTCCTCGCGCTGTTGGTTGTTGGCGTCGGCGGCGGTGATGGCGTCGGCGAGTGCGCGGCGGCGGCCGGTGAGTGCGGCGGCCAGGGCGGCGACTTCTTCGGCAACGTGGGCGACGTGCGGGAGGCTGCCGCGCTCGGGGAGGGGGGCGGCCTTCAGGGCGGCAATGATGGCGTCGGCCAGTTGGCGGCCGGGCTCGGGGCTGGGGGCGCCGGGCGGCACGGTCCATCCGGCCTGGCGGCAGAGCTGTCCGAGCAGGAGGGTGCCGGCCTGCCACCGGGCGACGGCGTCGTAGTTGGCGGCGACCGTATCGCGGTCGGCGTCGGTGACGCCGGCGCGGTGGAGGTGGTCCAGCATCGCGCGGGCCGCGGTGCGTTGACGGGGGGCCAGGGTCTCCCAGGTGCTCATGTCCACTCTCTCTCGCACGTCGTGCACGGCAAAACGAATCAGTACACAGAGACACTAGGTCGTGCACTGAGACATCGACTAGTGCAGTGGTATACGGATTTGACCCCTCGGCGCAAGGCGTAGAGAGGAATTCACCCTCCGCTCATAATTGCTGTCCCGTCTCATTCGATCTTGCCGCCGGGCAACGTCCTGACCTGCGGAGAGACAAAGTCACGTGAGACGCCGAAGCCCCGCCGTCTCACTTGATGTTGTCTCTCAGGCGCGTTTCAAGGGCTGACGCCCGGCGGACGGCAATTCGTTGACCTGCGCTGTCTCACGGGACCTTGTCCCTCACCTGCGAATCGGACAACGTCCCGTGAGACAACGGCAAGATCGAATGAGACGGGACATCGGGGCCGGCGAGCGATCCGGGCGAACCGCCGCACACCCGGCCAACAGCACCCAAGGGGGGCGCACGATGGCGGAGGATCCGGAAACCGTACTGAACGCCGTGGGCGGCGACCGTGACTGACGACGATTTCGCGGAGCGGGACGCGGCCGGGGTCCGGCTGCTGGCCGACGCCTACACCCGGTGGGCGGACGCCCCACCGGTCACCCTCAAAATGACCCGCCAGGACGCATGGACGGTGATGATGGCCCTGCAAAAGGTCGTCGCCCATCCCGACCTGGCCGGCGGCCCGTTGGCACGCTGCTGGGAAAACGTCGGCCGACACATTCAAGAAGCGGTGGCCGACTCCCCGGAGCTGTACGCCGTCGCAGAATGCGGCTGGCACCGCGCCTACGACGTCGACTCGACGTCGGACCCACGGCGGACCTCGTGACCGCGCACACCCCAGACGGCCCGGACCCGAACCGTCAATGCGTCTACCTCTGCACGCTGGGCAGACCTCGACACCGCAACGCCAGCCCGGACGCGCTCCTGGACGGCGTCACCCGGTACATCACAAGCCTGGGCCTGCGCCCCGTGGGCACGCCCGCCTATGACGTGCGCCGGGCGGCAGACCTCGACGACTTGGAGTCGGGCATGCTCCTGGCGGGGTATCGGCCGCTGCGGCGCCTGGTGCTGCACGTGCTGTGGCGCTACGTCTACGTCGCGCGGGCCTGGCAACGCTCGGCACCGGTAGCGACGTGACCTGGCGCCCCGATGTCGACGGGCCCGGCCTGACTGACCGGCGCCGGACCACCACAGACCAACCCACCACCTGACCAACTGGCCCTGGGGGACCCCACCATGACGTCCACACCACTCACCACCCCGTCCCGTCGACGTCGTCACGCCCGACTGATCGAGCTGGCGACCCGGCTCGTGGGCGAGTGCGCCACGGCGGCCGGTGCCATCTACGGCCCGATCGCCGCCGCGGCCCCCGACGTCGACGACGTGGAGGTCAGCCGCGGGCCGCTGATCATGCTGGCGGCGTCAGTCGCCGGCCGCATCGAGACGGCGTGGCGGGAGGATGACGAGCGGTGGCCGACGGTTGCGGCGGCCGAAGAACTGGCGGCCCACCGGTGCACAGCCCGCCGACACGCATTGGCTGAGGCTGAGGCGGCCCTCACCGGAGAGGCGCCGGTGCCGGCCGACACTCCCGGCATCGTCCCGGAGCTGACGCCCCACCAAATCGCCTCCCTGCGCGCCGTGGGCGTCGGCGGCGACTACCTGACCGCCCTGGATGAGGGGCCGGACGTCGCGCTGGACCTCCTGCGCCGCCTTACCGCGGCCGGCGAGCACACTGCCGCGGAGGTTCTGGACGATGCGGTGGACACCGCCTTGATCAGCGCCGTCCTGACCCTGGGCCGGGCCTGTCAGGTGCCGGACCCCTCCCACGGCGCGGAACTCGCCCTGGAGGCCAGCCGGCACCTCGTCCTCGCCGTCCGCCTCGCCTCCGCCGACCCCGTCCCGGGCGCGCTGGAAACGGCATGACAGACCTCTTCGACGCGATGGTGAACGGCTGGTGGTATCCGGTGGGCGTCGTCCTCGCGGTTGGCGGCCGTTGCGGATACGTGTGGTGGAAGGGGCGTCGCTCCGCCACCCTCGGCGCGCTGCTCGGTAGCTGGGTTCTGCTGCTCGTGCCGAGGGTCGGCCAGCAACTCACCGGCGGACGCGCCCACATGGGCCTGCCCATGTGGGCGACGCTGGGCCTGTTGGTGCTGGGGCTGCCCGTCGCGTTCGTCCTCGTCGGCGTTGTGGGCGGCGGGAAGTCTGACCCGATGGTCAACGAACCGGCCCTTCGGCACCGGTTGCTGACGGCGGTGTTCCGCCACCGTCCGGAGGTCTGGGGCCGCGGGGGTGGGGCATGACGCAACTCGCCCCGCCCCCCGCCTCCGTCCCGACCCCTGGCGGGTATGGCCCGGTGGTCAACGGCCGGGTGATGACCTCCGCCGGGTACGAGATTGATGCGGACACCGCCCGCCGGGCCGCCGAAGCCACCCCACACAACACCGAACGCGGCCGCCGGTCGCGGGCGGAGGGGTTCGTGGCCTGGTGCCGTGAGCGCGGCCGGCTGCACACCGACCCCGGCGCCCTGCCGGACTACGTCAACCACCTGGCCCGGCTGCGGCACCCGGTGGAGACCATCGAGACCTACGCCACCACCCTGTCCAGTCAACTGGCCCTACAGGGGCACCCGTTGGCCGAGCAGGATCGCTACCTCGTACGGGCCGTCATCGCCTCCCGGGCCGCGGAGATCGCCACCGACCCACACGAAACCGGGGATGCCCTCCAGTCGACGGCATGCAGCCGCGCGGATCTGCGGGCCCTGGTCGACACCCTGGACCGCGGCACCGTTCGCGGCAAACGCGATGCGCTGGCTCTCCTGCTCGATTGGCACATGGCCGGCCGGTCGTGCGAGCCCGGCTCGCTGGCCCTGCCCGACGTCCGCGAGGAAACCGCTCACGTCGAAAGCGTCGACGGCGGCCCCGGCCTCGAACTGCCCGCCCTGCGCATCGTCTTCCGCCGCTCCAAGACCAATCCGCACGGGCGCCGTACGGACGTCGTGCGCATCGTCATGCAGACGGATGCCGACGCGGACATCTGCCCCGTGCGGGCCTACCGGGAGTGGATGGAGGTCCTGGCGCGCCATGGCGTCGCCCACAGCGGGCCCCTGCTGCGGCGCATCGACCGGCATGGCCGGATCGGCGGCACCGGCCGGTGTGCCGGGCGTCAGCCGGCCGACACGCGGCAGGCCGGCGGCATCGGCGCCCGCACCGTACGCAACATCATCAACAAGTGCGCCCGGCTGGCCCGGCTGGTCCCCGCGCTGACGGCGGAGGAATCGGAGCTGCTGAGCACCAGCGCGGAGCGCGCGGAGCTCAACCGGGCCGCCACCGATGCGGAGCGGGAGGCCGTCCGCGCCGACCGGCGTATCCGCCGGCGGGCCCTGCGGCGGCGCCAGCCCCGCTACACCGGCCACAGCATGCGGCGGGGCCTCATTCAGCATCTGGAGAAACTGGGCATCGCACGGCACGTCATCGAGCGGCATTGTCGGTTCGTGCCCGGCTCCAAGGCCCTGTCGCGCTACGGCCTCGACCTTCTTCCGTGGGCGCACAACCCCACGGTGGTGATGCGCCGCTGACGCCGCGGCGTGGCGGCCGCCGTGCACACCGGCCCGCCGTACGGCGGGCCAGACCAACAAGGGGGAAGGCGTTGTGGTGAGCGTGACGTGGGACGGGCTGACAGCCAACCTGAGCACTGAACAACTGCTGGCGCTGAAACGTGAACTGCACCTGGGCCAGCTCCGGTTCATGGCGGGGGACCGGGTGGCGGCGGCCGTCCCGCTACGCGGCTCGACCCTCGATGAGGACTTGGAGCTGGAGGAGGGCGACGGTCAGATCCCCTACAGCGTGCCGGCCGGCACCCCCGGCCGCGTCCACGCCGTGCGCGGGTACGTCTCCCCGTTCCCGTACCGCGTCACCTGGGACACCGGTCTGGAACTGTCGGTGGCGGAACACCAACTGGTACAAACAAGGGGGTAGCGGTGTCTGAGTACCTGTACGGATGGGCACCGGCGGCCAGTTCGGTCAGGATGGGGGCATGATGCGGCTTCTGACACGACCCCGAGGGCCTCTCGGGCTGTTCGCCTGGGCGACGCGCCCTCTGGCTCGCGCCGGCTACCCCCTCACCGCCGCGGGCGTGTCCTTGTGGCTGCTGGCGCTGGCCACCTACGCGGCCACCGTGGCTCTCCTCGGCGGCCTCGGCCTGCTCGCCTCCGCGCCGCCCGGGCTCGCCGTGCCCCTGATCGCCGTGGCCAGCCTGCTCCTTGGGGTACTGGGGTGGATCGCGCACCTTGCCGTGTGGCTCCTGCCCGTGGCCCTGCTCCGGACCTGGTTCCTCGACCGGATTGGGCACCGCGCCGCATAGCCTCGACGGACGGGAGGCCGGGGCCCCGGCCTCCCAACGCCTCTGCGGTCTGCGGTCTGCGGTCTGCGGCGCTTACTGGCCCCGCGTCTGCTTGTGGCGCCCTGGTGCGGCCAGGAACCGTCCAGTACGCACCAGGGCACACCAGGATCGCGGTGTTCGGGTCGGGCTACGCCGGCGGGTGGCCGGCGAGGAACTGCACCTGGCCGCCCTCCAGGGCTTCGAGCGCCGCCCGCGTACGCCGCGCCGTGAACGGCATCAACACGGCGTCGAAGTCGGACGGCAGGACCCACCGGGCCCCGCGGACGTTCGCCCCCAACACGAAGTCGCCCGGCGCGATGTCCTGCACGCCGCAGTCAAAGAGGAGGTTGAAGCCCTCGCGGTGCAGCTCCTGGCGCTCGGCGTGCAGCTCCTCGTACATGTGGTGCACGGCCAAGAGCCGTCCAGGCTCGACGTCGATCCCCAATCGCGCGTGCGCCAGGCGCACCAAAGCGCCGGTGACGGACTCGTTGCCCTCCACGCAACCGCCCGGGTGGTAGTACGGCCTGCGCAAGGCGCCCGGCTCCTCCTTCTCGACGAACAAGACCGCGCCCTCGCTGTTCCGTAGGACCCCAAGGGCGCCTACGCGGCGGGGCGGCGGGCCGGTGAAGTGGTTACGCGTCATCCGTTGCCCTTCGTCGGGGCGGTGCGCCCGCCCAAGTCCCCACGACGATGCGCGAACGTCATAAACACCTAATGAACGAACATACGAACAAATATCGAGAGCACAGTTCGACAGGCAGGGCGCGGAGGTGTCGACGTCGGACCTGGTTGGTGGCCAGCCGGAGTACGGCAGAAGCGTGCCGCACGGGCATGACTCCGCAGGTCAGCGTGATGTGACGGCGCGTCGGCCTGCCGCAGTAAACCGCGCATTTACCGCGACAGCGGTTCCAGCGACCTGCGGAAACGCGGCTCTGAGACAAGATCAGGTGCCCGCATTTACTGCGGTTGCCTGTTTCTCCCGTACTCCGGCTGGACCCCTTGCAGCGCCGCCACCAGGTCATTCCGCGGGTTGGGGTTCCTCTTCTCCGCGCTCGTCATGGGGCGCCCTTCCGTGCGTCAGCGTGGCCAGCCGGCCGTACTTCTCCTCTGTACTGTGGCCGTCCCAAACCCAGGTCGGCACGTGGGGAATGGCGTCTGGGAACAGCGGCAGGTCCTCGGGCGGAAAGTGCCACGACATTTGGCCGGCCGGCCCCTCGACGTACACGACGTACCAGCCTGATCCGGGGTAGTCGGTGGCCGGCGCGATAACGGACGGGTACTGGGCGGCGAGGTAGGTGACGAGGGCGGACCGTTCGCGGTACACGGCTGTGAGCTGTGGGGTGTCGTCGGCGGCCGGGTCGGCGGCCGCGGCGGGTTCGAGCATGGGGTGTTCCTTCCGGGTGGCTCTGGCGGGAGCCGGTCAAAGCTGGGCGACGGGGTACTGGTGGGTTACTTGTCGGCTGGTCCGCTGTTCGTTAACGGCACCCCAACTACCGCATGCGGTCGGCGACTTCGGCGATCAGTTGCCGGCGTTCCTCTTCGGAGCGTCGGCGGACGTCGTCCAGGGTGCGGAGGTCGACGGCGGCGCGGACGCCGGTGCGGACGATGTCGGCCAGGGCCTGCGGGCTGAGGGCCTCGGCCTGGACTGTCTGGCCCATGTGGGCGCCGCGGCGATCGGTGCGCTTTTGCGGCGCGGTCGGCAGGTCGAACTCCTCGACCTGAGCGGGTGTTACGGCAAGCCGTGACACCCGCGGCGGCTCGCCGTCCATATCGCCGACGAACGCGGCGACGTCCTCGGCCGCCGCATCCACCATCGACAAACCCGACGGATCAAGGTCGCCGACGCTCAGTACGAGGGTGGGGCGGGTTCGGCCCGCGATGCGGGCGGCGGCCGCCCACTTCGCCCCGACCGACTCATATCCGCCGCTGCTGTAGACCCCCACACCGTAGGGCTCGGTGAGGCGCGCGAGCATCGGCAGGGCGCCGGCCGCCTCGCACCACACCTCCACCACACGGGGCTGCCCCTCGTCCAAGGGCCGCGCGTAGTGCCGGGCGCTGGATTTGACGGTCTGCCACCAGGCGGCGGGACTGTCGTAGCCCCAGGGCAATCCGCGGACCTCGGCTCGGTCGTCCCTGATGTGCTCCATGGGGATCATCCGGGCTCGGCGGGCCCGGGCCAGCACGTCCAGCAACTTGTCATAGTGCGCGGTGTCCTTGGGGTAGTCGTGGGCGCCGACCAGTCGGTAGTAGACCTGCCGGGCCGTCAGCGGCAGGTACTCGTGGTACTCGTCCAGCACCGCACGGATCTGGTCGACGAGACGCTGTGCGTTTGGCCGCGGCTTCCACGGGGCGAAGCCCCGGGGGCGAGTGCGGGTGTAGGTACGGCCGGACACGGCCCCGGTCGGCTTCGGCTTCTTTTTGCTGGTCATCGCGCTATCCGTTCTGGTCCTGGTCGTCGCCGGTCTTGCGGCGCAGACGTGCCATGAGCCGATCCGTGCCGGCCTGCTGCCGGGCCTCGGCGGCGGCTGCGTTGCGGCTCTGACGGGGCGCCTTGCCCCGGGCGGCGCGCTCGGCGCGGGCCCTCGCCGCGGCGATCCGGGCCCTTTCGGCGGGGGGGAGTTGGTCAAAGTCGACGGGGGCCACGGACTCCACCGGCGTGGGGTACTGGCTGAGGTGGACCTCCTCCGGCTCGCGCATCGGGCCGGGGTTGGCGCCGATGCGCTCCAAGTAGCGGGCGTGCTCGGTCTCGGCGACGCGGCGGCGCTCCTCCTCGGCGCGGCGGTGCTGGGCCCGGCGCGCGGCGAGCTGGGCGGTGCTGGTGGGGGCCTGGGCCTGCTGGTGGCGCAGCCGGTGGAGGTCGGGGGGGGGCATGGCGTCCCATGCCACCTGGCGGGCGGTGATCGGCACGGGCCGGTGGCGGGGGGCGTGGCCGGGCTTGTTCCGGTGGGTGTTGACCAGCCTCCAGCATCGCCACGCGGCGAGCCGGCCGACGTCAACGGCGCCGCGCACGCTGCTGGTCAGCACCTCCAACACGGTGGTGGGGGTGGTCCGCTGCACGGCGAGCGTGACCACATGGAGCAGGTCATCCCACGCCGGATTGCTGTACCAGTCTCCAGCGTCGTCGTAGCGGCCGGAGGTCAAAATCATCTTGCCGCTGCCGAGTTCGGACCTCCAGGCGTGCCACGCTCGCGCCAGGACCCATCTGGCACGAGAGGCAGGGTCATCTCCGGCCAGAAGCGGCCGCCTGTTTGTAGGTGCCGCCGAAGGCGTCGTTTCCTGCTCTTCCAGGATTTTCGACAGCCGCAGCTCCCTACCACCCGCAGACGAAAAACCACCTGGTGGGAAGACCCCTCGCGTATAGGGAGACGTTTTGGGTTCGGTGAACATGTCGAAGACGGGGTGGTGTTCGGCTGCGCCGGTGCGGGAGGTGGTGGCGATGCATCGGAGGTCGGGGCGCTCGTCGTCGGGGAGGTGGCGGGCGGCCTTGCCGATGGCTTCGGCTGCCAGGGCGGCCGGGGTGCCGGCCGGGTGCTGCCACCGGGGCTCGGCGGCCAGCCTGGCGGCCAGCTCGGCGGCCTTGTGCGGCTCCTCAAGCGGCGGGGCCTGGAGGTCCCACCGGGGGGCCGTCATCTCCGTCAGATGACCGCAGGCGGCGTCTTGGTCGGGCTCCTCGGCCTGCGGGAGGTCGTGCACGCCCAACGCGCGGGCAAGGTCCTCGGGGAGGTCGTGGGGGATCGCCCGGTACTCCAACACCAGCGCGTAAACCGCTTTGCGGCCGGGGGCCGGGGCTACGATGCGTTCGGCTACTCCGGCCTGCTTCGCCGCCTTCAGGTCCGCCCAAAACCGGTCCGGGGCAAGGTCGTAGACGGCGGCGTACCGCTCGGCCAGCGCCATGCCTCCGTCAACCTGGTGCGTGTGCCGGCGGCCGATGATCCGGCCGGACCTCCGGCCGATCCTCTGGTACGTCAGAAACTTGCTGAGGCGGCGCAATGGGGCGCTCAGCTCGCCGCGGTGGTCCTTCAGTGCGAGCACTCGGAACCAGAGCCGGGAGGTCAACTCTGGGAACCTCAGGACCTCTTGAGGCTGGGAAGGGGTGGCCGTCTCGGCGGCCGGGGCCGGCCGGGAAACCCGCCCAAAACGGTCGGAAAGGTCATTGTCAACGGTGTCGGCAGTGTCGACATTCTGACGTGTCGACACCCCGTTGGAAGGCATACGGGTGCCGTCACCGGGGCGTCTTGCTACTATGAGAATCGCCTCGGAGCATTTTTGAGCGCAGAAAGGCCCGTTGCGGCGCCGGCGTGGGAACCGGAACCGTGGGGGGACTGTCCTGGGTTCAGTTATGGAATGGGATGGGGATTCTCAGCGGTGGTTGTGAGCCTGGTGAGCTGAGGTCCCTGAGTCTGGGGCGTGTTGGGCGGTCCGTCGCCGGTTGGGAAGCCGTAGACGGGGCACCGGCCCCTTCTTCTTCTTAACTTGCTGCTATCTGACCCCCCTGGAGGGCTGCCCGCTTACGGGCGGCGGCTGCTGCTGCCGGGTTGCGCTGGTGATACAGCGTCACCAGCGCCTGACGGACGACATGGGCGGCGCTCTTGTCCTTCATGTCGTTGATCAGCCAGCGGAACGCCTCGTGCGCCTCTTCGTCTGGCTGGAGTACAGCAGCGGCGCGCACCTCGTGATCAGGGGGAAACGCGCCTGTACGTCGCGCTCCCCGCACTCGCGCGGTGTCTCGTCCGGTTGCCATGGGGCGATCTTAGTCCCCAAACCCCGCGCTGGTACAAAGCATTCGGCGTGTTGCGCCGGATTTTTCTGGGGAACGGGCGCCAACTGCCCCCCTTTGGGGGGAATCAAGCGCATCCGGATTGACCTGGAGCCGCGTTTGTGGCTCGAAACGACTGCTGTCGCTCCGTCAGCGGGGTTCGGGCGTCATCGCCTTGGGGAGTCCGCGGAACCTCAATTGCCGACGGGCTGACTCTACCGCCGCTTCGCGGCGGCGTGCGGGAGACAGGCCCGGCCCTCCGGTAAAGCCCCCTGATCGAGGTAAGTGGCCCATGAGCGGGTTGCGGCGTGCTGTCCAGCTTCGGGGGCCTGCGCGAGGGCTCCAGGCGTCGAGCTGCCTTCACATGACGTCGTCGCTCTGGCCTTGGAGGCCCCGGGGGCGTAGGAGAATTCCTGAGTCGAGAGAATAGCCGGCGTTTGCCCGATATGGTTTGCCCATGGAAACCACGAAAGTGACGGTGCGAATCTACGCCCGACAAGCGGGTGTCCTTGATCTCTTGAGTAAGAGATTCCGTGAGGAGGAAAGGGCTACGCGACATGCTTTGGAGCGTGACGGAATGGCTCGGAGAGATGCCCGTATTGCCGTGGCCCGGATGCGGCCGGTGGAGTGGCCGTCGTTGTCCGTGGTCGTGGGTGACGCGGTGGCTCGACGACTGGCTGATCCAGACCTCGTTGGCCCGTGGCGGCCGCTGACTCCGGCGGAGCGTGAAGAGGTCGCGTTGTCGGGGCGGTGGCCGGGTCCGAGTGAAGGTGTGCCGTTGCGGCAACGTCACTATCAGTTTGCATCTGACCTGGCAGAACGGCTGCGCGTGGCTTCGTGGCGGGTCTCAGAAGGGCCATTGCGCGAGCTCCGTCAACGGGGCCTGGTCGACCGCGGCGGGCTCCTGACCGGGGCCGACCGGGAGACGTGGGAGCACCTGGCAGGGCGGCTGCGGTCGGTGCCGTGGATCATCCGGGACGCACTGGAGAAGTACGGGCCCACAGCCCGTAAATGATCTTGTTTCGAGCCCGCAAAGAAAGGGATATCCCTTTCTGAAATCTTTATCGCGCGCGCACGCAAAGGCGCGTGAATTCGGCACCGTCGCTCGTCTGATCGAATTTGTTTGAGGGGCTGCTTTTCCGGGTTATAGCTGCTACGGTCGTATTCCATCCGCGTTTTCGGGAGGCGTAGTGAGTGCAGCTATGGAGAATTCTGCGGCGGTCGTTCCGGCCAGCCGAGAAGAGGAGGGCAGGGAAGCTCTCGGGGAGCCTCTTGGCAATATTCGGGGCGTGCCGCTGTACTGGGGTGGTCAGGCTCCGGAGTATCTGCGGACTCAGACTCAACTCCGTGAGTTGCGGCTGAATTTGCCGGAGGGTGTGGAGCCGCGTGCGTATGTGAGGACTCGGGATTACGGGGACGTGGCGCTGTACGACCCGGATGACGCGGTGAGGATGAAGCCGCTGGCCTCGAAGTTGAAAGCGGCGCGGGAGGCGCGGCGTACGTGCCCGGAGTGTGGGCACGTACGCGGGTACATCGTGCGGGGGGTCTGCCAGGACTGCCGAGACAAGGCGGAGTTGGCCCGGCGGCGGCTGGTAGCGCGGACGTGCCAGGGGTGCGGGGCGGTGCGGGAGCGGGCGTATCCGGCGGTACACGGGCGGTGTCAGTCGTGTCGTGCGGCGCAGTTGGAGATGCTGCGGCAGCGTGATGCCGCGTGGTTGGAGGGTGTGGTGTGGTGCGTGGGGGACGGGTGCACGGTCCAGGTGAACACGAAGAAGGCGGCGCGAAAGCACCTGAGTGCGCATAAGGAGCGTTGGCGCGGTTTCGCGGAGTACCCGGCGCCGGGGCGGCCGTTGGGCTGGCCGTCACGCTGTGGGGCGTGTCAGGTGGCGTACGAGCGGGAGCAAGCGGAGCAGCGGGAGCGGTGGGCTCGGGAGGCGGCGGAGCGTCAGGTGGCCTACGAGCGGGAGCGTGCGGAGCGTGAGGCGGCGGACCGGCGGGAGCTGTTGGAGGTGTGCCGGTGGGCCGCGGACGCGCTGTCTGACTCCTCGGTGTGCGTCCTCGATACGGAAACGACGGGGCTGGCGGAGGACGCGCGGATCGTGGAAATCGCGGTGGTCGGCCTCGACGGGCGGCCGCTGCTGGAGCGTCTGGTGAACCCGGGTATCCCGATTCCGCCCGACGCGACAGAGAAGCACAAAATCACAGACGAGATGGTGTCTGGTGCGCCGTCGTTCTCCGCGATCGTGGGGGAACTGACGGCCGCTCTGGACGGGCGTCGGGTGCTGATCTACAACAAGCCCTACGACGTTGGGCGGTTGCGGTATGAGCTGACGCGGCACTACGTCAGCCGGGCCGCGGACGCGGCGGCCCGCTCAGGGGCGGCCTCGGTGGTGAGCCTGATCGAGGGTAGGTCGCGGGGCGCCGATGGTGAGCCGTTGGAACCGTTGGACCTGCGGCCGGTTGGTGACGCGGCGGAGATGGCGGCGGCCTGGCTGGACGCGATGCGCTTTGAGGACGCGATGGTGCCGTATTCGCGGTGGGTGGGGGAATGGGACGACTACCACGGCAACTATCGGTGGCAGCGTCTCCACGGTGGTCACCGGGCCGCCGCAGATTGCCGCGCGGTCCTGGAATGCCTCGTGGCCATGCGAAAAGGCCGTGGGTTCGAGTTTTCCGAAGGGGGCTCGTAGCCGAACTCGCGGGTGGTGCGCCCAGAACGGTACCGAAGCGGGCTCGGGTTCGTCCCGGCCCGCCGAACCGAGGGTCAGACCTCGACCTCGTACGAGTGACAGACGGCTGCGGCCGACACCGGCCCGGTGGGACACTGCGCCGGTGTCGGGATTCACGAGGGATACCAAGCGCTACGGCGACAAGCTCGTCTACGAGGCATTGGGCACGAAGTGGCGCCGCTACCACGACGCCCCTTGCGGGTGCGGGCTGAACTGGGTGACCGAGCACGCCGAGCCTGCCGGGTTCACCGTGGTCCGGGCGGGCAGCGGCTGGGTGGCCCTGGTCGGGCCCGGTCTGACCGAAGGCGTGGACGAGACGGCGCTGACCGCGAACGCGCTGTGGGAGGCCGTGACCGGCAAGCCCGGGCAGGGCTGGGTGGAGACCCTGCACGTGATCGACCGCAGCGAGGCGGCCGAGAAGTCGCGCAAGGCGGAGAACGACGCCGCGTACGCCGACCGACGCGAACGTGCCACTCAGTCGAAGAAGGACCCGGCCACCCCGGCCCAGCTGAAGTACCTGAACACCCTCGTCGCCCGGGCCGGGAGGGAACGGTTCGACGCCGCGTACAACAAGGCGGTGAAGGGCA
This sequence comes from Streptomyces sp. NPDC090442, assembly GCF_044769405.1. NCBI lineage: Bacteria > Bacillati > Actinomycetota > Actinomycetes > Kitasatosporales > Streptomycetaceae > Streptomyces > Streptomyces sp. NPDC090442. The sequence goes on from NZ_JBIVXW010000053.1 coordinate 29,400, forward strand.
CCGGGGTGGCTCCACGGGGAGCGGAGGAGAAGACACAAGCGGCGCTGGGGCGGCTGACCAAGGCGGCGGCCCGCAAGCTCATCACCGCTCTGGTCGGTCCGTAGAGCGGTCTTTCTGCTCTCCGTGCACACCACCTCATCGGTGATCGGCGAGACCCGTAGCGTCACGTATAGGCGTCACGCGGTGACGCCTGCTGAACGCGAACGCTGCCGACGCCGCCATGCCCGCGTCCTGCACCGCGGCGAGCAGACCCGGGCATCCGAGCGCTTCCGAGTGCCGAGAGGGCTGCCGCTGGCGTACCAGGTGTCTCCGCACTCTGGGCAGCGGAACCGGGGCCACGGGTGCCTCCGGCCCTCGATCAGAGCCCGGTATGCCTCTCCGCCGGCGTCGATCGCCGCCCAGCGGGCCCGCGCCACCCGCCAGGCCCTCGTGCGGCACGCCGAGCCGCAGTACCGACGGGATCGCCTGCTGCCTTCGGGCAGATCCCTCGCGCACTGGCTGCACCTGCGGACGTTCCTCCTGGCCACAATCCCAGGGTCCGCCTGTCCGGCCGCCTCCGACAAGCGCGCACCCGGTCCTACCGGGCCCCTCAGGTTCCAGCATGATCATTCTTTCCGGGATGCGGTGCTGGTCCCGCGTTGCGGAGACTGTGCTCGATGAGGCCGGGCTGATCGACGGTGCCGGTGTAGCGCAGGGCCGCGCCGACGGACAGACCGAACAGGTCGCAGATGCGGCGGGGGTCACCGCCGGTGGCCTCGGCCTCGTGGAGGAGGCGGTCCTCGCGGAGCCGGCGGGCGGACATGCCGAGAACGTCGTTGATCCAGACGTTGCTGACCGGCTCGACGCCGCAGCCGGTGGTCTGGGAGACGAACAGGTGAGGGTTGGCAGTGCGGGGCCAGCGGTGGTTTCGGTAGTCCAGGTAGGTCGCCACGCGGATACGTACGGGCTCGGCGAGCAGGACAGTGCGGTCGGGCAGGAACAGGCGTCCGTCGCGCAGGTCCGTGGTCTTCAGGCCGCGTAGCTGCGCGGAGGTGAGCGCGTGGAAGATGACTAGGGCGGCCAGCGCGGCTCGCGGGGCCTGCTGGTCGTGGAGGATTTCCCGGAGGGCGTCGACCTCGACGGGCAAGGGAATGGTGGGGGTCGGCATGCCGCAGAAGATCCGGGCGGTGGGGTCGGTGAAGATGATCCGCCGGTTCTTCAGTGGCCGCAGGATGTGCCGCAGGCCCTGGAGCATGTCCACGCGTGGGGTGCCGCTGTCGGGCAGGACGGCGAGGACGTCGGCACGGGTGACGGACCTGAGCGAGTCCTTGCCCTGATCCACCCAGGTTCGCAGCGCGGGCAGTGCGTGTGTCACCATCCGCTGAATCCATCGGGGCGGACGCGCTTTGACACGCGGCGCGGTGGTGCTGCCGGACAGCTTCAGTTCGAACCAGGTGGTGAGCTCGCCGAGCATCGGTTCGGGAAGGCCGACGGTGCGCTCGCGGAACCAGGTAACGACGCCGGGGGTGCGGTCGTCGTCCAGCATGTCGAGCTGTGCCAGCAGCTTCAGCAGGGGTCTGACTGGAAGGAGCAGGTCACTCAGCAACAGCACGTCGGACGCCCTGAACCGGGCGCCGGGCGTCTCCTGGATGCTCAGCAGGACACGTAGCCCGCGGTCCAGGCCCCAGGCGGTGTAGTACTCCAGCCCGTGGCGTTCGGCGTAGTCATCGACGGCGGCCTTGAGCACCGCTGCAACCTCCGGCGCGTCGACCTCGGGGAATCCCCGCTCTTGGCCGCGCCGCAGGTCCCGGCCGTGTGGAGGGAGCATGACGAGCTGCTGGTGCTCTGCCGGCCTCAGCGGCGGCGGAGGCTGCGGAGCCGGCTCGGTCCGACGCCGTGCCCCCTTCGGGTTCAGCAGTTCCAGGCGCCGTTCCATGTTCGCGAAGTACAGCTGCTGCCCGTGCCGGTTCGATCCTTCCAGGTCCAGGGCCTGGCGGCGGGGCCGCAGCATCTGGGCCTGCTTCATGCACAGCCGGCACGCGCCGGCCTCGGCCAGGTGCAGGACGCGCCCGCAGATCCGGCAGGGCCCGGTGCTCTCGTAGAGGCGACGCCACGCACGGCATCCCACGCACATCCGGCCGTAGCGCCGCAGCATCCCCCAGGCGAAGCAGTCCGGGCAGGACGCCGCACGCTCGGCTGACGAACCGCGGTAACAGTCCCTGCACTTGAACGCCGTCCAGTAGTCCTTGGTCGACCCGCACTGACGGCACGGCGGCGGATCGCACGGCTTCGGTCGGCAGCGGTGGCAGTACTTCGCGCCCTGGCTGGACACGGGCCGCTGGCGGCACCGTGGGCAGGTCCTCGGCGGGGTCATCAGAGCGGCGGAAGGGTCCGGCCGCGGCCCAGCCGCGGCACCACCGACGCGGACCCGGTGGCCGCCTGCGGCTCGGCCTGTGGCCTCCTGGCCGCCGCCACCTCCGGTTCATGCACGAGCAGATCCGCCGTGGTGCACTGAAGCACCAGGCAGATGATGTCCAGGTCATCGAGCCGGACCGTCGTCGGCGTCCCCGTCCACAGCGCCGACATCTTGCCCGTGCTGATCTCCAGCCCGGCCTCCGCCAGGCGCCGGCGCATCTCGGTGGACTTCCAGATCCCCCGCTCGGCGGCCTTCATCCGCAAGTTCCAGCGCATATCCTCTCCTCAGCCCAGGCCCAGCCGGGTCGAGACCCGCTGGTTCGCCGTCGCCCACGTCTGCTCGATGTGGTTCTCGTGTACGTGGATGTACCGGGTCGTAGTGGACAGCCATTCGTGGCCCAGGAGCTCTTGGACCGCCTTCAGGTCGACGCCTTGGAGGTAGAGCGAGGACGCGCAGAAGTGCCGGAGGACGTGCGGCGTCAGGCGCCCGGCCCACGCGGGCAGGAAGGCCGCCACCGCGCCCTTCAGGCCCGACCGCAGCGCGTCGTCACCAGCCCGCAGGCAGAACCCGGTCAGGGGGTCGCGGCGCTCGCTGGGGAACATCGGGGCGTCGGGGTTGGCGTAGTCGTCGCCGAACTGGTGCCGCACGTCGCCGAGCCACCAGTCCATCAGGTGGTCCGTCGAGTTGATGGCCGGCACAAGGCGACCCTTCGGCCCGCGCCCCCGGCTGCCCTTGCCGTGTCGGACGTGCAGCTTGCCGAAGTCGCCCAGGTCCGGCCGCCAGTCGCGGATATCCAGCTTGAGCGTCTCGGTCATGCGGGTCCCGACCCGCCGCCACAGTGAGGCCACCATGTAGTCCCGGGCCGCGGGCAGGAACTTCCTCGCGCTCCCCAACGACTCCCGCCACCCGTTGAACAGCTGCTCCACCTCCGCCTCGGCGGGCGGGATGCGCTGGGTTCCGTACTCGCTCTTGGCCGGCCGGTTGAACTCGTCGATCGGCTGCACCAGCACGTGACCGGTCAGCGCGTGGATGTCGCCCTGGTAGCGAGCGATCAGGAAGTCGAAGAACTGTGCGAGCGTCCACGCCTTGCTCTGTACCGTGCTGTGCGCGAGCCGCTTGACCTTGCGCTGGTCCGCCAGGAACCGGTCGGCGTCCTCCGGACCGCTCGTCCACACCGGCCTGCCAAGGAACCGCACGTACTCGAAGATCGCCCGCCGATCGTCGGCAATCGAACCGTCCGCCATCCCGGCGCCGACCCCGGCGAGCAGGAACTGGTCGACCAGCTCCTGCTCGAAGTCCTCGTACTCCTGCGCCGTCGCCAGTCGCCGCGGCGTACCGATCGACCGGACGACCGCGAGCGTCATCGACGCCTCAGCTCACTGCGAACGACCATGCGTCATGGATAGCGGCAGAACGTCAGGAATCTCGACGGAACGTCGAAGTCTTCAGGCGATCGAATGAACCCCCGCTCACCAGTGCCGCAGGTCAGAAGATGATGGGCTGTCCAGAAGGAACTCGCGGGAGTCCCGACAACGGACCTGGAGGACCTGGAGGACCTGGAGGTGGACGACAGTGCCGCCGCGTGAGGGGCTGAAGTGGGCGAGCGTGCTGTGTGAGAACTGCGATCACCCTCGGCGCTGGCACGCGGATCCGGGTGTGGATCCGGGGCACTGGCCGCCGGTGGGGTGCGGTGGCCGGCCGGGAGGCCGCCGGCCGCGGGGCTGCTCGTGCGGCTTGTTCTGGCCGCCGGCCCATCTCGTCGACGTGGATCCGGACGTGCCGCGCCCGTAGGGCGGGCGGCCCGGCCGCGTTGGTCGGCCGGGCCTTGGAACTGGGCTTCTTGAAGGGAGAGTTGCGGTGGTACAGGTGCGGTTCATGGCGAGTGACCGGGCGTTGGGGGAGTGGGTGGCGGAGTTGGCGTTGTCGGCGCTGCGGGCGTCGGGCACGGTGCGGGTGGGGGATCCGACGGAGCTCGTGCATCGGTCTGGTGGTCTGCGGCTGGTGGTCGATGTCCAACCGGTGGCGGGGCCGGGTCGGGTGACGCGGGAGGAGGACGCGGGGGCGTCGGCCGGTCGGCGGGCGTCGACTCGGCGGCCGCGGCGGCGGGCGCTGCCTCCGGCGTCGGGGTAGGGCGCCGCCCGCTCGACGTGGGTACCACGAAGCCCCCGGCCGCGGCCGGGGGCTTCGTGGTGTGGTCAGCGGTGTATGCGCCGGATGACGTCGACGGCGCCGGCCGGCAGGTCCAGCACCATGTCCCAGTCTTCGAGGGTGACGCCGTGGGCGGCGGCGGCCGCGAGGAGATCGGTCACAAGTGCGGTGGCGGCGGCGCGTTGCTCGTCGGTGAGGGGGGCGCCGTGGAGCGTGACGGCGGCCACGCGGTCAGCGATGCGGCCCTGGTGGTTGGTGGGGGACGGGGTGTCGTTGGCCTCGGTGTCGCTCTCGGCGCCGGGGGCGGTGTGGCTGGTCATGGGGTCTCTCCTCGGGGTTCGGGTGGTTAGTGGCGGGTGAGGGGCCATTCGCCGTGGGGGATGGGGGCGCGGCCGGTGGCGTCGCGCATGGCCTCTTCCGTGCCGCACATGGTGCAGATGCGGATGGTGCGGGGGGTGGTGATGCGGGAGGTGGCGCCGGGGCCGTTGATGGGGCCGGTGCACCGGGGGCAGGGCATGTCAGGTCTCCGGGGTGGGGTGGTGGCGGGCGGTGCGGACGATGGCGGCCCAACTGCGGGGGCTGGAGTTGGTGTTGTCCTTGGTCTGGAGGTGGGTTACGGCGGCCTCGGTGGTGAGGTCGGGGCGGCGAGCGAGGAGCCGGCGGGCACGCTCCAGCCGGGCGTCTCCCTGGTACCGGTAGCCCTTCCTGCCCTTCGGCCTGCCGGGGGTGGTGGGGGTGTACTGCTGGGCGAATTCCTGCATGCGCTCGTGGTGCCAGTAGGGGCGTTTGCGGCCGCTGGCCAGGGGGTGCCAGTAGTCGGGCGTCGGGAATTCGGGCGGGGGGGTGTTGTCCCCGCTGACCCATCGGCTGATCAGGCTGGTGTCGCCGTGGCCGCAGAGCTGCGCGAACTCGGCGGGGCCGCCCATGCCCTCGGGGACCGTGGGGCCCGCGGCCGCCTTGGTGCGGAACGGCTTGGTCTCGCTGACCCATTGGTCAAAGGCGACACTGGGCCAGTACAGGGTCCGGGCGCGGGGTGCGGTGGGGTCGTCGCCGATGACGGTTTCGGCGTCGGGGTGGCCGTTGGTGTCGCGGTCGCGCCATGCGTTGCTGAGGGTGCGGGGGCTGACGCCGTGGCGGGTGGCCAGTTCGTCCCGGGTCTCGTGGCGGCGGCCGTTGATTATGCGCATGGGGTGGTCCTGGTCGTGGTCACGGCTGGGGCAGTGTCCACGTGCGGACCTGGGTGGGCGTGGTGCCGTACCGGGTGACGGTGTGGACGTCGGTGGGGGCTGTGTAGGCGGCCCAGTCCCAGTATCGGGGGTGGTCCTGGGGCAGGTGCAGCAGTAGGAGTGTGCCGGCGGGGTGGGTTTCGACGTCGGCGACGATCAGGCGGTCGGTGGTGGGGGTGGGGGACTCGGCGAGCGTGCCGGGGTACACGGTGACCTCGTCGCCGGGGGCGGGGTCGGGTGTGTCGGGGAGGGGCTGGAGGTCGTCTACCATGGTTTTTGCTCCTTTCAGGGGCTGTTCACCGGGCAGGGCTGTGGTGGCCCTCGGGCGGTGAACATTGACGGCCGGAGCGGCGGGAATGCGTCCCGCGGGTGCTCCGGCCGTCGCCTTTGTGGGTGGTGGTCAGTGGCGGCGGAGGCGGGCGGCGGCCGCGCGGTAGGTGAGGGTCAGCGGCCAGTTCAGGGCGACGGCCGCGCGGTAGATGACGGTCAGCGGCCAGACCACGACGGCCGCGAGGAATCCGACGGTGATGGCGGCGATATCGAGGGTGCTCGCCGGCTTCTCGATGTGCTGGAGGGGCTGGGTGTTGTAGGCCAGCGTGACCAGGATGCCCGCGATGACGTAGAAGAAGATCATTTGCGTAAATGCCTTGCTGTGGTGGGGTGTTGGTGGCCTGGGGCGTGCGGCGGCGGCGGCGGTGGTGCCGCCGCACGCCGGCGGTGTCAGTGGGGGCAGATCTGGCGGAGGAAGTGGGCCAGCTCGGCGGCGGCGTCCGCGATGGCGCGGGCGTTGGTGGGGTCGACGTCAAGGACGTCGCCGCTGTCGTCGGCGGCGTGGGCGCGGTGGTAGTGCGCGGCCCATCCGGTGGCGCCGTGCGGGGCCGGGGCGATGGAGATCGTGCCGCCGTGGATGACGGGGACGATCAGCCCGGGACCGGTGGGGGTCTGGACGGTGCGGGGGGTCAGTCCGTGGGTGACGCTCAGGCGTTCCCCGATGTCACGGAGGCTCACTGGTCGCGCCCTTCCTCGCCGTTGCGGGCCTGGTGGGGGACGTCGAGCCGGCCGGGGCCCGGGGTGGGGGGCCTGCCGCTGGTGTCGGGGGCCGTGCGGGGCCGGGGGATGGTGGGGATGGCGCGCTGGTTCCAGTCCTGTTGGGACATGGGTGTGTGCTCCTGTGGTGGTTTCGGGTGGTGGCCCGGGCGGGATGCGGCCCGCCCGGGCGGGTCAGGGGTTGGTTTGCCTGACCTGGGTGTGTCGTCAGTCGCGCTGTGCGGCGGCGTCTTGGACGGCGCGGGTCAGCGGCTCCAATTCCTCGGCCAGCGTCGGGTCCTGCGCGATGGCGTCGCGCACCCCTTCGCGGATGGCCCGGAAATCGCCCTCGGGGAGGGTCAGGAGGGTCTGCGCCGGCTGCGGCTCGATGTTCTCGGCGAACACGGCGACGGCGGTGCGACCGGGGGTGATGGGGCCAAGGGCCCAGAACCAGGCAAGGGTCATGGGCTCGCCGGCGCCGTCGTAGTCGCCCACGATGATGGCCGTGCCGGTCGGAATGCCATAGAAGACATCGTTCTTGGTGATGTGGACGATGGCGCCGGTGGGGGTTTCCGGGGTGGTGTCCTGGTTCAGCATGGGGTAACTCCGGTGCTTTTGTGGTGGTTTCGGGTGATGCTCGACGGGATGCGGCCCGTCAAGGTGGTCGGGGGGGAGATCCCCTCCCCGACCAACACCCCAATTAAATCATGTTCTAGCCCGACCTGCAATCCGTTGCGGGGTGTGTCGTGTGCTGCTGTGGGTGGCAAGTCGGCTGGTGAGGGTGGGGAGTTGGCCGCTTGCGGCGGGGTGGTGGGCGGTGGGGTGCGTACCGCCCGTAGGGCGGTGTGTGGTCTACGGTCCGCAGACAACCGGCACGGCGCCCGGCCGGCGTCGGATAAGGCCGTCTGCGGCCGTTTCGGCGGTGGACGGTGAACGCGCCGTGCGGCCGGGCTGCCGCCCGGAGGGCGTCCTTTGGCCGCCGTGACCGGCACTGGTGTGGATAACCGGTGCCGGTCGTGTGGGCCTGGGGCGGGCTGGCCGTCGCGCCCGCCCCTGGGGGTGGGTCAGGCGGTGGCGATCGGGGTCCACTGGACCTTGCGGAGGTAGGTCTGTGCGGTCCCGTCCCGGTAGGTGGTGTGCCGGTGGACGGTGGCGGTCACCTCGATGCGGTCGCCCTGGGCGGGGAGGTGTCGGGTGCGGGAGGTGGCGGGCCAGATGTAGATGTTGTGGTCGGCGTCGCGCAGCTTGATCAGGTAGCTCCTGGTGGAGCCGTTGCGGTGGGCGCCCTGGTCGATGACGACGGCGACGGTCACGCGGCGGGTGATCGGGTCGCCGTCGGGGACGCCTTGATGGGTGCTCAGTCGGCGGTCGGCGTCCTGTTCGGCGGCCACGGCGGCGCGGTGCTGTGCGCGGCGCCATGCGGGTACGGCGGAGCACAACAGGGGGATGTCCTGCTCGGTGACTTGGTCGGCGGCGGCGACGCGGGCCAGGTTGCGGCGGTAGTCGTCGGCACTGTCGGCGCCGTCCCGTGCCCAGGTGAGGATCGCGCCGGGCTCGTCGAGTGCGTAGCTGGCGAGTGCGATGGCGCGGAACACGGCGGGTTCGCCGGTGTAGCTGTAGCCCTGGAGGTAGGCGCGCACATCGAAGGCGGTGGGGACGGGTGCCTCCCACTGGCGGGAGGTGGGTTGCCAGTATCCGCGTGCCGCGATGACGGACAGCGTCGCGTCGATGACCTCGATGGGGGTGGGGGCGAACGTGGCCGTGGCGGTGCTCATCTGGGGCTCCTGTGGTGGTTTCGGGTGGTGCCCCGGCGGGATGCGGCCCGCCGGGGGTGGGGGCCGGGGCGGGATGCGGCCCGCCCCGGCTGGTGTGGCGGTTTGTCAGTAGGTGCCGCACGTGCGGCAGGTGGGGGCGTTGATGGTGTTGCGGGCCTGGCACGACGTGCACCGCCATGCGGCGTGGGCGGCGCAGTCCCGCAGGTTGGCGGCCTCCTCGACGGCCTTCGTCAGCGGCCCAAGGGTGTCGGTCAGGACGTCGGTGTACGCCTCGCCCAACCGGTCCTGGATCACCTGGAATGCGCCCTCTGGGAGAGTCAACAGGTCCGTGGTCTGCCGGATGGTCTCGCGGGGGAACAGCGCGTGGGCGGTGCGTCCGGGCTCGATGGGGCCCATGCCCCAGAACCATCCGATCACCATGTCGGCGGTGTCCGGCGTCCCGTAGGCGTTGACGATGATCGCGGCCCCGTGGGGGATGCGCGGGTGGTGGGGGTTTTGGAGGACTCGCACGATAGTGCCGGGGGTGAGGTCGGCGACGGTCTGAGCGGTGGCGTGCTGGTCCAGCATGGGTAACTCCTGTGGTGGTTTCGGGTGGTGAGTTCCGGCGGGATGCGGCCCGCCGGGGGTGGGGGCCGGGGCGGGATGCGGCCCGCCCCGGCCGGGGCTGGTCAGGGCCGAGTGATGGTGATCTCCTCGGGCCAGCCGAACGGGTTGTCGCCGTGGTGGTCTCGGGCGTGTGCCTCGGCGGCGCGGATGATCTGCTCGGTGATCTGGCCGCTGTCGGGAGCGTCGTCACGGACGGTCGCACCCTCGATGGGCATCGCGTGGAGAAGTCCCGACCCCTCGGGGTTGCGGACCGTCAGCGTGCGGGCGGTGCCAGGCATAAAGACTTCGTCGAGAAGGGCGAACACCGTGGCGGCGGGGGTCTGGGCCGGGGCTTCCTTGATGTTCTCGGCGGTGGGCTGGTGCTGTTCGGGGTGGTAGGTCTCCTCGTCGGCCACGGCGGCTTCGATGGGGTGTAGGTCGTGGCCGAGGTCGCGCAACAGGCGGAACCAGCGGGCCGCTTCGGGGCGGGAGTACGGGTTGTGCTGGTCGTCGGTCCGCCATGCGTCCTGGCGCGTCTTGCACTCGAAGCCGGCGGCGACCACCGCGAACATCACGACCGGGAGGCGCCTAAACGGGGCCTTGGCGACGGCCTTTTCGATGGCGGCGGCGCGGCCCGCTTCCGGGGCCTTGATGCTCAACAGGTCGGCCAGTACCTCGTCTTGGCCGTTGGCGGTGAGGCGTTCGGCCATCTTCCCGCCGCTGATCATCATCTCTGCCACGAAACGGTGCATCTTGTTGACGGTCTTGTCGGGGAGGGTGCGGGCGGTGACGAGTCGGCCGATGAACGCGCGGCGTTCGGCGGTGGCGGCGTCCCAATCGCGGTTGCCGGCTTTGACGGCGGCGCGGTGGGCCTTGGCGGCGGCGCGGGAGACCTGCTCTACCGTGTCGCTGGCCGGTGCGATGTGCTCGTAGAGAACGGCGTTAACGCAGTAGGCCGTGTAGTGGTCGTCGCCGGTCTCCAGGGTCCACGCGTGGCCCTTGCACCTCTTGTGGTGGTGGGTGCGGGCGTCGTCGTCGAGTTCGGCGACGGGGCGGGCGTTGGGGCTGAGTTCGTCGGCGGGCACGATGCGGGCGCCGGCCTTGGTCAGCTTGGCCCGGTGCTTCTCGGCCTTGACGGCGTTGGCGGCGGCCTGGGTCTCGCGGGTGATCATGTGCGTGATGTTGGGGGTGTAGCGGCTCTCGGCGGCGGCCTGCTCGATGCGCTGGGCGGCGTCGGTGGGGAGGTCGGCCAGGGCTGCCATCTGGTCCAGGGTCAGGCCGTGATGCGCCGTCACCTTGCTGACCGTCTTCGACCCTCCGGCCTTGATGACCTTGCGGGCCTCGGTCTGGGTGCGCAATCCGCCGGCCGCCTTGACCTCTGCCAGGGACGCGCCGCACTCGGCGGCCGCGAACAACGCGCCGTGCTCCTCGGCGGCCTTCAGTCCTCGGCGGTGCCGGGCGGTTGCCACCATGTCAAGGTACTGCCCGGCGTCGTCGCGCTCGTCGTCGCGCTCGTAGGGCACGTGCGTGATCTTGGCCTTCTTGGCGCCGTCAAGACGAACGTGCCCGTCGATGACCTTCCATCCCTTGTCGGTGAGGGTGATCTTCAGCGGGATTCGCACGCCGTTGACGCGGATCGACTCGACCATTTCACGGTCTGCGCGGGCGTCCTTGCGGGCGTTGCGCGGGTGGCGCATGAGGTCGGTCACGCGGATGAGGGGGCGGCGGGAGTAGGGGAGTTCGGCCAGTCCGGCGGCGCGGGCGGCGGCGGCGCGCTTGCGGCCGTCGACGATCAGGGGTTCACCGTTGCCGGTGAGGACGATGTGCAGCGGGTCCGTGACGCCGTGCGCGGTGATGTCGGCGACCAGCTCGGCGTCCGGCTCGGGGAGGGTGTTGCCGGGGTGGGCGGTCAGGTCGTCGATGCTGTGGGTAGCCCACTGGTGGGTCTGCTGCTGAGTGGTCGTCACGGGGGACTCCAGGGTGGTGGTTTCGGGTGGTGACCGGGCGGGATGCGGCCCGCCCGGTTGGCCGGGGAGAGTGGAGATTCCCTCCCCGGCCAACACCCCAATTACATCACGTTCAAGCTCGCATTGCAATCCGTTGGGGGGTGTTTCGAGGGAAGAAAATGCAGGTCGGGCCATTTCTGACGGTGCGCCATCGACCCTCGGGGGATCGTGGTACGGCCAGTGCGCGACGCGCGCGGGGTGCCTGAATAGCGCTGCGCCCCCGCCGGTCTGGGCGGGGGTGCAGCGATACGGGTCGTGGGGTTACGTGGCCTTGCGGGGGGCGGTGAAGCGCTCCGGGGTGTAGAGGAGTTCGCCTGTGTGGACGTTGCGGGCCTCCCACCAGCGTTCTTGGTAAGGCATCTTGGGGGCGTCGGGGTCGACTCGGTGTCGCAGGAAGTCCATAGCCAACTGATGCGAGGCGTATGCGAATTGCGTGGACCGCACGCCGTTGCGCGTGAGGTAGCAATTGAGGCCCTGCTGGACGCCCCAGAACGTCACGTGCGGGTCAGCATTGTGTTTGAGGGCGGTGGTTGCCATGGGTGCTCCTCGTGGTGGTTTGGGGTGGTGATCGGGTGGGATGCGGCCCGCCCGATTGGCCGGAGAGCGGGGATTCCCTCCCCCGACCAACACCCCAATTACATCATATTTCAGACCAAATTGCAATCCGTCGAAGGTGTTTCGTGATGGAGAAGTGGCAGGTCAGAGCCTTTTTGATGATGTGTCAGTTTCTTTTTTGGGTGTGGCGGGATGGTGGGTGGTGGGGTGGTCGGGGTCGGCGTGTCCGCTAGGACGGAGGGGGTCCGGGTGTGGGGTGGGTGGTCCCTCCGGTCGGTCGGCATCTCACGGTGGGCCGCGCGGTGGTGGGGGTGGCGGAGCTTGCGGAGCTGCCCCCGGCGCCGTGTGGCATGGTGCGGAGGTGGCGACCGACCGGAGGGACCACACGGCCCACACCCCCACCACCGCAACCCCTTCCCCTCCCGCACCCAACAGTCGTGCCCTGGGCCCCTCTGGGAGCGTTGCGCCCCCCGGAGGGCCGCCGGAGGCTACGTACCGGAGCGGCGTCGGTCGTGACGTTACGGGGTGTTGATGCCGCGCCAGCCGTGGCCTAGGGCACGGCGGCGTGGCCGTCGCGGCGTCGCCTGTGCCTCGTCGGCGTCGCGCGTCTCGTCGGCGCCGTTGGGGGGCGGGGTGATGCCCAGACGGGTCCGGGCTGTGTGGAGGGCTCGGAGTATCGCGGCCATCTCGGTGCCGATGCCGGGGCGGGCGATGGTCAGGGCCAGGGCCGTGATCTCGATCGCCTGGAGGGCGTCCTCCACCGCGGCCGGGCCCAGCTCCTCCCATCCGGTGGTGTCGTGCAGCTCGCACGCGGTCTCTGCGAGTTGCTCGGCGACCTGGCCGGCGGTGTTGCTCATCGTGCGTGTCCTCGGGGTGGTGCGGGGTGGGGAGGGCCCGGCGGCGGGCAGCATCGGCCGGACGCGAGCGCCGCCGGGCGGCCTCCAGTGTCCCCTATGGCCCGCGACGTTACGCATGGTGTGGTTGTGCGGAGCGGTTGGCGTGACGGGGCGGGCGGGGGGCCGTTGGTCAGTGCATGGTCAGGCGGGGTGTGGTGCGGTGGTTGGTCCTGGTGCTGGTGCTGGGTGGCGCCTGTGGGTGTGTGGTGGTGCGGGGGCCGGGTGTGGGGCGGCGGGTGGTGGTGCCGGGGCCGGCGCGGTCGTGGTCCTGGTCGCCGTCGCCGATGGTGCCGGGGCCGGCGCGGGAGTTGGTGACGTCGGCGCCTGGCCCGCGGCGGGATGGTGACGGCACCTCGGCGCCGGCGGAGCGGCCGGCGCCGGTCGACGCCGGCCGGCCGCACGACGACGACCGACCGGCGCGACGGCCGATCGGCGGGGCGGCGGCGCGTCCTTCTCGACGGCCGGCGGCGCATCGGCCGGCGCCAACTCCGCGCCGCCCGGCGCCGGTTCGGCGCCGGCATCGTCCGGCGCCGGTGCGGCGGCCGTTGCCCTCGATGCCGGGGGGTCGGGTGACGGGGCGGGAGATGGGGCCGTTGTGTGCGGCGGCTGCGGGGCGGGTGCGGCCGGAGATTGTGGCGCTGTGCCGGGGGTTGGCTCGCTGACGGGGTGTTGTCGGGTGCCGGGTATGCCGCGGCCCCCTGGCACGGGGGAGGCCAGGGGGCCGGGCGGGCGTGCCCCTGTGACGGTGGGGCGGCCGCGCACGGCCACCGGGGGCGTGTCGGTGGGCCGTGGCGGTGAGGAGGTGTCCGGCGTGCTGCACGACCGGACGGGACGACGCTATCAGCGGCACCGGCGGGTTGCGGGGCGTTTGATGATCCTGTGTCAACTCGTCGTGGCGTGGTGTCACCGCGCGGGGTGGTTTTGATGCTGATGTGATGTCTGGATGTCAATGGGGCCGTTGTGCTGGCATGACAAAGAGGTTGTATGCGGCACTGATTGCCGCGGCGTGTGTGGTGGGGGCTGTCGCTGGGCCGGCGTCGGCGACGGGATCGGCGACGCGCCAGGGCAATACGGTCACGGTGTACGGCCGCGGGTTGCACGTGGATCGCGTGACGACGTCGCGGGCGCCGGCTCGCCTCCACGCGCAGGCGCGGCTGTTTGTCGAGCGCGGCGGCCGGGAGGCGCTGTCAATTCGCGGGTGGACCAGTGCGGAGGAGGATCGCGGCCGCAACGTGGTGACGTGGACCATCAACCGGCCTTTTGGGTCGGGGGATCGGCTGTGTTCCGAGTGGAGTAGCTACGGGACGCGGGCTCACCCGGGGCGGGCGTGCATGATCATCCATCCAGAGTGATCCGTGCGGACAGCAGTGGGGCCCGGCAACTGCCGGGCCCCACTTGCGACTTCTGGGCTGTGCTACGGGCCGGAGATGATCCAGATGAGCTCTAGCCGGCGCTCGTCCTCGTGGACTCGGTACAGGAGCGTGATCCTGTCGCCGGTGGGCGTCGGGCCGGTGGTGATGCGGCGGAGCTCCGCCGCGGTGATCGGCTCTGCGATGCCGGCGCGGGGATCCGCGGCGAGCGCGGCGAGCGCTTCGTGTACCGCTCGGCGGCCGTCCGGGGGCAGGCTTGCAATCTCCTCGCCCAGATGGGGCCGGAGATAGACGGTCCAGTCGCTCACCGAGGGCGGCCGCCCTCTTCGCCGACGGCGAGTATGGCCGCGTACTCGTGCCAGGGCACTAGGTCCCCTTCCGTTTCACCAGAAAGGGACGCGGTGATCGCGGCGTCGACCTCCGGCCGGCTGCGTAGTGCCACCACGTGCCGGGCCTCGGCGTAGATATCCGGGAGCTCGCCGACGCGTGCGGCGTCCAGGCGCGCGTCAAACAGCACCAGATCGGCCGGGGAGTGCGCGGCCAGGGCGGCGCGGATCTCCGCTCGGGTACGAGGGCCCTGGTCAGCGGTCAGCCGGTAGGGGTTGCGGGGCGGGGGCTCGGGTGCGGGTAGGGCGCTCACTGCAGGGGCCTCCTGGGTCGTCTGGTGTCCACGGTACCGCCGTCTGGGGTGGCTGGTGGAGGGCCTGGGGAGACCGGTGGGGGCCTGGGCGGAGGTTTCCCGACCCGGGTGACAGAATCGTACGTATGTACGAGCATCTGTGGCCGACCGATACGCATCTCCTGCGGGTGCTGGAGCGGTATCTGTCGCTCCAGCTTGCGGAGGTACGGCGCCGGCTGGCGGCGGCGGAGGGGGCCGCCGGTCGGCCCGTCGCGGCCGCAGTGCCGGCGTCGACTGGACCGCGGCCGCGGCCGGCGGCGGCTGCGGAGTGGGTGATACAGGTGGACGTGGGTCGCACCCGGCGGCCTATCGCTGTCCACCGGGGTGGGTGCCCGGATGCCCGGGGCCCGCGGACAGTGCCGGCCACGCGGCGGGACGCGGTGGATGCCCTGGCCGCGGGAGTCCCGGCGTGCCTGCACTGTGCACCGGATCGCGCGCTGGGGCTCGACCTGTGAGGCGGCCGGGCGGGGCGGCGGTGCTGCCCTCGGCCGCCCCGCCGGATCTGGATCGGGTGGTGAGCTGGAGGGGTACCGCGCGATGCACGTTAGGTGGTGAGGGCCCAGCTTGGGCCGTCGGGCGAGTCAAGCCACACCCGTTGTCCCCGCTCGTCGACGGTGACGCCGTAGCGGTCCGGGCCGGGCTGGTCGGCGTCCCGGTAGATCCGGTGTGCGGCTTCGAGATTGCCCCACACCGGCCGCGGGCCGATCTCGGTCACGGTGCCGTCAGGGCGAAGCTCGGCAAGCGATCCGTCCTCGGCCCACACGCGGGCACCGGTGATGCGCCGGTCGTCGTCGACGTCGTATTGCCACGTGAGCCCAGGCTCAACGATGCTCACCAAGAACCGAAACGCGTTGTCACCGATGGCAGCGGCAGGCAAGGCCGACGCGCGCCCCTCACCGGTGGGAAGCTCCGGACGGCGGGAGGGGACACCGTCGCCCGCGCCTCGACGGAGCCGCATGAAGAACGCGCCACTGGGCAGAAACCGGCCCGCAGCGCTGCGGCGGCCAGTGCGATGGATTCGCGCGAGGGCGTTGCCCAGGGGAGCGAGGATGAACCCGCCCTCGGCAAGTTGGGCGACGAGAGCCGGCGGGATGCTGTCGAGTCGGCAGGTCACCATGATCCGGTCATACGGTGCCCGGTCGGGCCAGCCGAACGACCCGTCACCGGTCACCACCAAGGGACCATGCCCGGCGACGGCGAGCCGGTCACGGGCCGGTGCGGTGATGTCGTGGCTGATGTCGATGGTCACCACCTGGTCGTCCCCGAGCCGGTGAGCGAGCAACGCGGCGTTGTAGCCGGTGCCCGCACCGATTTCCAACACGCGCATCCCGTCTGTGACTTCGAGGGCTTGCAGCATGCCCGCCATGAGCGAGGGCTGAGAGCTGGAGGACGTGGCGGCCCCGTTGGTGCGGTGAGTGACCAAGGATCGGTCTTCGTGCACGGCGGTGAACCACTGCGCGCGGGTGTCGGGGTCGTCGCTGCTGATGCGGTTGCCGGCGTGGTCGTAGAAAAACGGGACGAACACGTGCCGGGGCACGGTCTCGAACGCCACGCGCCATGCCGGGTCGGTCAGGTCGCCGGTGTCGGCGAGCACCTGGGTGAGCTTCGCGCGGGCGGCGACGGCGTCACCGTGGATGTCCTCGGGGGTCATGTCGTGTGACCTTTCTGAAGAAGATCGGCGATGGCGTGGGTGATGGCCTCGCGGGTGACGTCGATCCAGGCCCATTGCCCGCCCGCGTTGACGTCCACAAGGTGATGCGCGCCTTGGGTGTCCACGATGAAGTCCAGCGCGGCAAAAGTGAGTCCGAGGCGGCGCATCATCGCCCGAATCCCGTCCTGGACGTGCCGGGGCAGCGTCGCGAGCTCGTAGGTGTGCTCGCGGGAGTGCTGGCGCCAGTCCAACAGCGCGGCGCCGGCGCTCGCGTGGATCGCGGCGGGAAACAGGCGGCCGTCGACGACGGTTACGCGGACTTCGTACGCCTTGTTGACGATCTCGCGTTGGAACAGGTGCGCCGTCAGCGCGATGCGCGGATCGTTCCATTGCTCGGGTGGGACGCGGCGGCTGTAGAGCTGGCCGCGCTTGCCGTCCTCGGTGTGGACGATGCCTCCCAGCACCTTCGTGATGATCCGGCCGCCGCACCGCTGCCCGAACGCCTCGACGGCGTCCGGGTCGTTCGTGATCAGCGTCTCGGGGACGTGCAGCCCGGACTCGACGGCGGCAGCAAGTTGGACGGGCTTGGTGCAATCGGCGTTCGCCTGGGGCCGGTTCACCCACAGGACGCCGGGCAGTGCTCCCAGGACCGTCATTGCCTGTTTGGCCTGCGTGGCGGCGAACCGCCGCTCTGGGGCGCTCATCGTCTCGGCGAACTCGTGGCCGGTCGGCTTACGCCACCACACCGCCCGCAGCTCTGATAGGTCGATTCCTCGTCCCCGGCCGTGCCAGGCGCCGGCCCATTGGCCATCCGGCTGGAGTTCGGCGTGCAGCGTCGTGTGGGTGGGGAAGTCGGCGAGGTCGGTTCGCCAGAACGGCACCCCGCGTGCGCCCAGTTCCCGCAGGACGAAGTCCGCGGTGGGGTCCAGTGCATAGGTGACGACGAGCACGCGCGGCGAAGCACCGCCGCGCGTGCCCTGCCCATAGTTGGGGCTCATTCGTCGTCGTTCAGATCCATGTCGACGGCGAGAACGTCTTTGCCGTCCGACTCGGTGTTGCAGGCCGACCCCATGGTGACGATGTCGCCGTCAATGCACACCTGTCCGTCGGCGAGCGAGAGTTGTGTTACCGGGTCGACCGCGACGACAGGGCGCCGACCGTCGATCACCTGCGGGTTGGTGAGTGAGTCGAGACCGAACGGCCGGGTAGCGGCCGGTCCGGCGGGTTCGGTGTTGATCTGGTGGGACAGAGTCGGTACCCGGTCCAGCAGTGCAGACATAACATGTTCCCTTCGTGTCGTCGATGCGTGATGGTGCACCGGTCGCCCTTGTCGGGCAGGGCGCCGGGTCTTGCGTCCCTGCCGGAGCTCAGCATTGCGCGAAGGAGCTGGCCCAGGCAGGGGGCTGTGGGTCCCGCTCGGGCCGTCGAGCTTGCCGGGCGGGGGCTGGTGCGGGTGAGCCGGCCGGTTTTGTGCCGCGGTCGGCCCACCGGGTCTAGGGCAGGCTCTCGGCCGTCGACACGGCTGCGATGTCGGTCACGGGGGTCAGGCCGTGCAGCGACACCACCTGGCGGTAGGCGACGATCCAGGGCAGTTCCGGCGCCGCCCCGTACTCGACACTGACGAACTCGCCGTCGTCCTCCGGCCGGGGCAGGCGGGTACGCGGGTGATAGCGGATGCCCTGCACGCCCCACAAAGGCGCCCGCTCCGCCCATACGGCCACGTAGCCGCGCTGAAGGTGCGGGCACTCCTCCACGACCGTGGGCGCGCACGTCGTGCAGATCGGCGGCGTGCTGGTCAACCGCCCCTCGTAGATGGGCGCTGACGCCTTCGTGAACAAGTACAGGTACCGGCCGGCCGCCAACGCCGGCTTCCCGCACACCTGACAGAGCTCCTGCAAAACCGCCCGACGCTGGCGGAAGGGGTGCACGTCCTGAAGCTGCGGCCGTCCCTTGCCCCGTGCCGAGGACCAGCGCGCCCACAGCGCTCCGAACCGGTCCCGGTCGTAGAGGGTTTCGTCGACATACCCGAGTCGCTCGCCATCTTCTCCTCGCCGGACCCATCGACGGGGCGCAAGGTCCTGCTCTGCGCTCCAGAGCGCGATGTAAGGGACGGTCAGGGCGTAGTCGGTGGTCATGTCAGGTTCCTGGTCGGCGTCGGTACGCGGTATTGGCCGCTGATGCTGGTGAGAGCGGCCCGGAGGTCCTGGGGATCGGTGAGCCCTTCGGAGGGCAGCACCAACCATGTGCGGGTGGCGGTCTGAGGTGAGTCGGGGGGTGGGATGGTCAGCGTCGTGCCCTGGCCATGGACGGTGATGTGCTCCAGTTCCTCCAACTCGTCGGTGGAGCCCAGAGGGACCAGCCACCACGCCGACGTCTCCAGGACGCTGACCATGAGCGAACCGACATGGCGTCTTCTGGCGGTGAGCCACGCCATCGCGATCATGCCGAGATCCAGGGGGAGTTGGGCGGCTAGCCATCGCTGGCCGGTGGGGATTTCGGCGGCCTCCCCGTGGCGCCATGCCTCGCGTACGGCGTCGGGGTTGGTGGCGGCCTCGGCCGGGTCGATAGCGGTGGGTTCCATAGCTCGCTGTTCGTCATTCGTGGTGGTGGAGGCCCCCGGCCGGGCGTGTGGTCGGGGGGCCTGGGGCCGCCGGGTCCTGTCGGGGGTCAGGCCCCGGCGGCGGTTGAAGGGGGGCCGGGCGCGCGATACAGACGCCCGGCCCCGGGGTGCCGTCAAGGCGGGAACCGGAGGCGGCACCCTTGTGCACCGCATCTCGACCGGTGCGCCGCCGGCGGGATGCCGGCGGCCTGGCCCCGAATCGCGTCCGGGGCGCCGCTCCCTGACGGTGGTACACGTGGCAGGGAGCGGAGATCAGTTAGGCCGCTGCTGCTTTGAGCGCCGCCCGGCTGTGCGCGGCGTCGTACGCCTCGATGAGGTCCCAGTCCTTGCGGCCGTGGGTCTCGGGGATGCGCGCCTCACGAATCCGCGTCCAGGCGTTGCGTCCGCCTTCGGTGTCCATGCGGTACTGCGCGGCCTGCTCCAGGCCCCGGCGGGTCAGCAGCCCCATCTCGTACCGGATGCCGACAAGGTTGATCCAGCAATTTTGCGTGAGAAGCGCGGCGTGCTCCGGGTCTTGGTCGGGCTCGTCGGCCTCACGCACCGCGAGACGCTGCCGCAGTTCCTCGTACCGGAGCGCAAGGGTGTGCTTAGCTCGGGCGTCGGTCAAGTAGGCATGGGCGGCGCCTACGGCTGCGACGGCCAACAGGCCCACTCCCGTGAGACGGGACATGTTTCGTTCCTTCCATTTGGGCGTTCCGGCACCGGTTGGCGCCTGGCTGGTGGGGTGAAGTGCGGGCCGCGGAGCATGGGCGGCACGATCACGACGGCCACGACGAGTACGAACGTCGCGAGGTGAGCCCTGCTCACCTCGCCCCCACGGCAACGGGTGTGAGTTCCTCCAGGGCCGCGGCGATACCACTGGCCAGCGCTTCCGGGGGCGTCATGGAGGAGACCAGCGGGTGCGGGACGGTGATCCACGTACGCCCGTCGCCTCCCAGAGTGCGGCGGCCGGTGTAGGTGTTGATGATTGGGGCCGGCCAGTACGTGATGCCGTCGGCGGCCCACTGGCTGATGAGTTTCAGCTCTCGGCGTCGGCCTCGTAGGGGCGGCCAATGAGCGCGCTCGCCGCGTGGCACCACGAATTCGACGTATCCGGGGTAGTGGGCCTCTTCTTCCCGCCCGGCCTCGTCGAGCGTGACCTCGACGCGGCTGGGGACCAGTAGCGCCGGGCCGTGGGGCAGGCGGCGCGTCCGCAGCTCGTCAACGGCCTGTCGCCCTACCGCCTCGGCTACACGGACCACATGCCAGCGGGCGCCGATGGGGATCTCTGCGACTCCTCCGACCGTCCAGGCGCCACGCACCGCGGCCTCTACCGCCCCGGCCTCCACCGCGACGTCTAACGCCCGTTCAAAGGCGGTCCGGCTCAACATGTCGCCTCCCCCGCCCGATCGAGATAGGCGGTCAGGTGCCGCTGGAGCTCGGCCGGGTGCGCGGTGGTGCCGCTGCCGTCTGGGAGCACGGCCCAGGTGACGGGCCAGTTTCGACGGGAGGCGCCGGGTTCAGGTGCCGCGACCCAACTACCGGTCCCTAACGGGCGGGTGGAGTCGACGCGCCAATTCGCGGCGGTCCCGGGCGGTACCAGCACATAGCCGCGCTGCCACGGCTGATCGCACAGGACCGGGACCCGGGACCCGAGTAGGGGCAGGATGTCGTAGGCCGTGCGGTAGGGCATGACCACGGCGTCACACGTCACCCCGAGTGGGATCATCGCGGTGCGAAGCCGATGCGTACGCCACTGCCTGAAGATGCGTTCCGGATCGTCGGCGGCGCTCGCGATCCACTGGGCGCCTGTCAACTCTCCTGCGGGGGCCCTCACTTCGCCCCCCGGTGGTCTTGGCAGACCCGGACGTCCCAGCACAGCGGAGCGCCGATATCGGGGATGGTGCGGACCTGCCCCGCCGGCTGGAGCGCAGGGCCTCGGCCGCGGCTACGGCCGCACACGATGCACGCGGTCCCCTGGAGCCTCGCCAGCTCGGGGACTCCCTCGCGTACGCGGTAGACGCGCTTGATCGATTGGTTCGCTGGCATAGGCTGCTCCGGCCCTAGACGCCTGCAACTGGCCCGCCACAAAAGCAAGATCACCAGGTGTGACCGGTGAACCGCCGTACGTAGCGACACCGACAGTGTTGCACTGGGACTCCCCCCGTGGGAGTCCCATGAAGAAATTCCCCCTAAGGGATTTCGTCGCATGCGTGGCTTGCGTCGCTGTCACCCCTCCTGGTCAACTGCTGACCGCGACAGAGAGGAGGGAACCATGCCAGAGCCGGCACGTATGCAGATCGCGAACGGCTTGCGGGCCCTGCGTGATCGCAGTGGATACACGCAAGAACAGGTTGCCGAACGCGCACGATACGGAAAATCCACGGTCAGCCGCTACGAGGACCCATTCAGCGCGCACAAGATCGTTGCCCGCACGGTGCGGCTGCTCGCCGAAGCCAGCGGCGCAACGTCAGCGGAAGCGGCCGCCCTGGTGCGCCTGGCGGAGGGAGGGCAACCGCAGTGGTGGGCCGATGACGCGGTCGCGCCCTCGCTCCATCCCCTGCTCAACCTGGAGCAGACGGCCGACGCCGAATGCGTCATGGCTCCGTGGCTGGTCCCGGGCCTCCTCCAAACCGCCGGCTACGCGCGGGCAGTTCACCATGCCGAGCATCCTCGCCGCGACGACGCCTCGATCCGGCGCATGGTTGATGCGCGGATGGAGCGTCAGCAGGTCCTGACCACCCGGGATGGACTGCCGCCGTTGCATCTGTGGGCCATCCTGCATGAGACGGTTTTGCGTAGCGTCGTGGGCGACCGTGACGTCATGGCCGGACAGATCGCGCACCTGATCGAGGCTGCACAACGGCCCAACGTCGACATACAGTTGATCAAGTTCGACAGCGGCGCAAGTGCTGCCGGCGCCGGCCACTTTGTCACGCTGGAGGCCGGAACAAAGGCTGCGGTGTATGTGGAACTGCTCGGCGGGGGCGTATATGTCTCCAATCCCGTCGAGGTGGAGTCCTACAAAACTACGTTCGATTACCTTCGGAGTCAGGCCCTGTCTACGGACCGCTCTCTGGGGATTTTGAGATCAGTACATGAGGAGTACGCAACATGAGCGCAGCCCGTCCGACCGCTGCGGAGCTGGCGGCGGCCCGCTTCGTGAAGAGTAGCTACAGCGGGGGCGGTGGCAATGAGTGCGTGGAATGCGCCTCGGTCGACGGCTGGACTGCGGTCCGGGACTCCAAATCGCCTGGTGGCCCGGTACTTGTCGTACAACGGGCCGCGTTTGACGATCTCCTCAAGCTCGTAACGACGTCCTGACCTGACGCCGGAGTAGGGGCCGCCTCGTAATGAGGCGGCCCCTACGTCGTTTAACGGCCCCGGCGGCGCTGGCTCCGGCTCCCCTTCTTCGGCTGGTTCCGGTGGGCTCGTTGCCGCCCGCGGCCTGACGCTGCGTCCGCCGGCGTCGTCTCCGGGGCGGGGCGAACGGCACCAGTTCCCCGGTCGCCCTGGGTCTGGTCGCTCTGGGAGCTGGTGCGCTGCTGCGGCACGGCGGCCGGCGTGGGTGCCTCGGCCGCCTCGTCCTGGTCGGCGTCCTCGGCCGCACGGCGGGCCTCGGCTGCGTCGTCGACCGCGGCCTGTGCCGCCTGCTGTGCCTCCAACACCCGGCGCTCCGCCTCCCCCTTCGCCTCCGACAGCTTCCCGGCGCATCCGTGATGTGCCACGTGGGCCGCGGTGAGCTGTTCTCGCAACTCCTCCAGCTCCGCACGTAACGTCGCGCCGTGTTCCTGTGCCAGTTGTTCCGCATCGGCGAGCCGCTGCCGTGTCGCGCCGGCCTCGGCCGTGGCACGCTCGGCGGTGTGCTGTGCCGCCTCGGCCAGATGGACAGCAGCGACCTGACCGCCTTCGGCCTCGGCACGTGCGGCGTCGACTGCCGCGTGTGCCGTGTGCGCCGTGGTGAGCTGCCTCCGCAGTTCCTCCAACTCGGCACGCGCCGCCGCGACCTGAGCGCGTGCCCGCTGCTCCACATCGGACACGCGCTGGTCGGCGGCCTCGCGTGCCTCGACGACGCGGCGCTGTGCGTCCGCCCGTTCGGCACGCTCGTGCTGTTGCACCTCGGCAAGCTGTCGCAATGCCTCCTGGCACTGGCTACGGGCCGCCTGGGCACCCTCCTGGGCCTCGGTGGCGAGCTGCAACGCGGCCTTCTCCGCGCCTTCGGCGCGCAGTTGCGCGGCCTGTGCCGCCTCCCGCTGCTCGGCGGCCGCCCTCAGGTCCTCCCGAAGTGCCGCTTCCCTCGTGCGCTGCTCGTCCCGCTCGGCACGGAGATCGTCCACCACGGTGGTCAGACGGTCGCGCTCGTCGGTCAGGCGGCTGTTCGCCCGGTGCGCGGCCTCGGCGCGCTCATGTGCCGCACGGGCCTCGCCTTGTGCCGTGTCGACCGCGTGGCGGGCTTGGTTGATGATGGCGTCCTGTGCGACGTCCAGCCGCCGTTGTGCTGCGGCGAGCCGTGCCGACAGATCGCCGGTGCCGCTGGGTTGAGCCATCGCCCGCGGCACAAGGCTGCGGCCCGGTTCCGGTGTGCTCACTGACTCCCCCTCAGTGTCGACGGCACACGCCTGCCACGTGTGCCCCTGGGCTGCGGTGCTCATCCCTGTGTCAACGCCGGCGTGCCGGGCTGTGTCGCCAGGGCCGCCCGGTGCTCGCCCACGGCACGTTGTGCCGCGCCGCGGTCGTAGCGGACGCCGTAGCGGTCCCGCAGCGTGCTGCGGACCTCCTCCGCGATGGCGTTGTTGCACCGGGGATCGTCGGGCCGGACCCCCATCTCTGCGCACATCGCCAAGAACTGCGCCTTCTTCGTGCCGTCCTTACGCCGGGGCTGTTGGGCGGGCTCCGGCGCGGCGGCCGGCTCGGCACGCTCCTGCTCGACCGCCGGAGTGTGCGTGTGCCGTGTCTCCTCCGGCTCCGCCGTGAGGCGGGCCGTGATCTCCTTGGACGTGCTGCGGGCCGGTACGACCGTGAGCCGTGCCGTGTCGGGGTAGCACCCCTCCGGCTCCGCCTCGTCGTCCTTGTGCGGCGGTGTCTCCTGGTGCGGGATCGCACCGGTGGTCAGTACCCGCTCCGTCTCGTCGGCCCGGCTCTCCATGTGCCGCACATACGCGTCCAGCTCCTCCGTCTGCTGCTCGACCTGTGCCGGCGTGCCGGCCTGTGCCGCCATCGTCAGCACCGATTCCAGGGTGAGCGGCTGTGCCGCCTGCTGTGGCACGCCCTTCGCCGCTTCGGCACGTTCGGCACGCGCATACGGCTCCAGCACCGTGGCAAGTGCCGTCGGCCGCACGGCCGTTGTGCCAGTCGCCAGCGCGAACACCGGGCTCATCGGCACGACGACCGTGCGACGGCGCCACCACCGGCCCGGCGCCTCCTGTGCGGCCGTCGCCCGTGCCTCCTGGTCAGCCTGCCGCCGCTGCGCACGCAGCGTCCTACGCATCCGGACGGCCGCCAGTGCATCGGCCTCCGTCGTGATGGTCGGCTCGGTGATCGCAATACGCATCATCGCCGCCGTCTCCCGCGGGGCCGTCAGCCACCGCAGTACACCTACCTTGGGTAGCGGCGACCGGGTGAGCCCCTGCGCCTTGTGGTGAGAGCGGCGGACATTGGCTAGGCCCCGTTCAAAGAGGACGCCGGCCGCCAAGGACATGCCGGCGAAGAACTGCGGCGCACCGGGGTGCGCCGGGCCGGAGGGTGCTTGTAGCCAGTTGAACCACGCGCTCCCGCCGGCAAACGCCCACACCAACATGCGGTTTGCCGCGGCGGACACGCCCGCATCGGCATCTGCGAATGCCAGCATCATCAGATAGAGGGCGGCCTCATCCAGCGCCAGCGGAACGAGGTACGTCAACGGCGCCGACAGCCCCAACGCGTCGTGCGCGTAGGACACAAGATGCGCAAACGAGATCGTGGCCGGGACCGCTGCAAAGACGAAGAGGAACGCCAGATTCTTCAGCCGGGCCCGGGCCAGCACGCGGGCGCGGGCCGCCTCCGTGGTCTCCGCGCCGCTCGACCGCATCGCCCGGACCTGCTGGACCGCGTAGGAGACGGCTCGCGTGCCGATCGTCAGTGCGCCAACGATGCACGCAAGTCCGATCAGGATCGTGATCGCGATCTGGATGGTGGGGGTGCTCATCGGTCCTCCCCCACCCTGATCAGGCCATCGGTACGCCAGGGTGTCCGGCAAGCCTTACTGTGGTTGTACATGGGGAGTGTTCCTTGCTCCTTGGTGGCCCTGGGGGTGCGCTTCGTGGTAGTCGGGCATCCCCAGGGTTTTCTTTTCTGATCAGCACAGCTAGCTCGCTGGCTACGTTGCTTACTCGCTGGCGAGCGTGCTTGCTAGCTCGCTTACCCGCTTGGTCGCTTGCCTTCTCGCGGGCGAGCAAGCGGGTAAGCTCGCTCGCCCGCAAGCTCGCCTGTTAGCTAGCTTGTTCGCTTGCCTTCTTGCGGGCGAGCAAGCGCTCAAGCTCGCGCTTATAGACCCGCTCTATGGCATTCTCGACCGCGCGACGCTGGCTCCACCCGTACTCGTCGCAAACCTCCTGGACCAGTTCGGCGATCAGCGGGGCGACCCGGACGTTCAGTTGAACTACGGGCTCCGGCCCTCGGCGAGCGCGCCGCGGGGGCGCCACCGCTGTGGGCTGGCGCCCCCGGGTTCCTGCAGGAACCGCGGGGTCTTCTCCAGCGTTGGGATCCGGCCGCGGTCGGGGGGTCGGGCGCTCCTCGGTCATGCCAGTACCTTCTTCAATGTCAGCTCACGGTAGGCCGCGAACACCCTCTTGCCCTTCTCGTAGCCGTCGTAGAACTCGCCGGCCGCCTTGCACTCCTGAATGATCCCGAGGTCCTCGACGTAGGGCGTCAACAGCATTCCGGGGCTCGTTCTCTCGAACTCGCGGACCACCCGCAACGCGTCGCGGGTCCAAACGGCGCCCTTGTAGGCGGCTGCCAGTGCGATGCCTACTTCACGTGGCAGATCGCCAGCAATGCCCGCATCTTTGCGGTGCTTCTTGAACTTCCGCACCGTCATTTTGGCGCCGTCTACACCATCTAGTCCGTCCTCATTGGGCTTTGCCGAGTAGACGATGCGCTTACAGGCGTTCAACCCGTTAAGGGTGAGAATGCCCCCCTGGCGGTTGGGAAAATCGAAGACGACCAGTGAGGCGCGCGTACCAACAAGACTGCGCTTCAACCGCAGTTCGGCGTGATCGTCTGGGCTCTTTTCGTGCGTGGCCAGGGATCGTTCACTGGGGATGACTCGCAGGTTCTCGGGCCATCCCTTACTCGGGTCCAGCGGAATGGCAAGCGCATCGGCCCACCCCTCCACGTCCTCGTTTCCGATGATCGCGCCCATGGACATGCCCGGCTCGCTTGGCTTGACTCCCGTCCACTTCGACGCCGCGGAACGGGGGTCAAGGTCACCAAGGATGACCTCTTCGTCGGGGTACTCCTTCGCGTAAGACACCGCCATCGAGATAGCGGTCATCGTCTTGCCCACTCCGCCAGCCTCGGAGTAGGAGCCAACTACCTCGGGGTCTTCTCCTGTCATGCGCGGCATAGTAGCGCGCTAGCCTGCCTCCTCGCTTGCAGGCTCGCCGCCTAACTCGCTTGCTAGCAAGCGAGCTTGAAAGCGAGTACATTGCGGTGCTGAAAAGAGGGGCCGGGTTCACGGCCCGGCCCCTCTACGGCGGGCCCCTGCGGATTGCGTCTCGTCGGGGCCCCCTTGACCCCTTGGGAGGATCAGGTGCTCAGAGTAGTTCAGACGACGGCCGACGGTCGCGTGTGCATGTGGCAGGCGCGGGCTGTACCAGCGGACTCGACCAGCCGTGTGCGGGTGGCTGTGGGTTGGGTCGCGGGTCGACGGTCGGTGTCGATGGCGACTCCGCGGCCGGCTCGTGGTGATGACCTGTGCGCCCTGGCCATCTCGGTGGGGGTGGTCCGGTGAATGCCTCGACGGTGGACGCGGGCGTGGGGGATGACGTGGCGTCGGACGTGGTGCGTCGCGTGATGGAGTTGCCCGCGGAGTCGATTGCTGATCTGGCGTGGGAGGTGGCCGCGGGGGATCCGCTCGTGCAGTTGGTTGCGTCGCTGGGTGCGGATCCGGAGACGGGGACCCGTGTCTTCGCGGATCGTTGGGCGGCTGGCGCGGTGTTGGGGGCGGCCTGGCCTGACGGCGCCTGAGTCGGAGCACGTGAGGGCGGGGCCGGGTGACCGGTCCCGCCCTCATCTTGTGCGCCTACGGTCGTTGGGCGGCTTGGGTTTCCAACTTGGCTTGGTGGCTGCGGGCGCTGTGGTAGGCGCGCATACCCTCGCCGGGGATGAGGTTTCGCATGCGGACGATGGCACGCCCCACGTCGATGGCTTCGTCAAGGTCGGTGATGTGCAGCCATGCGGAGTGGGCGGCGGCTGCGGAGGTGTTGGCGGCGGTGTAGTCGCGGCGGTGCCACTGGCGCTCGGCTACATCGCGGTAGAGCCGGGCGGCGGTGGCCAGTTCGCCGATTTTGGCCCGGAGGTAGGCGTGCAGTTCGCGGGCGTTGACCGCGTCGGGGTGGCTGGGGCCGTGGGCTTGGACGGCGCCGCCTTCCAGGTCGGCGGCCAGCTTTGCGGCCTGATGGAGCTGGCCGGCCTGCTCCAGGGAGCGGATGGTGAGCACGGTGGGCATGGTTTGCCGGCTCGGCGGCGGCGCGGGCCGGCTGCGGGGGGCTTCGACGGTGAGTGCAGGTCGACGGGGCGGCGGGGCGGTGGGCGTGCGGGGGGCTGTTGGTGTCGACGGCGGGGGAGTGGCTGCGGCCGGTTTGCGGTCGGGGGCCTTCGCCTGGGGCGGCGACTTGCGGGCCTGCCGCTTGGGCTTGGCCACCGCGGGGCCGTCCTCGATGACGGTCGCCTCTGGCGTGACGAGTAGGGGCCAAACGGTGCCGTCGGCGTCGGCTGCGTGGGCGCGGACCGGCCTGCGGACTCGGCCGGCGACGGCGGCGACGGCGGCGGTTGCGTCCTCGCGGGTGCGGTAGGGGCCGGGGTCGGCTGCGGGGCCGTCCAGCGTGATCGTGCCGTCCGCCTCGGTGGTCAACACGTAGCAGGGCCACCGGGGTACGGTCCTGGTCGCGGTCTCCATGGGTCCTCCTTCGGCCCTCATTGCGTAACGGTGTTCGAGATCCGCCAGGGTTGGCCTGCTGCGGCGCGGGTGAGTACGGCGTATGCGGCGTGGGTCTCTGGCTGACCGGTCCATGTGTCGCGGCCGTGGGGCGTGATGGTGATGGACATCTGCCGGTAGGCGGTGGTGGCGGTGTCGGCCGGGCGGCCGGCGTCGTCGGTGGCCTTGATGCTGACCGTCGTGTAGGCCCGGTGCTGGGCCCACTGGATCCAGGCGGCGCCCGGGCCCGTGTGGGGCTGGTGCTCGGCCAGTTGCCGGCCGTATGCGGGAGTGCACCAACGAGCCTTTACCGCCCGTGTGATGGCGTCCTGCATCGTGGTGTCGATGGTGGTGTCCACGGTCCACATTGCGGTGATGGCTGCGTGGGCTACGGCGGTCGCGTCGCCCTGGTCGACGTCGCCGGGGGAGGGGATGCCCCCGTGGGGCATCCCCTCTTTGCCGGACGGCATGGGGCTGACCGCGGTGCCGGGGGGCTCGGGGTAGGGCCCGGTACCGGTGGCGGCCGGGCGGCTGGGGGTCGGCCCGGGGTGTGCGGCGTCGTCGCCGCTGCTGGAGGAGGAGCAGGCGCTGAGCGCGACGGCGGCCGCGGCCGCCGTGAGCACCAACGCGCCGCGTCGCAGCACGGGAAGGGGCGCGGGGGGCCTGGTCATCAACCCATCCTCCGAATCGCTGTGGGTACCTCGCTGTAGCGCTGGTGACTGTTGGCGTAGTCGCTCAGACTGGAGATCTTGACGACGTCGCCGGTCTTCGGCGCGTGCACGAACTTGCCCCCGCCGACGTAGATTCCGATGTGATCGAAGTCGCCGGCACCGTGCAGCGCGAACGCGATCACGTCGCCGACCCGGATATCGGCGGGCCGTTGGACGGCGGCGCCGGTGGTCGCCTGGTCTTGGGAGACGCGTGGCAGGGTCACCGCGCCGGAGCTGGCGTGATACACGGCGTACTGCACAAGGGCACTGCAATCGAAGCCCGGTTGTCCGCCTCCCAGGCCGGGCCCGGGGCCGCTGACGGTCCCACCACCCCACGCGTAGGGGGTGCCGATCCAGCGGCGGGCGTAGGCCGCGACGCGGGCCCCGAACTGCGTGGCCTCGCCTTCGCCGGTGCCGCCCGTCTGCCGGTAGGTGTCACGGCGTTTGAGGATGTTCGCCACGTATCCGGTGGTCTCCCAGTACGGGGGGATGCCGCGGTAGCGGCGGATGGCGTCCGGGCCGGCGTTGTAGGCGGCGAGCATGAGCGCCACGGTGTCGCCAGGAACGTGGTAGGACCGGACCTTTTGCGCTAGCCAACAGTCGTAGCGGGCCTGGGTCATGATGGCGTCGCCGGCCGTGAACGGGTCGGCTATGCCATCGGGCTTGGGGGTGCCGTCCTTGCTGGCGGCGTCGACTCCCCACGATGCCCATGTGCCGGGCATGAACTGACTCAGGCCCTGAGCGCCGACCGGGCTCACGGCGTCGGGGTTCCAGGCGCTCTCTGCCTCGATCTGAGCGGCGATCAGGGGGGCGCTGACGTCCGGGCACACGGCGCCGGCGCGGGATACCCACGCAACGTACTGCGACGGGACCCGGTGGGCGTCCAGTGTTTCGCTGCCTCCGCCGATGTTGTCCATGCCGTTGTCATCGTCGCTGATGCTGGCGATCGTCAGCAGCAGCGCCAGCACTATGCCGATGCCGCCGGTGCTGATGCCGATCATTGCCGCCGTGTTGGCGTTCTTGCCTCCCCCGCTCATGGCGTCAACTCGACGTTGTGCGGCCCGGATCGAGCAACTGGATTATGACCTCGCGTAGAAACCGCCACTCCGCCCCCACCTTGAATGCCCTCACGTGACCGGCCGCGGCCATCTGCTGCACCTGCCGGACGGTGGACCGGCTGATCTGCGCGACTTCGTCCGCGGTGAGGACGCTTGGCCAGTCCTGAAGTAGGCCGCCCCGCTTCGCTGTTGCGGTGCCGGTGACGTGCGACTCGATGATCATTCGCAGAAAGCGCCACTCCCGCCCCCACTTGACCGCCGGTAGCTCGTTGGTCCGTGCGAGCTCCCTCACTACGTGTGGGGTCGCCCGGACGACGTCGCACACCTCCGGCAACGTCATGACCTCCGGGTAATCCCGCAACAGCTCGTGCACCGGCCTTGGTCCTCCATCTGGCGTCGGTCCGACGCTGGATTATCACTGCTCCCCCTCGGCCTCTCGTACCCGTCTGCAAATACGACCAGCGGGAACGTTTGTGTACCTGAAACGACGTTAGCGGACGACGATAACTCTTGTGTACCGTCAGCTACTTGTAGATACACTCACCGTCATTGCGACGATGAACAAGGGGGGTAGTTGTGACGGTTGAGCAACCGCGGAACACCTGGGTCACCGGCCCTAGGCCGGCTGCCGCCGCGACACCCCCCGCCCCGGTGCCGCAACACGCTCTGGCGCCCCCGACTGGGCCGGGGCGGCCGCAACCGGGCGGGGTCGCCCCCACCGGTGGCGGCCTTCCACTGGCTCGCCAGCCATCACCCCTATCGGGCCGCGTGTGGTTCCTGGGGTGCCACGGCGGGGCGGGCGTCACCACGTTGACGCGCGCTCTGCCCGGAGGGGGGACGGATGCTCACCGCGTGTGGCCCGCTCCCGTTGACCACGTGCGCGCTCCTGTCGTCCTGGTCGCCCGCGGCCACCACGACGGGTTGCGGGCCGCACAGAGCGCGGCCCGGCAATGGGCCTCCGGGGTACTGCCGTGGGTGTCCCTGCTCGGCCTCGTCGTCGTCGCCGACGCCCCGGGACGCCCGCCCAAGGTCCTCCGCGACCTGCAACACCTCGTCTCGGGCGGGGTGCCGCGGGCCTGGTCCGTGCCGTGGGTGGAGCCCTGGCGGTGCGGTGAGCCAATCGAATCGAACACACCACGCCAAGTGACCGCGTTAGGGCGGGACTTGGTACAGCTCTCCGGAGGAATCCAGTATGGCCGTCCTTGACCTGGTGTCCGCGGCGGCGGACACCGCGCACCACGTGGCACACCTCGACGTCATGCACTTGGCTGACGTCCCGAACCCCGGCGGCGGCACCCGGCCCCCCGGTGCCGAGAAGCTGACCAAGGTTCTCGGGTGGGCGGCCTGGACCGTGACGGCCATCTGCGTGGGGGGAATCCTCGCGGTCGCCGGAAAAATGGCCCTCAACCACCGGCGCGGGGAGGGCGGCGAGCACGCCATGGCGCTGGGGGTTGTGCTGGTGGCTTGCTGCCTGGCCGGTACCGCGTCCGCCATCGTCGGCGCGTTGATCTAACCGACCGCGACCCCTGGGGGAGACATGGACAGCAATTCGCCCAAGTCATCACAGAACGAAGACGGGTCCTGGCTGACGAAACCGGGCTTCCTGATCGCTGCCGCGTTCCTGCTGATGCTGGTGGTGCTCGCCGGCGTCGTGGTGGTCAGCAGCGGCTCCCCGGACACCTCACACGACAACGCCGGCTCCGGCTCCGGACCCACTGCGGCGCCCGGGCCCACCGCGGCGCCGTCGTCCGGCCCGTCGAACATGGGCGACTGCCCGCAACTGTCGGACACCACACAGGAGATCCCGCAGAGCGCTCCGGCAGGGGTGCAGTGGACACTGATGCGCACCGTTGCCCTGCCGGCCTCGAAAGCGGACGGGCCGGCCGTCCAGGCGGGCGACGTTGCCCGCTGCTACGCGCACACCCCCACCGGGGCACTCCTGGCGGCTGTCCAGATTTCCGGCCGGTACGTCTTCGCCGCCGACTGGAAGTCGGTCACAGAGCAACAGACCATCGGCGCCGGCAAGGCCACCTACATCGCGGAGCGGTCCAAGGTCGAGTCGACGTCGGGGCCCATGACGCCTGAGGCGGACCGACACGGCCAGCTCGCCGCGTTCAAGATCATCACCTATGCGCCGGACAGCTCGGTGATTCAGCTCGTACACCGGTTCACCAACGGCTCGTACGTGGTCACGCCGGTCACGGTGCAGTGGGAGCGGGGCGATTGGCGTCTGGAGATCCCGGCCACGCGCGGCGTGCAGACCCGTGTGAACGATCTTGCTGGGTTCGTTCCGTTCGGGGGCGCGTGATGTCCGACCCTTGCGACACCCTGTCGTGGACTCCGGCTCTGAGCGGCATCGCTGGTTGCCCGGACGGCAACAACCCCATCTCCGCCATGGCCGGCAGCGCCTTCGAAAAAATCGTTGGTGATTTCGCCAAGGCGGCGGCGTCGCTTACCGAATCCCTGGCGTCCAGTTGGCTGCGCATCGACGGCGCACAGTTGGATGACAAGTCCGGCCCCGTAGCGTTCCTCACCGCGCATCTGCAATGGATCACGTCCTGGTTCGCGGTGCTGTCGCTGATCTTGACGGCCGGCCACATGGCCTGGACACGGCGGGCCTCCGCCGGCCGGGAGGCACTACGCGGTGTGCTGACGTTGGTCATCGTCAGCAGCGCCGGCGTTGGCATCTTCAACGCGCTGATGTTCGCCGGTGACCGGTTCAGCACGTGGATCGTGGCGCGGGCGATCAACTGCCAGCCCACCACCGACTACACCTACACCCCCGACTGTGGCCACAAATTCGGCAACATGCTGAACGGCGCCGTCGCCTTCAACGCAGTGTCGGGGGGCGCGCTACTGCTGATCGCCTCACTCTTGATCATTTTCGCCGTTGTCGTGCAGCTCTTCCTTCTGCTGATCCAGAAGGCCGCGTTGCCGGTCCTGGCGGGGACGCTGCCGCTCTCGGCGGGCGCCAGCTCGACCCCGTGGGGAAACCAGTGGTTTCGGAAATCCGCGGGGCTGATGGTGGCGCTGACGTGCTACAAACCGGCCGCGGCCATCTGCTACGCGGCGGCCTTCTACCAGATCAACTCTGGTGATGGCGGCGGCGGTAAGAAGGGCGACATGGTCACCATCCTGACCGGCGTGGTGCTCATGCTGCTCGCCATCTTGGTACTCCCTGCCCTCATGCGGGTTGCCATCCCCGCATCTGAGGCGGCCGGGGGCGGCGGCGGCGGGCATGCCACCGTCGGGTCCGTCGGCGGCGCCGTCGCCACCGGCGCTATCGCCATCCAGACCGGCGGCACCAGCGCGGTCGGGCAGGCCGCGGCCAGGGGAGCAACGCAGGCCGTTGTCAGCGGAGCGCGGTCGGTGGCAACGACCGGTGGGGGAGTGCCTGGGCAGGGACGCGGCCCCACGGGCGGAAACGGTCCGAGCGGGGCGCCGACCGGTGGCGGCCGCCCGGGCGGTGGCGACACACACCAGGGCGAGAACTCCCCTGGACCCGGCTCCGTGCCGACCGGCGCGAACGCCAACACCTCCGGCAACGCCCCGGCACAACCGCCGGCGTCCGGTAGCCAGACCTCGCAGAACCCGGAGGGGCCCCGTGGCAGCAGGTAACCAGGCGGCAAAGAGCACTCAGCCGACATACGGCAACTGGCGAAAGCCGCGAACCGGTGGCGTCGTCGGCCAACTCACCCTGGGCCCCTCGATCATGCTGCTGGTCGGCCTGGCGGTGGTGGTCGTGGTGTCCATGGCCTCGATCTGGGTCGGGCTCGGCCTCGCCCTCGTGCTGGGCGTGGTCGTCCTGGCGCTGTCCATCCCCGACCGGCACGGCCGCACCACCGCCCAACGCCTGTTCGCCGGCGCCGCCTACCGTCGCGCTCACAAGCGCGGCACCACCCTGTACCGCTCCGGCCCGCTGGGCCGGATCCCCTCCGGGAACTTCGAACTGCCGGGTCTGGCGGCCGGATCCGAGCTGACCGAAGCGCGCGACGCCTACGACCGCCCGTTCGCGCTGCTGACCTACCCGCGCACCAATCATCACGTCGTCGTGCTGAGCTGCGACAGTGACGGCGCCGCTCTGGTCGACCAAGAACAGGTGGATCTGTGGGTGGCTCACTGGGGTCAGTGGCTGGCCGGCCTCGCGCATGAGCCCGGGCTGGTCGGCGCGAGCGTGACGGTGGAGGCGGCGCCGGACACCGGCATTCGGCTGCGGCGTGAGGTGGAGGGTCAGATCAGCGCTGATGCTCCCGAACTGGCGCGGGAGGTCCTGGCGGCCGTGGTCGACACCTACCCGGCCGGCTCGGCGCAGATCACCACACGCATCGCCCTGACGTACTCCGGCGCGGCCCGCGACGGGCGACCCCGCCGCACCGCAGATGAGATGGCCCTCGACCTGGCCAACCGGCTGCCGGGACTGACCTCCGCACTGGACATGACCGGCGCCGGCGCCGCCCGCCCCATGACCGCCGAACAACTGTCAGAAGCCGTCCGCGTCGCCTACGACCCCAGCGTCTCAGTGCTGATCGAAGAAGCCCGTACCCGCGGCGGCTCCCACCTGACGTGGGACGACGCCGGCCCCGCGGATGCGGACGAGTACCAAGATGGTTACTGGCACGACGGGGCCTGTTCGGTGACATGGCAGATGTCCGGGGCACCGCGCGGTGAGGTCTACTCCAACGTCCTGACCCGGTTCCTTCTGCCTCATCCGGACGTGGCCCGCAAGCGCGTGACGCTGCTGTATCGACTGCACGACCCCGCCTCCGCTACTCGGGTCGTGGAAGCCGATCGCCGTAACGCCTCGGTACGCGCCGATCAGACCACCAACGGCCGGGCCCGCGAAAGCGTGGAGAAACTGGCCGCGGACCAATCCGCACGGGAGGAGGCCACCGGCGCCGGCGTCACCCGGTTCGGGCTCCTGGCCACCGCGACAGTCCTCGACCGGGCCCAACTGCCCATGGCGGTGGCGGCCGTTGAAAACCTCTCCGGGCCGGCCCGCATCGTCCTGCGGCGGGTGCGCGCCTCGCAGGCGTCCGCGTTCGCCGCGGCGCTGCCGATCGGCCTTGTTCTGCCGCTGCATCTGGCCGTACCGCAAGCTGTCCGCGACGCGATGTGACCAGCACCAACCAGCAA
Organism: Streptomyces sp. NPDC090442; assembly: GCF_044769405.1. Classification (NCBI taxonomy): domain Bacteria; kingdom Bacillati; phylum Actinomycetota; class Actinomycetes; order Kitasatosporales; family Streptomycetaceae; genus Streptomyces; species Streptomyces sp. NPDC090442. The sequence goes on from NZ_JBIVXW010000053.1 coordinate 64,387, forward strand.
AGGGGGACCTGATGGCCCGCACACCTTCACCTCCGCGGCCGCGCCGCCCCGGCCTGCGCGGCTGGCCGGGCCGCGGCGGCGGCAGCATGCCGTATCTGGACCCGGCCCCGGAATGGCGCGGGACCACCGTTCAGGTCTGCGGCCTGTGGCCCTACGGCGCCGGCTCGGGAACCCCCATGATCGGCGCCCCCCTCGGCCGTCACCTCGACACCGGGGCCACGGTCTGTTGCGATCCAGTCGCGTGGTTCCAGCGTGCACAGCTAATTTCGAACCCCTCTGGATTCCTGCTCGGCCTGCCCGGGTTGGGAAAGTCGACGATTGTGCGACGCATGTCCGTGGCGCTGTCCGCGCAAGGGGTCATGCCCCTGGTGCTTGGTGACCTCAAGCCTGACTACGTCTCGCTGATTCAGGCTTTGGGTGGTCAGGTCATCTCCCTGGGGCTGGGTCGGGGGCATCTCAACGTCCTTGACCCGGGGGAGGCGACTGCGGCGGCGGCCCGGCTGACCGGTGACGCCCGGCGCGCTCTGGAAGCCGACGCGCACGGCCGGCGCCTGAACATGGTGTCGGCGCTGATCACCATCTCCCGCGGCGAGCCCACCACGGAGCGGGAGGAGACGATCATCTCCACCGCTCTGCGGCTGCTCGACGAACGACACGACGGCATCCCGGTGTTGGCTGATCTCCTGAGGCTCATCAAGGACGCACCGGCGGAACTGCGGCTGGTCGCCATCGACCGCGGGGACCTCGACCGGTACCGGGACGTGACGGAGTCCCTGGAGTCCTCCCTAACGAGCATGCTCGGCGCCGGCCAGCTCGGCGAGACGTTCGCCGCCCCCACCACTCAGCCGATGCGCCTTGACCGCCCGGTCGTTTTCGACGTCTCCGCGATCGACGAGGGCGCCACCAAGTTGCAGGCGGCCGCATTGTTGGCGTGCTGGTCGTATGGCTTCGGGAGTATCGCCGTCGCTCAGGCGCTCGCCGACGCTGGCCTAGAGCGGCAACGGCACTATTTCGTTGTGTTGGATGAGCTGTGGCGCGTCTTGAGGGTTGGCCGTGGTCTGGTCGACCGGATCGACGCGTTGACCCGTCTCAACAGGCAACAGGGCGTCGGTCAGATGATGGTCACGCACAGCATGGCTGACCTGGAGTCGCTGCAAGATGAGCACGACCGGGCCAAGGCCAGGGGGTTCGCTGAGCGGGCGGGCATGGTGATCTGCGCGGGCCTGCCCGAAAAGGAGATGTCGATGCTCTCTCAGGTCGTCCACATGACCTCTGTGGAGCGGCGGTTGCTGGACAGTTGGGCGACTCCGCCGGCCTGGGATTCCCATCTGGAGCGGGAGGCCGATCCGCCCGGCCGCGGCAACTTCCTCATCAAGGTGGGCGGCCGGCCGGGGATCCCGCTGCACGTGGAATTGACCCCGGCCGAGTTGGAGGTCAACGACACCAACCGGCGGTGGCGGGGATGAGCTCGCTCACCAAACGCCGCGGCGAAAGCGACGCGGCCTCCTACCTGCTGCTGGCCGTGATGGTCGTGCTGCTGCTCGCCCTGGGCGCCCTCTGGCTCGCCGCGGCCGCCGGTGCCGCCTTCGCCGACCGGCCCGCGCCGCCGGGCAATCCGTTCTTGCTGCCCTTTGCCCTCATCGGCGGCTCCTACCAGTGGCCCGGCCTGTTCGCCTGGCTGGTGCTGGGCCTGGAGGCGGCCGCCGTCCTTGCCCTGGTCGTCGTCGTGGTGCGGGCTGTGCTGCGACGACGGGCCCGGCGTCTGCCGGTCGACGCGGCCGCCCGACACCTGTCCAAGGGACGGGACCTGCACAAGCTCTCCGCACAGGGGGCCCGGAAAACCGCCGACCGGTTGGGCGTCGACCCGACCCGCCCGCCGGGGCTGTTCATCGGCAACAGCGTCATCGGCGGCCAACCGCTCTACGGGAGCGCGGAAGACACCTACCTCGACATCTGGGGGCCGCGGACCGGCAAAACGACGCGTAAGGCCATTCCCGGCATCATGTCCCACGGCGCGGCGCCCGTGGTGTGTACCTCGAACAAGCGGGACGTAGTCGACGCTACCCGCGGTGGCCGTGCCACCGTCGGCATGGTGTGGGTCTTCGATCTGCAAGGGATCATCGGCGAAGAGCCCACGTGGTATTGGGACCCGCTGACGTCAATCAAAACCCTGACCGACGCGGCAAAGCTCGCCGGGCACTTCGCGGCGGACTCCCGGGCGGACGGCGCCCAAACCGACGCCTATTTCGAACCCTCCGGCCAAGAACTCTTGGCGAACCTGCTCCTCGCGGCCGCCCTCGACAACCGGCCGATCACGCAGGTCTACAAGTGGCTGGCGAACGATCGCGACCAGGAACCGGCCCGGATCCTGGGAGCACACGGCCCGGACTACGCGATGGCGGCCGCCTCCGTACGCGGCATGCTCAACGCCCCCGAGAAACAGCGCGGCGGCGTCTACGGAACCGCCCGGCTGATGGCCTCAGTGCTGCGGTCGCCGGAGGTAACCCGCTGGGTCACCCCACCAACCGGGCTGGGAAAGGCGCGGGCCTTCGACCCCGACGATTTCGTCCGCTCCACCGACACCGCCTACCTCGTCAGCCGCGAGGGGGAGGGGTCGGCCGGCGCACTGGTCACCGCCCTGACGGTGGCCATCTGCGATGCGGCGGAGCGGTACGCGATGCAATCGCCCCGCGGCCGGCTCCCAAGGGAGTTGCTGTGCATGCTCGACGAAGCCGCCAACGTCTGCAAGTGGCAGCATCTTCCCAACCTGTATTCCCACTACGGAAGTCGCGGCATCAACCTGGTGACGATCCTTCAGTCCTGGTCTCAAGGGGTGGAGGTGTGGGGGGAGCGCGGAATGAAAAAGCTGCTGTCCTCCGCGAACCTCGTCACCTACGGCGGCGGCGTCAAAGAAGAGGAATTTCTCAGGGTGCTCAGCAGCCTTGCCGGCCCCTATGAGCTGCAATCCCCGTCCGTGACCCTCCAACCGTCCAACGCCGGCGGCCTGTTCGGCTCGAACCGGTCCGTCAGCCGCTCCGGCCGGGATGACACGATCCTCGACGTCGCCGACCTGGGCGGCCTGTCGCAAGGTCGTGCGCTGGTCCTCGCCTCCGGCATCCGTCCCACCCTGGTCGCGACGGTGCCATGGTGGGAGCGCGACTTCGCCGGCGTCGTACAAGCATCGATCGACACCCACGATCCGGGGGCAACCGCATCATGAGCCTGACCGATGACGACTGGGCAGACCTCACCGAACCTGACCCCGTTGCCGCCGAACCTCCCGCGCCCTCCACGGGCGCGCCGGCCTCCTCGACGGGCAAGAACAAGGGCAAGGGCAAGGGCGGGAAGGCTCGGGGGAGGAAGGGCGGGCGAAAGAAGCGGGAGGAA
>NZ_JBIVXW010000054.1:0-66236 GCF_044769405.1 Streptomyces sp. NPDC090442
GGTTGAGCGGTTCAACCGCACCCTCCTGGACGAATGGGCCTACGCGCAGCCCTACCGGACCGAGGCCGAAAGACGCGCCGCCTACCCCGCCTGGCCGCACACCTACAATCACCACCGCGGACACACCGCGCTCAAGGGACAACCACCCACCAGCCGCGTCCCCAACCTCACAGGGCAATACACCTAGGGACCGCGGGGTGGTGTCGACTGTTGGGGCGCGGGGCGGTTTGTGCGGCCGGCGGTGGAGTTGAGGGGGGAGGCCAGGGCGCCGAGGCCGACGAGCAGGCGCAGGCCGCCCGCGAGCGCGATGATCAAGTACATGTTGTGCCAGTGCTGTTCCAGCACGCCGCCCAGCACCGAGGCGACCGGGATCGTCAGAAAGGCGACCATCCGGGTCGTGGCCACGACTCGGCCCAGGAGTTCGGGCGGTACGGTGCGCTGGCGCAGTACGAACCAGCTCACCATGTTGACGATGCCGACTCCGTAGACCAGGGCCCACAGCACCGCGATGCCGGTCACGTCGCGTACCGCGGCCAGGACGACGATGCCGGCACCGGCCAGCACCGTGCCGGCGATGACGACACGGCCGGGGGCGAACCGGCGGCCGATCCAGGGGCAGAGCGCGGCCCCGAGTACCGCGCCCGCGCCCTGTGCCGCCAGGACCGCGCCGATGCCCGCGGGGGTCACACCGTGGTAGTCCCTGAGGTAGTAGACGAGGTTGGCCTGCACCATCCAGGTACCGAGGTTGGCGAAGGCGAAGAGGACGGCGCCGCTCAGCAGGGCGCGGTTGTCGCGGCAGATGTGGGCCAGGGTGTCGCCGATCTCGCCGAGGAAGGTGCCGCGCGGCGGCGGGTCCGCGGCGGGCCGGGCCTCGGGCGGTGGTGCGGGAGGTGTGGGTGTTGGCCCTGAGCGGCGTCCGAGGGCCAGGATGGCCAGGGCCGACACGGCGAAGGTGGCGGCGTCGGTCCAGATGGCGCCCTGGTAGCCGAGGGCGGCGATGAGGACGCCGGCCGCGGCCGGGCCGGCCAGGCTCATCACGTTGTCGCCCATCTGCAGCCAGGCGTTGGCCCGTTCCAGGTCGGTGTCGCGCACCAGGCTCGGCACCAGGACCTGGAACGCGGGGTAGTACAGCGGCTCGACGCAGGCCAGCAGGAACGCCAGGACGTAGACCACGAGGACCGGCGCGGCGCCCGAGGTGACCACGAATGCCAGGAGCCCGGCCAGGGCCGTCGCCGCCAGGTCTCCGGCGACCAGGATGCGGCGGCGGTCGAAGCGGTCGGCCAACACCCCGCCGGGCAGCGACAGCAGGAGCAGCGGAGCGTACTCCAACGCGTAGACCACGGCCGTGTTCAGGGCCGAACCGGTCAGCTCCAGGACCATCAGCGGCAGGGTGAGCCGGTAGGTCCAGTTGCCGAGTCCGGAGACGACGAAGGCGAACAGCAGCATTCCGTACCGGGCGCCGAGCCCCCGGACGGCGGGGGCTCGGGCGGTCGCGGTCACCCCGCCACCTCGCGGACCAGGTCGAGGACGGCCGTGCGCCACGGGCGCAGGTAGAAGTGGTCGCCGGGGAACATGCGGACCGCGAACGGGCCCGTCACCTGCGGGCGCCACGCCTCCAGTTGTGCGAGCGGGATCGGGTCGTCGGTGCCGCCGAGCACGGTCGCGGCCACCGGGAGCGGGTCCGCCGCGGTGGCCCGGTAGGTCTCCAACACCTCGTAGTCGGCGCGGAAGTAGGGGAGCACCAGTTGGCGCAGCTCGGGGTGGTCGCGCAACTGCGCGGGTACGCCGCCGTGTCGTTCGGCCACGACGTCGAGGAAATCCGCCTCGGGCAGGTCGTGGAGGCTGCCCTCGTAGGCCACGAGGCCGGGTGCGGGGCGGGCGGAGAGGAGCAGGTGGCCGGGGCCGGGCAGGCCCGCTGTGCGCAGCGCGCGGGCCGCCTCGAAGGCGACCAGGGCGCCGAAGCTGTGCCCGAAGAACACGGTCGGCAGGTCCGTGCGGAGGTGTCCGGTGAGCTCCGCGACCAGCGGGCCCATCCGGGTGTGCGGACGCTCCCGGGCGCGGGCGCCGCGGCCGGGCAGCTGCACCGCGCAGACGTCCACGCTGTCCGGGAGATAGCGGTGCCAACTGCTGAACTCCGCCGCGGTGCCGCCCGCGTGGTGGAAGCAGTACAGGCGGGTGCGGGCGCCGGGGCGCGGGGCGCCGCGGACCACCGCGGTCTCGTGGCCGGCGGTCACCGGCTCTCCCCCGCCCGTCGGCGCAGTTCGCCGGCGAGTGCCTCAAGGGTGGGAAACGCGAACAGCTCGCCGATGCCCATCTCGACGCCGAGCCGGTCCCGGACCTCGGCGATCAGGCCGACGGCGCTGAGCGAGTCCCCGCCGAGGGCGAAGAAGTCGTCGGCGGGTCCGATGGCGGTACGGCCGAGCGCGGTCTGCCAGATCTCCGTCAGGACCGCGGTGGCGTCCGGGGCAGCGCCGCGGTCCGGTGCCGGCAGCGGGTCCGGGGGCGCGGGAGCGGGGTGGGAGGCGGCGGTCGGTTCGGGGTCCGGGGGCGGGGTGTGAAGGGGCTCCGGTGTTGTGGTGGGGAGGGGTTCGGGCGGCACCGGTTTGCCGTCGCGGTAGGGGCGGACCGTGACCTGCCGGCCGGGGCGGGCCGCCAGGATGTCGAAGAGCAGCGCCACGCCCTCGGCGGGCGGGATGCCGTCCGCCGACGGCAGGCCAGCCGCCGGGGTGCCGCCGCCGTCGGGTTCCACCACGGACCCGTCGTCGGCCTCGACTTCGGTGGCCGCCGACGCGAACGGGCGGTCCGCCACCGCGCGCATCGTGAAACCGCGGACCGTGACGGCCGGCGTCCCGTCGGGGTGTACCAGGTCGAGGTCGGCGACGAGGACCCCGCTGCCGCCGCGCCGGTGCCGCACATGGGCGGCGAACGCGCCGGGCAGGTCGTCGTAGACCGTGATCTCCTCGTACAGCAGCGGCAGATGGTGGCCGTCGGTGCGGCGCCGGGTGAGGGCGGTGGCGCTGTCCAGCAGGGCCGGGTGCAGTGCGTGGTCGTCGAGTTCGGCGTGGAAGCGCGGTTCGAGGCGGAGCCTGGCGAGCTGTTCGTCCGCGGAGCGGTGCACCTCCGCCACGGTGTGCCAGTGCGGGCCGAGTTCGGCCAGGCCGGCGGGGTCGTCGTCCTCGGCGGGTCCGGTCAGGCGCGCGGCCACCGCGGCCAGGTCCACCCGGGGCGGGGCCGCGTCGGCGGGCCGCTCCACCCGACCGGTGGAGTGCACGGTGGAGCCGCTGGCGAGCGTGAACTCCCAATGGCCGTCCCGGGGTTGGAACAGGATGCGAATGCGGCGGGTGCCGTCGACGAGCAGCGGACGGTGGAAGACCGCGTCGCGCAGCCGCACCGGCGCACCGGACGGCTCCGGGAGCAGTTCCCGGGCGGCTCGGACCACCAGGTCCAGGTGGGCGGTGCCGGGCAGAACGGCGCGCCCGTCGAAGCGGTGCTCGTCGAGCATCCACTCCCGTTCGGACAACTCCCGGTCGTGGACCAGGGGCTGTGGTGGGCGGCGGGTGGCGGACCAGTCGGCGAGCGGGGCGCCGCTGCCGGGGTCGACGGTGGACCGGGCGGCCATCCCGACGGCGGCCCAGCTCGGCCAGTTGACGCTGACGCAGCGCTGCCGGGAGGCGGTGGCGTGGGCGTCGAGGAAGGCGTTCGCGGCGGCGTAGTCGGCGCTGCCGACCAGCCCGGCGAGGGAGGCGCGGCTGGAGAAGTGGGCGAGGAAGTCGAGCGGTGGGCGGTCGGCGAAGACCTGTTCCAGCACGAGGGTGCCCAGGGTCTTCGGCCGCAGTACCGCCCGCAGTTGCTCGACGGTGCGGAAGGCGATCAGGCCGCCGCCGGGCAGCCCCGCGGTGTGCAGTACGCCGTGGAGGCGACCGACGGTGCGTTCGACGCGGTCGGCGAGGTCGCGCACGGACGCCTCGTCGGTGATGTCGGTGCGCTCGGCGAGCGCCCGCGCGCCCAGCCGGGTCAACTCGGCGAGGTGCGGCTCGGTGGCGGGGGTGGGTCCGCGGCGGCCGGTGAGGACGAGCGTCGGGGCGAGGCCGGTGGCGGCGAGCCCGCGGGCGGCGGCCAGGCCCAGGCCGCCGTATCCGCCGGTGATGAGGTAGGTGCCGCCGGGGCGGAGCGGTGGCTCGGTGGCGGGTCGGTGCGGGATCGGCACCTCGACGGGCGTCCAGCGGCGGTCGCCGCGCAGCGCGACGACCGGCGGCCCGGCGGGTTCCTGGAGCTGGTGGGTGATCAGGTCGTCGTCGGTGCCGGGTGCGATGTCCAGCAACAGGCAGACGACGCCCGGCAGTTCCAGCGGCACGGTGCGGGCGAGTCCGGCCAGGGCCGCCTTGGCCGGGTGGAGAGGTTCGCCACCTGAGACGTCCACGGCCTGCTCGGTGAGCAGCAGGAAGCGGGGCGGGCGGCGGGCGCCGCGGGCAACGGCCTGGACCAGTTCAAAGGCGCTCTCGACGCCCGCGGCGAGTTGGTCGGTGACGTTCCCGACGGTGGCCTCGGGCCATCTGCCGGCGGCGCGGGCGTGGACGTAGCGGGCCGGTTCGTCGCCGTCCGCGCGGAGGTTGTGCAGGACGTCGGCGAGGGTTTCGGGGTGGGCGGGGACGACGCGGTGGCCGGCGCGGCCGAGGAGTTGGGTGACGCGGCGGGCGGCGGCGGGGTCGTCGGGGAGCAGGGTGAGGGCGGTGCTGCCGCGGTGCCGGGGTGGACGGGCGGTGGCGGGCAGTTCGCGCCAGCGGACCAGGGACAGCGGGGAGGGGCTGGGTGCGGCGGCGTCTCCGGGGGTGGTGCGGGTGCCGTCTCCGGGTGCGGTGTGCTCCCCGCCCTCCGGCCGCGGTGGTTCGGCGGGCCGCTCCATCGCGGGTGGCGTCGCATCGGTGTCGGTGGCGGCGGGTTCCGGGGTGGGCGGCGGGCTGATCCAGTGCCGGGTGCGCTGGTAGGGGTAGGTGGGGAGGGCGGTGCGGCGCAGCGGGCGGGGCGGGCCGACCGCTTCCCAGCGCAGGTCGTGGCCCTCGGTCCACAGCGTGCCCGCGGCGGACAGGGCGGCGCTCGGGTCGTCGGCGTCGGTGCCGAGGCCCGGCACGGCGAGGGTGCCGCCGCCGTGGCCGCGGACGAGCGTGGTGAGGGCGCGACCGGGGCCGGCCTCCAGCGTGGTGCGCGGCCGGGCGTGCAGGAGGTGGGCCAGGGCCGGGCCGAAGAGCACCGGGGCGGTCAACTGCCCGGCCCAGAAGGCGGGGTCGGTGGCCTGTGCGTCGGTGAGCGGCTCGCCGGTGGCGGCCGAGACGACGGGGACGGCGGGCGGGGCCAGCGGTACACCGTCGAACGCCGCCAGGAACTGCTCGGCGGCGCGCGCCATGGCCGGGGAGTGGAAGGCGTGCGAGGTGGTGAGCCGCCGGGCCCGCCCGCCCGCGCCCCGCACCCGGGCGGCCGCGGCCTCGATCGCCTCCGCCGGGCCGGCCAGCACGCTCTGGCGCGGGCCGTTGACGGCGGCCAGGGCGAGGCCGTCACCGAGCAGGGCCCGCGCCTCGTCCTCGGGCAGGGCGACCGCGAGCATGGCGCCGGGCGGCATGGCCTGCATGGCCTGGGCGCGGGCGGTGATCAGGCGCAGGCCGTCCTCCGGCTCGGCGACGCCGGCGACCAGCGCGGCGGTCAACTCCCCGACGCTGTGGCCGAGGAGGGCGGTGGGGGCGATGCCCCAGGCCCGCCACATGGCGGCCAGGGACAGACCGACGGAGGCCAGCAGCGGCTGGGCGTACTCGGTGCGGTGGAGCAGTTCGGCGGCGTGCGAGCCGCGCCAGGCCGGCTCCAGGTCCACGCCGAGGGCGCCGACGGTGTCCAGGCAGCGGCGCATGGTCTCGGTGAACACCGGGTCGCTGCCCAGGAGTCCGGCGGCCATGCCCGGCCGCTGGGAGCCCTGGCCCGGGAAGAGCAGGGCCACCGGCCGGGCGGCGGCGCCGTCGGTCGGGCGGAGCACGTCGCGGCCTTCGGGGTCCGAGAGCAGGTCCACCGCGGCGCGGGCGGTCTCGGCGACGGCGGCCCGGCGCAGCCGGTGCACGGTCCGGCCCTGCCGCAGGGTCGCCGCGGTGTCCGCGAAGCCGTCCGCGCCGCGCCAGGTGAGGTGTCGGGCGAGCCGGGCCCGCACCTCGGGTTCGGCGGCCTCGGTGCGCGCCGACCAGACGAGCAGTTCGGGGCCGTCGGTGGCGGGGCCGGGCGGGGCGGGCGGCGCCTGCTCCAGCACGACGTGGGCGTTGGTGCCGCCCACGCCGAAGGAGCTGACGGCCGCGGTCCGGGGCCGGTGTCCGGCGGCGGGCCAGGCATCGCGCCGGCCGACGACGCGGAAGGGAGTGGTGTCCAGCTTCAACCGGGGGTTGGGCTCGGTGAAGTGGACGGTCGGCACCAACTCGCCGTGCTCCAGGCAGAGGACGGTCTTGATGAGCCCGGCGATCCCGGAGGCGGGGCCGAGGTGGCCGATGGCGGACTTGACGGAGCCGAGCGCGATGCCGGTCGGAGCGTCGGCGCCCGCACCGGTCAGGAAGCGGTACGCGGCGGTGAGCGCCTCGATCTCGATGGCGTCGCCGATGTCGGTGCCGGTGCCGTGTGCCTCGATGTAGTCGATGTCGCCGGGGGCGAGGTCCGCGACGGTCATCGCCTCTGCGATGGCCCGCAGTTGGCCGTCCACACCCGGTGCCGAGAAGCTGACGCGGTCGGCGCCGTCGTTGGCGACCGCGGAGCCACGGATCACCGCCCGGACGGGGTCGCCGTCGGCCAACGCGTCGGTGAGCAACCGCAGGACGACGGCGCCACCGCCGTTGCCGAAGACGGTGCCGTTGGCCCGGACGTCGAACGGGCGGCAGAACCCGTCCCGGGAGTAGATGCTGCCGGGCGCCCAGCGATAGCCGTGCCCGTAGGGCAGTTCGATCTCCGCGCCGCCCGCCAGGGCCGTCTCGCACTCGCCCGCCCGCAGTGCCTGGCAGGCCAGGTGGACGGCGACGAGGGAGGTGGAACAGGCGGTGGCCACGGAGAGGGCGGGGCCGGTCAGGCCCAGGCGGTAGGCGACGGTCGCGGCGACGTAGTCGTTGTTGTTGTGCAGGTCCAGGGCGAGCGCGCCGGCCCGGGCGGCGGTCTCCTTGTCGGCGCGCAGGTTGAACTCCGCATAGCGGTTGGCGGCGGCGCCCGCGTAGACGCCGACGGTGCCGGGCACCGCGAACGGGTCGTGGCCGGCGTCCTCCAGGGCGGAGTGGGCCAGTTCGAGGAAGAGGCGCTGCTGCGGGTCCCGCAGGGCGGCCTCGCGCGGGGTCATCCCGAAGAACTCGGCGTCGAACCGGTCGGCGTCGGAGAGCAGCGGGACGCGGCGGACGTAGTGCGGGTCGGTCAGGTGGTGAGCGGGGACGCCGGCGGCGCGCAGGGCGTCGTCGGTGAGGGTGGTGAAGCAGTCGGTGCCCTTGGAGAGGTTGTGCCAGAACCGTTCGAGGTTGTCGGCGCCGGGGAACCGGCCGGCCATACCGGTGATCGCGACCGGCTCGGTGGTGTGCTCCGACGTGGGCTGCTGCGGTGACGAGTTCATCGCTGGCTGGTCTCTTTCCGGTCGGCCAGACGGCGGCGGAGGGCGCGCCGGGCGGCGGCACCCGCGTGCGGTGTGGGGCGGGCGTCCGGTGTGGGACCGCCGAGTGCCGGCGCCCGCTCGCCGCCCAAGTGGCGGGCGAGCAGGCGGGCGTTGGGGAACCGGAAGAGGTCGACGACCTCGGCGGTCAGGCCGTCTGCGCGCAGCCGCTCGTGCAGGCGCAGCAGGGCGAGAGAGGTGAGGCCGGCCTCGAAGAAGTTGGTGGTCGCGCCGGGAGGCGCGGCCGGGGTGTCGCCGGCGGCGGTGAGCTGGTCGCGCAGGGCGGCGAGGACGGTGTCCTCGATGTCCAACGCGGCCTGACCCGCGGGACCTTGGGAGGTGCTCGCCCCGGCGGCGAGCGCGGCGGCCGCCCGCTGGTCGGGTTTGCCGTTGGCGTCCAGCGGCAGTGCGCCGACGAGCACGATCCGGTCGGGTACCGCCCATGCGGGCAGCACCGTGGCCAGTTCGTGCCGCAGTTCCCCGGCGAGTACCGGCCGCGCGCCGGGTGCGGCGACGACGGCGGTGAGGCCGGCACCGGCAGCCACCACGACACAGCCGGTCACGGCCGGGTGGGCGAGCAACGCGACCTCGATCTCGGCCGGTTCCAGCCGGTGGCCGCCGACCGACAGCTGCCGGTCCCGGCGACCGGCGAATTCGAGCTGCCCGTCCGGGGTGTAGCGGCCGAGGTCGCCGGTGCGGTAGGTGGTGACGCCCGGTTCGCCGTGCGGGTCGGGGCCGAACGGGGTGGCCTCTGCGGCGGGGTGGGTGCGCACCGCGAGGCCGCGACCGCGCACCACGATCTCGCCGAGCTGGCCGACACCGGCGCCCGGGAGGAGGAGTTCCCGCCATGGACTGCTGGCGGCCAGTGGTGCGCCGGTGCGGTCGCGGCGGCGCCGCACCGGGTCGCCCGCGGGGTCGCGCCAGCGCAGCCAGGTGCTCAACTGGGGCGTCTCGGTGGCGCCGTAGCCGTGGTGGATCTCGGCGGCCGGGGCGGCGCGGCGCAGTTCGCGGGCGACCGGGTCGGTCAGCGCCGCGCCGGAGAGCACGATGTGCCGCAGGTGGTCCAGTCGCCGTCCGGCCGCGCGCACCGCGGAGGCCAGCAGCCGGGCCCGGCCGGGGGTGGCGTGCAGCAGGGTCAGGCGCTGCTCGGCGAACAGGGCGGCGAGCGCGGCGGGTTCGGTGGTGTCGGGGAGGTAGAGGGTGCCGCCGGTGGTGAGCGGGACGAGGAGGTCGCGTAGGACGGGATCGTGCCCGGGGGCGGAGAGCAGGGCGACGCGGTCCTGGGGGCCGGCGTCGAACGCCTCGCGGTAGTGGTGCAGGGCCTCGGGGAGTGCGTCGCGGGGGACGAAGACCACGCTGGGCTCTCCCGTGGTGCCCGAGGTGCACAGGGCGTGGCCGCAGTCGAGGGACCGCGGGCCGGTGGTGGGGCGGGGCAGGTCGGGCCCGGCGAGGACGGGGACGGGCCAGTCGGCGCCGCCGGGGGTGAGCACGGCTTCGACACCGGCACCGGCCACGGCGGCCCGTAGCCGCTGTGCCGGCAGGGCGGCGTCCACGAGCGTGACGGCGCATCCGGCGTGCCAGGCGGCGAGGAGTTCGACGACGGTGGCGGGCGTGCGGTCGCCGGGGAGCAGCACCATGCGGCCGCTCCAGCCGGCGGCGCGCAGGGCGTCCGCCCGCTCCTCGACCGCCTGCCGGAGCCGGCGGTAGGTCACCTCTCCGGTGGGGTGGTGCAGCGCGATCCGGTCGGGGTGTGCCTCGGCCGCCGCGGTGAACGAGGCGCAGACGGTGGGCGGTTGGGGCCGGGGCGCGAGGGCCGCGGGGGGCCGCCGGGCGCCGAGCGGCCAGCGGGCGGGCGCCCGGCCGAGGCCGTCGGGGACCTCGTGCAGGAGCCGGACGAGCTGGTCGAGGAGGTGGCCGGCGGTCTCCTCGTCGAAGACGTCGCGGGCGTACACCAGGCGCAGCCGGTAGCCGCCGGCCGGGCCGCGGTGCAGGTAGAGGCCGAGGTCGAACAGCGCGCCGGTGGTGTCCGGTTCGACCTCCTGGGCCACCGCCCCGGCGAAGGAGGGGGCGGGCGCGGCGTGGGTGAGGTCGTTGAACCACACCTGGTAGAGCGGGTTGCGGCTGAGCGTGCGGGGCAGTCCGAGGGCGTGCACGATCCGCTCGAAGTCCGCCCCGGCGTGGGCGTGGGCGTCGAGCAGCGCGCCAGACACCCGGCGGACCAGGGTGGCGAGGCGGTCGGCGCCGGCGACGTCGATCCGCACCGGCAGGGTGTCGACGAGGAAGCCGAGGACGTCGTCGTCGGGCCCGCCGTCGCGGCTCGACCAGGGGACGCCGACGACGACCTCGTCCTGGCCGCTCCAGGAGGTGAGCACGGTGGCGAACGCGGCGAGCACGACCGGTACCGGTGTGACGTCGAGTTCCCGGGCCACCGCGGACAGGCGGTCGGCGACCGTCCCGGCCAGGGTGGCGCAGGCGGCGGCGCCGGTGAAGGTGGGGACCGCGGGACGACGGGCCTGGAAGGGCAGGCCGTGGGCGCGGGGCGCGTCGCGCAGCCGGTCGGTCCAGTAGGCGAGGTCCGCTTCCTCGGCGGCGTCGTCCGCATGCGTGGCCCGGTGCGCGAGCAGGTCGCCGAACTGGGGCGGTGCGGTGCTCGGGAGGCGCCCGTCGTAGGCCGCGGCGAGGTCGGTGAGGAAGAGGTCCATGGAGCGCTGGTCGGCAACGGCGTGGTGCAGTACGGCTACCAACAGCCCGTCCGGCCCGGGGCCCGCGGTGTACCGGACGCGCAGCAGCGGCGCCGCGTCGACGGGCAGCGGCTCGGCCGCGGCGTCGGCCGCCAGGGCCCGACAGCGCTGCTCGGTGAGCGGCTCGTGGACGGTGGTGACGGAGAGCGGCGGTTCGACGTGTGCGGCGATGTCCTGGTACGGGCCGCTCCCGTCCCGCACCAGGCGGGTGCGCAGTGCCTCGTGCCGGGCGACGACCGCGGCCAGTGCGGTGCGCAGCCGGCCGGTGTCCAGTCCGCCCGCGACGCGCACGGCGGCCACGACGTTGTAGGCGCTGAGCCGTGGGTGGAGCTGTTCCATCAACCACAGTCGGCGCTGGCCGGCCGAGACCGAGGCGCGGGCCGGGTCGGGGCGCCGGGGCGGCGGGCCGGACGTGGGCCCGGGAGCGATGGTGTTGGTGAGGCGCCGGCGCAGCGCGGCCAACGTGAGGCGTCCGTGCAGCAGTTCGGCGAGGGTCAGGCGCAGACCGTAGCGGCGCAGCAGTTCGCCGCGCAGGCGGGCCGCCGCCAGGCTGTGGCCGCCGAGGGAGAGGAAGTCGCGGTCCTCGTCGGCGGATTCGAGGCCGAGCGCCTCGACCCACATCCGGGCTGCCGGGTCGTCGACGGGGGTGCCGCCGTCGCCCGGGGGCGCGCCGAGTTCCGCGGCGCGGCGCCGCAGCGCCGCCCGGTCCTGCTTGCCGCTGCCGGTCAGCGGCAGGGCGTCGAGGGTGACGAAGTGGCCGGGGACGTAGGCAGCGGGCAACCGGGCGGCCACATGGGCGCGGTAGTCGTCCTGCGGCCGCGGCTCGGCGGCGGGCCGGAGGAACGCCACCAGCCCGGGGGCGCGCCCGCCGGTCGCGACGACCGCGCACTCGGCCACACCGGGGTGCGCGCGCAGCACCGCCTCGACCTCGCCCGGCTCCACCCGCACGCCCCGGATCTTGACCTGCTCGTCGCTGCGGCCGTGGTAGTGGATCTGCCCGTCGGCGACACTGACCAGGTCTCCGGTGCGGTAGACCCGCTCCACACCGCTGCCGGCGGGCGCCGGGACGAACGCCCGCTCGGTCAGGTCGGGTTGGCCTAGGTAGCCGAGGGCGAGGGGCGCGCCGCCGATGCACAGTTCACCGGTGGCGCCGTCGGCGACCGGCCGGCCCCGGTCGTCCAGGACGAGCAGCACGCAGTTGTCGACGGCCCGGCCGATGGGGACGGTGTCGACATCGGCCGGGGCAACTGGGCTGTCCCAGTAGGTGACTTCGATGGATGCCTCGGTGGGGCCGTAGAGGTTGTGCAGCCGGGCCGGGAGGGTGGCCAGGCAGCTGCGGGCCAGGGCGGGTGGCAGCGCCTCGCCGCTGCAGAAGACGTGCCGCAGGCCGGTGCAGTCGGCGGCGCCCGGCCAGCGCAGGAACTCGTCCAGCATGGCGGGCACGAAGTGGCAGACGGTGATGCGGTGTTCGATGACCGCCTTGACGAGGGCGCCGGGGTCGGCGTGTTCGCCGGGGTCGAGCAGGACCAGGCGGGCACCGGCGATCAGCGGCCAGAAGATCTCCCAGCCGGAGACGTCGAAGGTGTACGGGGTCTTCTGCAGGACCCGGTCCGCGGGTGTCAGTCCGTAGTGGCGCTGGCCCCACAGCAGCCGGTTGGTGAGCCCGCCGCTGGGCACGAGGACGCCCTTGGGGGTGCCGGTGGAGCCGGAGGTGAAGAACACGTTGACGAGCTGGTCCGGGGCGACCGGGCGCAGCGGCGCCACGGGGTGGGCCGGGTCGGTGTCGGCGGCGAGCGGGACGACGTCCAGCAGCTCGGGGGCGTCCGGGCCCCGCCAGGCGGCCAGCGGGCCGGTGGTGCCGAGAACGACGGCGGGCCGGGCGGCGCCGAGGATCAGGGCGAGCCGTTCGGCGGACTCGTCGGTCGCCAGCGGCAGGTAGGCCAGGCCCGCCTTCAGGATGCCCAGCAGCGCGGCGACCAGGTGGGGGCCGCGGTGGGCCAGGACGCCGACCGGCCGGTCGGCGGGCAGGTCGCGATCGCACAGCGCGGCGGCGATCCGGTCCGAGATCCGCTCCAGTTCCCGGTAGGTCCAGGTGCCACCGGCGCCGGTGAGCGCGACGGCCCCGGGGGCGCGTTCGGCGGCGGCCCGGACCAGCCCGGGAATGCCGTGCGGGGCTGAGTGGTCGGCGACGGATCCCCGTAAGGCGTCGCCGAGTTGGTCGTCGGGACGGTGCATGGCGAATCTCCCCCGTATTCCTGGCACCGCGGCGGCGCGGCGCGGACCGTGCCTGGTGGCGCCCTGACGGCCTGCCGACTCCGCGGGAAGGATTCCGGGCGACGGATTTCCGGCTGACGGTACTTTCTCGTCGGACGGCGACCATCGCCGTGGAACGCTTCGGATAGAGCGAGGTGCGCGGGAAAGCGGCGATCACGCTGCGGCAATGCTGTCGCATCGGCCCGGCGGGTGACCGTTGCTCGGAATCGTTCCGGAATACCGCGAACGGCCGCTAAAGATCGCCGAATTCGCCGACCCGGGACATTCCCCCCGTGGCGCCGATGCTAGTCAGCCCGGCCCGGAAATACATCCCGGCGTGACCCAGGTCACGCCGGAGGATTCCCGCCCCGCGGGACCCACCATCGCCGCCGCAGCCGTACGCGGCCCACGCGTCGCGGCCGGCCACCACCCAGCGCGCAATTCACCGCATAGTCACGGGAATTGGCCGGAATCTCACGCTCCGACTCCGCAACCCGTCCAAACCGACGGCGATTTCCGGACACGGCCCGCTCGATTCATGTCCAGAACCCGGCTCCATGGCGGCCCACCTGCTGATACGTTGCCGCCACGACCTTGCTTATGCGGCCGCCACAGAAAACACCGCAGGTGGAAACAGCATGACCGGAAAGGCCACAACCGGAATCACCACCGAAAACGCGACGCCGAAAAGAACGGGCGGCAGCCGCACGTCGTACCGCGGGCGAGGCACCGCCACCGCCCGCACGGGCGACCACCCGACCACCCGACCACCGGCCGAGCGAGGGCAATGACGCCTATGACGATCGCCAGCGGATTCCTCTCCCACGCCACCACCGCACCGGACCGGGTAGCACTCACCCTGGGCGACGGCGACGGCTCACGCCCATACAGCTACCGGACGCTGCGGCGCGGCGTACTCACCGTGGCGCGGGCGCTGCGCGCCGAGTTCGGTCCGGCACCCGGCCCCGAGGTGCGGCTCGCCGTCCTGCTCGGCAACCGCAGGGAGTTCCTGGAGATCTTCCTCGGAGCCGCCGTCGCCGGAATCCCGGTGATGGTGCTCGACCCGGCGTGGAGCGACCCCGAACTGGCCGCCGTCCTGGCGGACACACCCCCGGCCCGCCTGTTCCGGGACACCCCCGCCACCGCGGCCGAGGAGTGCCTACCCCCCGGTGCGGTCGTGGACCTGACCGGCCCGGACTTCGCGGCCTGGCTGCGACGGCACGACAGCCACCAACTCCGCGCAACCGTAAACGACTTCGGCGAGGTTCCGGACTCCGCACCGTTCTACGTGGGGTTCACCTCCGGGAGCACCGGCCGCCCCAAGGGCGCCGTGCGCTCGCACCGATCCTGGATCCGGACGTTCCAGCACTACACCGACGGCTTCGGCATCGGGCCGCCCGACGCGGTCCTGCTTCCCGGGTCACTGGCGCACTCCCACTTCCTGTGCGGGGCGGTGCACGCCCTGCACGTCGGGGCGACCGCGTGCCTGCTGCCGTCCTTCGACCCGGCGACCGTCCTCGACCACATCGAGCGGTACCAGGCATGCCACCTGTTCCTGGTACCGACGATGTTCGAGGCACTGCTGGAACACGCCCGTCACCACCCGGGCCGCACCTTCCCCCAGGTCCGCTCGCTGCTGTCGGTGGGCGCGAAGTGGTCACCGGCCCGCCGCGCACGGGCGGTCGACCTCTTCCCCCGCGCCGACGCCGTGGAGTTCTACGGGGCCACCGAACTCAGCCTGGTCTCCGTACTGCACGGCGACGACGGCGGCCCGTGGGAGTCGCTGGGCCGGCCGGTACCCGGCGTCGAGGTGTCGGTGCGCTCCCCCGCCGGGGAGGAACGCGGGGTCAACGAGGCCGGCCAGTTGTACGTGCGCAGCGACATGCTGTTCGACGGCTACCTGTCGACCGAGCACACCCAGGCGCCGGACGCCGACGGCTGGTTCACGGTCGGCGACATCGGCCGGCTCGACGAGCGGGGCTACCTCCACCTCGTCGGGCGGGAGA
The DNA here is from genome assembly GCF_044769405.1 of Streptomyces sp. NPDC090442. NCBI lineage: Bacteria > Bacillati > Actinomycetota > Actinomycetes > Kitasatosporales > Streptomycetaceae > Streptomyces > Streptomyces sp. NPDC090442. The sequence continues at coordinate 14,646 of NZ_JBIVXW010000054.1, forward strand.
AGGGCATGCTGATCAGCGGCGGCCTCAACGTGCACCCCGAGGAGGTGGCGGCGGCGCTGCTGCGACTGCCGGAGGTCGCCGAGGTCGCGGTCGTCGGCCTACCGGACGAGCGGTGGGGCGACCTGGTGTGCGCCGTGGTGCGCTGGCAGGAGGGCGCACGGCTGGGCCGGGCGGAGCTCCGGGACCGGGCGGCGCACCACGTCTCGCGGCAGAAGTGCCCCCGGCGACTGTTCGAGACCGACCAACTGCCGTACACACCAAGCGGGAAGATCGACCACAGACAGGTGCGCGCCCTCCTCCTGGACGGGCGGCAGGACATACGGGAGGTTCTGTGAACGCGAACGGGCAACGGCCCGTCGTAGTGGCGGCACGACGCACCCCGATCGGCCGGATCGGCGGCACGTTCGCCACCACGCCGATTCACGAACTGCTGCGACCGGTCCTCACCGGCGTGCTGGACGACCTCGGGCTGACCGGGGCCGAGGTCGACGACGTGATCGTGGGCAACGCCGGCGGCTCCGGCGGCAATCCCGCCCGATACGCCGCGCTCTTCGCCGGCCTCGGCATCGACACCCCGGCGATGACCGTCGACCGGCAGTGCGCCAGCGGCCTGGAGGCGGTCAACCTGGCGGCGGGGCTGGTCGCGGCCGGCCGGGCGGACGTGGTGCTGGCCGGCGGCGCGGAGAGCTCCAGCACGGCTCCGTGGCGGGTGGAGCGCCCATCGGTCCCCCACGGCACGCCGCGCTTCTACGCCCGGCCGCACTTCGTACCGCAGGAGTTCGGCGACCCGGACATGGGCGTGGCCGGGGAGAACGTCGCCCGGCTGGGCCGGATCGACCGGGAGCGGCAGGACCGCTACGCCCTGGAGAGCCACCGTAAGGCGCTGGCGGCGGCGCAATCAGGCCGGTACACCGCGGAGTTGGCGCCCGTGGAGGTGCGGGTCGGCCGGGCGGGCAGCGTGACGGTCACCGCCGACGAGTGCCCCCGCCCGGACACCACACTGGACAGACTCGCCCGGCTCAAGCCGGTGTTCGCCGAGGACGGCACGGTCACCGCGGGCAACGCCTGCCCGGTGAACGACGGTGCCGCCATGGTCGCGGTGGTCTCGGAGCGCAAGTTCCGCGAACTGGGCCTGGCCAAGGGCCTGCGGGTGGTGGACGCCGCGGTGACCGGCGTGGACCCGGAGATCCTGGGCTGGGGCCCGGTCCCGGCGGTACGCCGGCTGCTCAAGCGCAACCCCGGGATCACACTGGACGACATCGCGCTGGTGGAGTTCACCGAGGCGTTCGCCGGGCAGGTCCTGGCGTGCCTGGACGAACTGGGCATCCCCGAGGAGCGGGTGAACCGCGGCGGCGGGGCGATCGCGCTGGGGCACCCCTGGGGCGCCTCCGGCGCGGTCCTGGTGACCCGGCTGTTCTCCGACATGTTCGGCACCCGCGACCCGGTCGCCGCCGGGGCGCGGTACGGGCTGGCCACACTGGGCGCGGCCGGCGGCCTGGGCGTCGCGACGCTCTTCGAGCGCCACGACGGTGGGTGAGCGGCGGTGATCGGGCTCTACCACCCCGCCCGCACGTGCGTGCACGCGGCGCCGGCCGGCCTGAAGCTGCTGGTGCTGTTCGCCGCGGGCACCGCGTCGTTCTTCGTCCGCTCGCCGCTCGCGCTCGGCGGGGCGGTGGTCGTGGTGGCGCTGTGCTACGCGCTGGCCCGGATCCCGGTACGGCTCGCCATGCGGCAGGTGCTGGCCATCGTGCCGTTCGCCGCGCTGCTGGTGGCCGCCCAGGGCCTGCTGACCAGTTGGACGAGCGCGCTGCTGGTCGGGGAGCGCGTCGTGGTGCTGGTGACGCTGGCGAGCCTGATCACGCTGACCACCCGGACCTCGGACATGGTGCGGACCGTGGAGTGGGCGCTGCGGCCCTTCGCGCGCCTGGGGGTGCGCCCGGAGCGGGTTGGCCTGATGGTGGCCATGACCATCCGCTTCGTCCCGGTCATCAAGGAGCAGGCCGACCTGGTGCGGGCGGCCCAGAAGGCCCGCGGAGTGGAGCGCAGCGTCGCGTTCCTGACGCCGCTGCTGGTGCGGACGCTGCGCCTCGCCGACGGCCTGGGTGAGGCGCTCGAGGCACGCGGGTTGGACTCCCGACCCGACCTCCCGGAAAACGCCCGGCAGCCCGGTCCCAAGGCTCCGGCCGGGTGAACACCGCGCGAACTCAGTCGAGATCAAACCGACTTGCAGGACAGGCGGTGCACGTCATGCGTGCCGCCTAGGATGAACCGCTGGCCGTAATTCCACATCGTTCCCGGGGGGTTGAGGGGTGCGTACGAAAGACATCGCGCAGATCGCGCTGTTCGCCGCGATCATGGTCGTGCTGGGACTTTTCCCACTGATCGAGGTGCCGTTCGTACCGGCTCCCATCACGTCCCAGACACTCGGCGTCGCGCTCGCGGGATCCATCATCGGCGCACGCCGGGGCGGACTGGCGGTGCTGCTGTTCGTGGTGCTGGTCGTGGTCGGACTGCCGGTGCTGCCCGGCGGGCGCGGCGGCCTCGGGACGATCCTCGGCCCCACGGGCGGCTTCATCCTCGCCTACCCCCTCGGCGCCTGGCTCGCCGGCCTGCTGACCGAGCGGATGTGGCACCACTACACGCTCTGGCGGGCGATCCTGGCGAACTTCGCCGGCGCGGCGCTGCTGCTCTACGTCGTCGGCATCCCGTGGATGGCGGTGGTCTCCGGCATGCCGCTGGGCAAGGCCACGGTCGCCTCGGCGGTCTTCCTGCCGGGCGACCTGCTGAAGGTGGTACTGGCCTCGGTCGCCGCCGTCGCGGTGCGCCGCGCGTACCCGCTGATCGAGCCCCGACGGACGGCGGGCGCCGGCGCATGATCGAGATCGACGGCGTCAGCCACCGGTTCGGCGAGCGGTGGGTCCTGGACGACATCACGCTCACCCTGGACACCCATCGCATCGGCGTGGTCGGCGCGAACGGCTCGGGCAAGAGCACCTTCGCCCGGCTGCTGAACGGCCTGCTGGTACCGGAAAAAGGCCGGGTACGGGTCAACGGCCTGGACACCGCCCGCAAGGGCCGCGAGGTGCGCCGCCAGGTCGGCTTCGTCTTCCAGGACCCGGACGTGCAGATCGTGATGCCCACGGTCGCCGAGGACCTGGCGTTCGGACTCAAGCACCACGGTCACAGCCGGACGGAGATCGCCGGGCGGGTGGAGGAGGTGCTGGTGGAGTACGGGCTGAGCGAGTTCCGGGACCATCCCGCGCATCTGCTCAGCGGCGGGCAGAAGCAGTTGCTGGCGATCGCCGCGGTGCTGGCCCTGGAGCCGCGGTACGTGGTGTTCGACGAGCCGACGACGCTGCTGGACCTGGGCAACCGCCGCCGGGTCACCAAGCTCATCAGGGAACTCCCACAGCACGTCGTGGTGGTCTCCCACGATCTCGAACTGCTCGCCGAGCTGGACCGGGTGATCGTGCTCGACCGGGGCCGGGTCGTCGCGGACGGTCCACCCCGCCAGACCATCGCGAAGTACGAGGCGATGCATCCCCCGCTGTAGCGCGACGCCACGGCCCGACGTCGGACGGGCGGGTGCCCGGAGAAGTCCCTCCGGACACCCGCCCGTTGACGTGGCGCGGCGCGTCACTTCCGGTCGACGGGCACCCCGCTGTTCACCCCGGCCTGACGGGCGGCGGCGACGGCGGCGGCCGTCGGCTTGGTCTTGGTGAAGGCATCGTGTCCGACCAGCGTGGACTGCCACTCGTTGGCGGTGGTGGTGCCGGAGGTCAGCAGCCACTGGGTGGCGATCCGGGCGTTGGCGCCACCGAAGTACTGTCCGCTCCACGCCGTCGCGGAGTGGGCGTTGCGGTAGTCGTTGCGCCAGGAGACCGTCCAACTCAGGGCCGTGCCGCTGCCGTCCGTGGCGGGTGCGGTGTCGTACCGGCCGGTCAGCACATAGCGCTTCTCGGCGTTGCCGACCGTCGAGTCGTAGGTACCGGTGAGGCCGCCGTCGGCGTCGGCGGTGACGACGAAGGTGGAGCCGAGCTGGTTGTACCAGGTGCCCGTGATGCCCGTCGCGGCGGACCGCGCGGCGGCCGCCTTGGCCGGGCCCGTCTGCGGCGAGGCGCTCGCGGTGACCGTGATACTGGTCAGCGAGACGGCGACCGCGGCAATTCCGATCTTGCGCAGGTGCGACACGAAATTCTCCCCACGTTGTGATCCAGAACCGGTCGGACGCGCGGGACCCCCGCATTTCCGCCGGAAGAATCAATTCCGCTGTCACGGAAAAGAGAACGACCAATTCCGTCGCCCGTGACCAGCAGTCCATGTCCGGCCGAGATCCTACTCTGGCCGACACCCCCGACTCAACACACATATCCCCTATCTCGTAAGGCATTTCGCTCGCACCATGACGCGCATTACCGACACCTGGACGATCACATTCCCCATAACCCTTCGAGCCGGCCCACGACGCACAGAGACCACGAGCCCCCACCGGCCGCTTACTTGGACGACGTCGAGCGCAACACCACTGCCGGAACCCGAAGTTGCCGCGTATGCGGCACCGGGGACTGCTACCGTGACATCGGGGTGGAATTGACCCCCGTACGCAGCAGTATCGGTCTTCGAGATGGGGGAATTCTGCTGTGTCCAGCGGCGTTGACGATCTGTCCAGCGGCGGCCCGACCGCCGGAACCGAGGCGCCCGCCGCAACCGGCGGGCCGACGAGGCCGCCGGGCCTGCGACTTCCCGCGGTCGTCCAGACCCTGCTCTTCTCCGAGTGCCGCCACTGGCTCTTCCCCCTGCTCAAACGCCGGTACGGAGAGGTGTTCACGCTGCGGTTGACCACCCCCACCCGGCACCTGGTGATCCTCTCCAGACCCGAGGACATCAGGACCGTCTTCGCCGGCCCGGTCGAGGTGCTGCACGCCGGCGAGGGCAACGCCATCATGGGGCCGGCGCTGGGCGACCACTCCGTACTCCTCAGCGACGAGGACGAACACCGCCGGGCCCGGCGGCTGTTGATGCCCGCCTTCACCGGCGCGGCACTGCGCGGCTACGAGGAGATGGTCACCAAGCTGACCAGGGCCGAGGTGGAGCGCTGGCCAGAGTCGCGCGCCATCGGCTCCCACCGCAGGATGCAGGCACTGACCCTGGAGGTGATCCTCCAGGTCGTGTTCGGCGTGACCGACGAGCAACGGCTGGAACACCTGCGGCCACTGGTGCGGGGCATCGCGGACATCGGCCCCGTCACCCTGCTCGGGCTGCCCTACCCCCTGCTCCAACGTGTCGGGCCGTGGCGCCGCCATGTGTCCCTGCAACGTCGGCTGGACAAGCTGCTCTACGCCGAGATCGCGGACCGGCGCCGCGCCGCGGACCTGCACAGCAGGACCGACGTGCTCTCCCGCCTGCTTCAGGCGGAGGGCGCCGAGGGCTCCCCGCCCGGAGAGAACCGTTTCACCGACCCGGAGATGCGGGACCAGCTCATCACGCTGCTGCTGGCCGGCCACGAGACCACCGCGACCGGCCTGGCCTGGGCACTGCACGAACTGGTCCGGGAGCCGGAGGAGTTGGCACGGGCCCAGAAGGCGGCGGACGAGAACGACGAGGCGTATCTGACGGCGGTCGCCAAGGAGGCCCTGCGGCTCAAGCCCGTGGTCTACGAGGTGGCCCGGCAACTCTCCGCCCCGCTCACCGTGGGCGGCTACCGACTGCCCGCCGGCGCCACGGTCATGCCGGCCATCGGGCTGGTGCACTCCGACCCCCGCCATCACGAGCACCCGGACGCCTTCCGCCCCGAGCGGTTCCTGGACGGCCAGCCGCCGGCCAACACCTGGATCCCGTTCGGCGGGGGCGCCCGCCGCTGCATCGGTGCCGGCTTCGCCCTGATGGAGGCGACGGTCGTACTGCGGGAACTGCTCCAGCGCTACGACCTGCGGCCGGACCGGCCGCAACCGGAGGCCCAGCGGGCCCACCACGTCACTCTGATCCCGCAGCGGGGAGCCCGCGTGGTGGTGACCCGGCGCCGCTGACCTCACGGGCGTCCCACGGATGCCGGACGCTCCCGCGGCGCCCGGCAACCTCCCGGCTCAGCGGGCGAGTTCGGCCACGACGGACAGCTCGCCCGCGAGATAGCGCTCCCGGCAACGGCCGCGCTGGACCTTGCCGGAGGACGTACGGGGGATCGAGTCCTTGGCCACCACCACGACCCGGTCCGGCGCGTGGCCGAGTTGTTCGCGGAGCCGCGTCATCACCCGCGCGGCGAGCTCCTCAGGTCCGTCCGCGCCCTTGACGGGCTCCACCGCGACGATCATGCGCTCGGTGCCCGGTACGGCGAAGGCCGCGCACACGGGCCTGACGCCCTCGACCTTGACGGCGACGTGCTCGTAGTCCTCCGGATAGAGGTTGCGCCCCCCGACAATGATCATGTCCTTGATGCGACCGCAGACCACCAGACCGTCCGCCATCCGGTAGCCGAGGTCACCGGTGCGCAGCCAACCGTCCCGCACCACCCGCGCGGTGGCCTCGGGTTCGGCCCAGTAGCCCTCCATGAGGGCGGGGCTGCGGACACAGATCTCGCCGACCTCCCGATCGCCCAGCGCCCGTCCCTCCTCGTCCGTGATCTGGACGCTGACCCCGGGAACCGGGTGCCCGCACACGGCCAGCGCCCTGGAGTCCGGTGACCCGGGGGCGACCGGCCGGGCGACACCTCCCGTCTGAAGCCCCTCCCGGGAGACGTGGTCCCAGGCGAGCGGCGCATCCACCTCACCCATCGCGACCGCGAGGGTGGCCTCGGCCAGCCCGTACATGGGCGTGACCGCCTGCGGCCGCAGACCGTGCCGGGAGCCGGCCGCGACGAACCTCTCCAGCGTCGCGGCCCGGATCGGCTCGGCACCGTCGCCGCACACCTCCAGGGCCGACAGGTCCAACTCCCGCGGCGCCAGGCGCATACCGCGGGCCGCCAGACCGTAGGCGAAGTTCGGCGCGACCGTGCTGGTGGCGCGGTACCTCGACAGGGCGTCCACCCACGAATCGGGGCGGGACAGGAACGCCTCCGGCGACTGGAGCACCAGCCTGATGCCGTAGGACATGCCCGCCAGCACCGAGATCAGACCCATGTCGTGGTAGAGCGGCAGCCAGCTCACGTGCACGCTGCGCTCCCGGTCCAGCCGCAACCTCTCACAGCACACGGCCGCGTTGGTGAGCAGTTGCCGGTGGGTGAGGGCGACCGCCCGCGCCGCACCCGTGGTGCCGGAGGTGAACTGGAGGTAGCCCAGGTCGTCGGGGGCGACGGCGATCGGCCCGGCCAGCTCCTCGCGCACCGCGCTCAGTTCACCGCATCCGAGCACCGGGCGCCTGGCGTCGATCCGGCCGGACATGAAGTCGCCGAACGCGTCGGCGACGACCACCGCACGGGCGTCCACGTGGTCCAGCCGCCGGTTGATCTCCGCGACGGTGTCGGGCAGGTCGGACAGGCGGTGCGGCAAGGGCAGGATGACGGGGACCGCCCCGGCCCGCCAGACACCGAACAGGCTGAACAGGAAGCCGGGGGAGGTCGAGGAGATCAGGGCGACCCGGTCCCCCGGGACGACGCCGGCCTCCGCCAGACCGGCGGCCACCCGCCGGGCGGACGACGCGAGCAGCGCGTACGGCAGCGGGGTCTCCTCCAGGTGACGGTCGACCACGGTGATCCCCGCCGCCGTGCCCGCGGAGCGCTCCAGCGCCTCGGGCACCGTCGCCGCACCGAAGACCCCCTCGGGTCTCGGATACTCCCCACCGTGCACGGCCCCGCTCATGACCTGTTCCTCCCCCGTCGTGATCTGCCCCTGCGGACTCATCCGGCCTCCTTGGCCATCGCGCGCAGTTCCTCGGTGAACCTCTCGGCGAGCATCCGCACGGTCTGCGCGGTGTGCAGGTGGGCGCTGTAGGTCCACACCAGTCGCAGTTCGCCGTCCGCGGTGAGCGCCATGAGGTCGAGCACCCGTGGCCGGTGTCCGGCGCCGCTGCGGTGATGGCCGAAGGACTCCACCACCGGGCGGGCGTCACCGGTGAAGTACTCGCTGACATCGCCCCAGAAGTTGAACCCGACCTCGGGCGCGGGCACGGCGGCCAGGCGCGCCCTGACCTCGGGATCGGGGTGCAGATAGCGCAACACCCCGTATCCCGTACCGCGGTTGGGGACGGCACGGAGCTGCTCGCGGACGGCGTCCAGGTCACCCGGGCGCAGCGCCACCGGCGACAGTGTGGAGAACCGGGCCACGGTGCGCGAGACGTCGAGCGTCCCGAACGCCCGCTCCCGGCCGTGCCCCTCCAACTCGACGAAGAGCTCCGGCTGTCCGGTCCACGCCGTCACCGTCCGGGTCAGCGCGGTGAGCAGCACCTCACGGATCTCCACCCCACGGGTGCGGGGCAGCTCGCGCGTGACGAGGACGGCTGTCGGACCGGTGAGGTGCACCATGTGCCGCACGGCCGAGGACTGGACGTTGGGGCCCAGGCGGTGGTCGACGGGCAGCGGTCGCCGGGCGCGCTCGGCCAGGCGGGTCCAGTACGGCAGTTCCGCCGCCGGCTCCGGGCCGGCCGCGTAGGCGTGCAGTTGCGCGGCGCACTGCGGCAGCGATGCGGTCTTGGGAGGCAGGGCGGGGGTCTCGCCACGCTCCAGGGCGGCGTAGGCGGTGCGCAGGTCCTCGTAGAACACCCGTGACGAGTAGTAGTCCATCACCAACCAGTGCGCGCTGACCAGCAGTCGGGGGCGGCGGCGCGCCCCGAGGTCGAAGTAGGTGAGCTGGAGGGTGCGGCCCCCGGCCAGGTCCAGGCCCCCGTTGCGCAGGGCGGCATGGCGGCCGATCTCCGCTTCGAGTGCGGTGTCGGGGACCGCGTGCAGGTCCACCACGCGTACCTCGGCGGCCCGTGCCGCGTCCTCGTCGGGCAGGTGGGCGTACCAACCCCGCTCGTCGCGACGGAACCGGGCCCGCAGACCGTCGTGGTGCCCGAGAACGGTGGTGAGCGCCTGGCCGAGGGACTTCGGGTCGAGCGGACCGTCCAGCTCGAAGACCGGCCACATGCCGTTCCAGTGGTCAGGATCCGCGAAGTTCTGCTCGAAGAACCACCGTTGGGCGGCGGCGAGGTCGGCCCGACCGGTGACGGCCGACTGCGGCGCCGTCGCGGGCGGTGTCCTCCTCGCCACGGTCGCCAGGCCCGCCAGGGTGGGATGGGCGTACAGCTCGCGGAGCGTGACGTACAGGCCGTGCTCGGCGGCCTTGGCGACGGCCCGCACCCCGAGCAGGGAGTCGCCGCCCAGGGCGAAGAAGTTGTCGTGACGGCCGAAGCGCTCCACCGGCAGGACCGCGGCCCAGGCCCGGGCCAGTCCCTCCTCGACGGGGGTCACCGGCGTCTCCCGGCCCTCCGCTGCGGCCGCGGGCGCGGGCAGCGCCGACCGGTCGAGCTTCCCGTTGGCGGTCAGCGGCAGGCGGTCCAGGGTGACGAACGCCGAAGGGACCATGTACGGGGGGAGTTCGGCCGCGGCATGGCGGTGCAGTTCGTCGGCCGTGGGCGCGCTGTGACCCTGCGGGACCACGTACGCGATCAGCCACCTGCCGTCCCTGGCCACCACGACGGCGGACCGCACCTTCGGGTGGCCTCCCAACACCACCTCGATTTCGCCGAGTTCGATGCGGTGACCGCCGATCTTGACCTGGAAGTCGTCCCGGCCGAGGAACTCCACGGTGCCGTCGGGCAGGTACCGGCCCAGATCGCCGGTGCGGTACAGGCGCTCACCGGTGTGCGGGTGACACAGGAACCGTTCGGCGGTGCGCTCGGGATCACCCCAGTACCCCCGGGCGACACCGAGTCCGCCGATGTAGAGCTCTCCGGGCACGTGGTCGGGCTTGGGAGTCAGACCGGGGCCGAGCACATGGAAGGTCTGGTTCCGCAGCGGTGTGCCGTACGGAATGCTCCGCCAGGCCGGATCCACGTCGCCGATGGGATGGTGGATGGACCAGATGGCCGCCTCCGTGGCGCCACCGAGGCTGGTCAGCTCGGGTCGGCCGGCGCTGACCGCCCTGAACCTGCCGGGCAGCGCGAGGGGTATCCAGTCCCCGCTGAGCAGCACGGTCCGCATCGTCGCGGGGAGCGCGGCGCCGTACCGCTCGCAGTGTTCGACGAGCAGCTCCAACAGGGCCGGGACGGTGTTCCACAGCGTGACGCCGTGTGCCCCGGCCAACTCGGCCCAACGGCCCGGATCGCGGGACTCGTCGGGCGCCGGGAGCACCACCGCACCACCCCCGCCGAGCACCCCGAAGACGTCGTACACGGACAGGTCGAAACTGAGGGACGACAGGCCGAGGACGCGCTCCGCGGGGCCGGCACCGAAGCGACCGCGGATGTCGTCGAGGGTGTTCACCGCCGCACGGTGACTGGTCATCACGCCCTTGGGCGCCCCGGTCGAGCCGGACGTGAAGATGACGTAGGCGAGGTCGTCCGGGGTGGTGTCCGGAACGTCGACCGGCCCGTCGGGCACGTCCGTCCAGGGCTGCTGCGGCACCGTCACCACGGTCGCGCCGGCCGGCGGCGTCACCCCGGGCTGAACCAGGGCGACCCCGGCGTTGCCGGCCGCGATCAGCCGCTCGATGCGGGCGGGGGGCAGCGCCGCGTCGACCGGCAGGTAGGCCGCGCCCGCGCGCACCACGCCGAGGACCGCGGCCACCTGTTGCCACCCCTTGTGCATGACGACGGCGACCAGGGTGTTGGGCGCGGCGCCCAACTCGCGCAGCCGGTGGGCGATCTGGTTGGCCCGGCGGTCGAGTTCACCGAAGGTCAGGGTGCGGTCGGCGCCGATCACGGCCGGGGCGTCGGGGCGGACTGCGGCCTGCCGGTCGAGCGCCGCGTGGATGAGCTCGTACGGGCTCGGCCCCGCGGTGGCGTTGACGGTCCGGCGCACCGCGAGCTGCCGCGCGGGAACGGTGACGGGGGCCGGGCTGTCCTGCTCCGCGAAGCGTTCGACGTGGTCGACATAGGCGCCGAACATGTCGTCCAGCACACCGTCGGGAAACGCCGCCGCCACGGCGTCCCAACTGACGAGCAGCTCACCGCCGCGCAACTGGACCTGGTTGTCGAGATGGACCTGCGGTGTCTGGGAGACGGCGTGACCGACCTCGAACACCACCCCCTCCAGCGCCCCCAGGCCGTCCCGCTCGTCGAGCAGGCTGGTGAACACCACGGGCATCCGCGCCTGGGCGCCGCCGTGGCGCCGGGCCATCTCACGCTGTAGCGCCACACCGCTGAAACGGGCGTGCTGGAGGTCCGCACGCAACCGCTGCTGGAGCCGCCCGGCCACCAGCGCCAGGTCCCGCTGCTCCGTCAGGTCGCATTCCAACAGGACCGTGCTGGTGAAGTCGCCGATCAGCCGCGGGATGTCCGGGTGCCAGCGCGGTCGGTCGGCAAGCGTGACGTTGACGGTGAAGCGCGGGGACTTGCTCCAGGTCCGCAGCACGTCCGCGTAGGCGGTGCACAGCAGCACCGACGGCGTGACCCCCAGGGCGTTCGCCCGGTCCTTCAGTCGCCGCCACAGGTGCCCGGAAAGCCGCCGCTCCCTACGGGTGAAGACCGGCAGACCGCCGTCCGGCAGGGCCTGGAGCGGCAGTTCGGGGGCGGGCGGCAGGGTGTCGACGCGCTCCAGCCAGTAGGCCCGGGCCGCCTCGCGGGCCGGCGTGTCACGCTGCTCGGCGGCCGCCGACAGGTAGTCGCGGAAGGTCACTTCCGGCGCCGGCCCCAGCGACCGCGGGTCGAGGATCAGCCGAATCCACTCGGCCAACAGCAGCCGCAGGCTGCCCGCGTCGACGAAGAGCAGGTCGATGCTGAGGTGGAGCCGCAGGCGATCGGCTTCCAGGCTGTGGGCGCGGATCTCGTACAGGGGCCAGGTCCGCGCGTCGAAGACCTGGCCCGCCATCTCCTCACGGGTCGCGTGGAGGCGACATCGACGGTCGTCCTCCGGCAGGCCGCGCAGATCCGCATGTCGGAAACGGTAGGCGGGCACCTGGCGCGCCACCTGCTGCCGGCCGTCGGCGAGCACGGTGGCACGCAGCATGTCGTGCCGGCTGATCAGCTCGTTGAAGGCCCCCTCGGCGCGCTCGACGGAGGCCGGGAACACATCGACCTCGGCGTAGAAGTGGGCCGAGCGGCCACCCAGGTCGAATCCCGCGTCCCCCAGCCAGTACGCCTGCTGGACATCGGTGAGTGGAAAGGGCTCGAAACGTTTCTCCGGCCGCGGCACGAGCGCCGGCACCGCGCCGTCGTCGCCCACCGGCGCGAGGGTACGCACCGCCTCGGCCAGCGTGCGCAGCGTACCGCCGCCGAAGAACAGTTCCAGCGGCACATCGACGCCGTAGCGCGCCTCGATCGCGGTCTTGGCGTACACCGCGTCCAGGGACGCCAGGAAGAGCAGGTCGTCGGGCCCCGTCGGCAGGACCAGGTCCTCGTTGTCCTCAGCCAGTTCCGCGAACAGCTCACCGAGACGCCCGATGATCTCGTCGACCTCATCGACCTCGCCGGTGCCGGCGACGGTCTCTGCAACGGGTCTTGCAACGGGTTGGTGCGACCCCGAGCGCACAGACATGACGGAACTCCCCCTGTTCTGGCCCTTCGGCCGCAACCGTCCCGACGGACTAACCGCCGCGTCTTCCGACGTCGGCGACCTCACGCAGATACGAATAGACCCCGCTGTTCCGGGCCACCCAGGCGGTCAACCGCGGTGACACCGCGCTGAACACGTCCGCGATCCTCTCCATCACGGGAGACACGGTGATCTCCACCCGGTCCTTCCGGATGCACCTGAGCACCGCCTCGGCCACCGCCTGCGGGGTCACCTGCCCCAGCGTCAACGGGCGCTTCCCGGCCGACCAACGCGCCGAAATCCCCACGTCCGCCACGAGGGTGGGATAGACCGCAGACACCCCGACCCCCGTGCCGCGCAGTTCCTCCCGCAGCGACCAGGTGAATCCCACCAGCCCGTGCTTGGCCGCCGAGTTGATCGTCCCGTACGGGTACGCGGTGCGCCCGCCGACGGATCCGATGTTGACGATGTGGCCGCTGCCGGCCGCGAGCATGTGCGGCAGGACCAGCCGGGTCAGCGCCTGGGTGCCGAACAGATTGACCATGAGGATGGTCCTGATGTCCTCGACGGCCACGTCCTGAAAACGGGAAATGCGTTCCACTGCCGCGTTGTTGACCAGTAGGGCGGGCGGCCCCAGTTCACGGCACACCGTCTCCACGATGTGCTTCTGCCCGTCCTCGTCGGAGACGTCGGCGGGCACCGTGAGCGGTTCGGGTCCGTAGCGCCGCAGGTGCCGCGCCGTTGCGGCCAGCCCTTCCTCGGAACGCGCGACGAGCGCCAGGCGCACGCCTTCCCGTGCCAAGCGCTCGGCGATGACGGGCCCGACTCCACGTGACGCACCGGTGACGATTCCGACCGCACCGCTCAACTCCCGCACGGCCCACCCCCCTCAAGCCGAGTCGGATTCTACACAGACTCCTCACCCAAAAAGGGGAGTTGAGGCGCAACTCACGCGCCGACCGCTCGCCCCCACCCGCGGACGGAAAGAGTCCGGTACCTCAGCGCGGCTGCCCGGACGCCGGCTCGGGCGCGGCACCGGAGGCAACCGCCGCCGACCGCCGACCGGACGCCAGGTGCACCACCACCGCGACCAGGCACAGCCCGGCCCCCACCAACGGCACCGTACGGGCCGGGAAGCGGTCGAGCACCGCTCCCCCGACCACTCCGGACAGCCCGATTCCGAGATACAGCGCCGAGGCGTTGAGCGCGAGCAACAGCCCGCTCGCGGACGGCGCCAGCTCGATCAACCGCCGCTGCACGGGCGGGTTGAAGGCCCAGGAGGACACGCCCCACACGAAGAGCAGTCCGGCGGCCAGCACGGCGTTGCCCGTCACCGACAGGACCGAGAGCGTCAGGACACTGCCGCAGACGGCCGCCAGCAGCGGCAGCCGGTACCCGAACCGGTCGGCGGCCACGCCGCCGACCACGTTGCCGATCGCACCCCCGATGCCGTAGCCGAACAGCAGCAGGCTCAACGTGCCCCCCGCGACCGAGACCGTGGCGGCCAGCACCGGGGCCGCGTAGGTGTAGACCGAGAACACCCCGAGGCTGGCCGCCAGCGTGATGCCGAGGACCGCGAGGACCCGCGGATCCCGGGCAACGACGAAGCGCTCGCGCAACGTCACCTTCGGCGGCGCCGCGACCGCGGGCACCGCCAGAGCCACCGCCACCGCCGCGGCCGCGCACATGCCCGCGACGAGCCCGAACACACCGCGGTACCCGAGCGGGCCGACCAGCAGCGACCCGACGGGCACCCCGACGATCGTCGCGATCGTCATGCCGCCGAAGACCACCGCCGCGGCACGCGCCCTGCGCTCGGTCCCGCTCAACTCGGCGGCGACGACGGTGGCCGCCGGGGTGAACACCGCCGCGCCGGCGGCCGTGAGGATCCGCGCCGCCAGCAGCGAGACGAAGTCGGGTGCCACCGCCGCGCAGGCGTTGCCGAGCGCGGCGACCAGCAACGCGCAGACGATCAGGGGCCGCCGTCCCCAGCGGCTGGTGGCCACCGCCAACAGCGGTGAGCCGATCGCGTAGGCCACCGCGAAGGACGTGGTCAGCAGACCCGCCGTCGAGGCGGACACCGCGAGCTCGGCGCTCAACTGCGGCAGCACGCCGGTGATGATGTACCCGCTGGTGCCGACCGCGAAGGCCCCCAGAGCGAGCGTGGAGATCCTGCCGAACATCGCGTCCCCCTTGTCCCGATCCAGCCGACTACCGTCAGGCGTTCGCCGCGAGGTCGGTACCCGCACCCCGCTTACGCGGCCGGACCGTGTCATTCCGGTGCTTGGGCAAGGTCGCCTCCTCGGCGCCCTCGACCACGAATCCGGCGTCCTCGATCATCCGCAGGTCGACGCCGCCGTCCTGTCCCTCGCTGGTGAGGTAGTCCCCGAGGAAGAGGGAGTTGGCCAGGTAGAGCCCGAGCGGCTGCAGACTGCGCAGATGGATCTCCCGGCCGCCGGCGACGCGCACCTCGACGTCGGGGTGGACGAAGCGCACCATCGCCAGGATCCGCAGACAGCGCTGCGGGGTCAGGCTCCACTGCTCGGACAGCGGCGTGCCGTCGAACGGGATGAGGAAGTTGACCGGCACGGACTCCGAGCCGAGCTCGCGCAGCGCGAAGGCGGTGTCGACCAGGTCCTCGTCGCTCTCGCCCATCCCCGCGATCAGTCCGGAACACGGCGAGAGCCCGGCCTTCTTGGCCTTCTCCACCGTTGCGGCACGGTCCGCGTACGTGTGGGTGGTGCAGATGTCCGCGTAGCGCTCGCCGGAGGTGTTGAGATTGTGGCTGTAGGCGTCGGCCCCCGCGTCGCGGATGCGTTCCGCCTGCCCCTCGGACAACAGGCCGAAGCACGCACAGATCTCGACCTGGGGGTGCTTCTCCTTGAAGGCCGCGATGGTCCGCCCGACCCGGTCCACGTCTCCGTCCGTGGGCCCCCGGCCACTGCCGACCAGGCAGACGCGCTTGGCACCGTGGGCCACCCCGGCCTCGGCCGCGGCCAGCGCCGCCTCGGGCCCGAGCCAGGTGTACTTCAGGATGTCGGCCTTGGACCCGATCCGCTGCGAACAGTAGGAGCAATCCTCCGGGCAGAGCCCGCTCTTGAGGTTGACCAGGAAGTTCAGTTTGACGCGCTTCCCGAAGAAATGGCGCCGGACCCGGTACGCGGCGGCCACCAGGTCCAGCAGGTCGTCATCACCGCTGGCCAACACGGCGAGCGCCTCCTGGCGGGTGGGCGCCTCACCCCGTAACGCCTTCTCCGCCAGCCTGTCGAATACGTCCATGCGTCGGATCATGGCACGCCACCACCACGAACACGGCAACTATCGGCCAACTCCCCCTGCGTGGCGTGGATTTCACGAGGTCGGACGAGTCGACGTAAGGCCCCGAGTAGGCGGACGAACGTCCCGCGTCACCGAAGAGGGAACGAGGCGCATGCCTCCGGCACTTGGTCAGCCCGGGAACAGTTCAGCGCGTGTACTCACTGTGCGGGATGGCCATGCCCCAGAGCAGGTCCCGGACACGGATGCACTCGCCAACGATGGCAGGAGTCTCCACGACCTCGGAGCCGAGTACACGCCCTGAGCCGTCGAAGTACCCCACGGCCAAGAGCTTGTCGTCGAAGAGCCACCAGTCGTTGCCCTTCACGGGGAGCACCAGTTCCTCGGGCATCTTCTGCCTCGGCAACCACCGAATGGACTCGCCGGCCGCTTCGTTGACGTGGGTGGTGGCGTGCTCCCACTGGATGTGGGGGGTGTGCGGCTCGGTGACGACCCGGACCCGACGCACAGTCATCCCTGAGCCGGTGACGCGCTTCATGAGCTGCGCCCACGGCGCCATGAACGAGCCGTCGGCTGTCCCGCTGAGCCAATCCCTATACACTCCCTCCTCATTGGGGACCGAGTAGTCGTCCCTCAGTTCCAAGTGGAAAGCGTCGTGTGCGAAGCGCTCAAAGAGCAGGTTGCGCTCAGCGCTGGAGATCAGCTCCACGTGGTTCCTCCAGTAACGGGGTGATCGCGGCCTTGAGGACCTCGACGACGGCCTCGTAGTCTGGTATCTCCCTCTCTGACAGGGCTTCAGGACGGTCACTTTAGAGCCCTGGGCGACATACGTTCCAGAGCATCCTTCAGGACCGATACGTCCCTCAGGGTCGCTTTTGGTAGACATGGCCACGCGGTAGCGTCTGCTGTGCCATTGGAGAGGAGCAGAGCATGCCTGAGTTCGGCTGGGCGGACGCTGTGCGTCAGGCTCGTGAAGCGACCGGCTACGCCGGCGAGGACATCCCGCGGACCGTTGACGCCGTGCGAGGACGTCTGAGGGCCAACCGTCGGGAAGAGTTCGACCAGGAACTTGGCACGCTCGACGCCGGCGGCGCTTTCGAGGCATTCCTCAACCACTGGTGGACTCAAGCCCTAGCCGACACCGCTCTCGATAGCGAGGCCAGAGAGCTGGCAATCGAGTTCGCCGACCTCACGGTGGCGCTCCGCGTCCGCGCTGAGGGCGGTCCGACCTACACCTCCGTCGAGGTCGAGCAGATGATCGCGAGGAAGGCTTCGTGAGCCACACCGTCATCTGGGAACGAACCGCGTCCGAAGGCCTGAAGCGGTTACGTAGCAAGCACGGTGACGCAGTCAAGCCCTTCGTCCGTGCCGTCAACGCACTCGCAGACAACCCCGAGCCCCTCTCCAGCACCAAACTTGGCGGCACCGACCTGCGCCGCCTCCGCGTGGGAAACTTCCGCGCCACCTATGAGATCGACGGGATCCACATCGCCGTGAAGGTTCTCAGCGTCGGAGCCTCTCCGGCCTAAACCGACGCGGCCCTTCATTACGACCAGTACCGGTAGCGAGGACAGCTCTGTGGTCCGGTGATCAGCAGAAGTCGAGCGTGACGTCCTTGTCCACGCAATACTTCATGGCGGCGACCAGCTGACGGGTGTCATCAATGCGTCGTTGGAGAATGGGATCGCCGGCAGCGTGTGGCCGCTCGTTGATGATTGCTTCCAGCCGCGGCAGCATGGCCGCGCATCGAGCGGGCGCGAGGTCGCCTTCGTGGTCTGGATGGTCGAGTAGCGGTGCCAGCGTGGTACTGACGCTGCTCCACGGACGGTTTCCCCCGAAGCCGACCATCTCACGGAGGGCGAATCCCTCGCTTTGCGCCAGCCACTCCCTGAACAGCTTGAACCCGTGGTGCGACCAGGAGATATCCGGGCTGGTCACTTCGTCGTCTGCGGGGCAGAGCATGAGCCCCATCCTGTCCTCCTTGCTTGCTGGATGCCCATGATCAGCCGTGGGGAGGAGTACCGGCAACTGAAATGATCTGTCGCACGGTTGGTGTGATCACGGCGTCGGAACCGTCCGGAGTAGCGCCGTTCGCCGGGCTGAGCTCACGCTGTTTCCGCAAGCTGGTGACCGCACCGCACCGCGAGCGAGCGGACGCCGTCCAGCACAGCCGGCCTTGGAACCTGTCGCTGGAGGATCGGGTCCTGATTGGAAAATCCTCCGCGACTGCCGCCTCAAGCAACGGCATTCATCACGGCGTGCTCGGCATCACGCGTCTCCACAACCTCGCCCTTGCCGGATAGATCGAGGAGGCCACGCCACGGAACTGTCCAACTCAGCCGGTCGAACACTGCGGGACAAGCCTCAGCTGTTGCGGGCCGGCCCCGTCAGGGTTTCCAGGGAGAGCGTGGCCAGTTGTTCTTCCAGGGCCGCGTGGTCTTGCAGTACGGCGGCGCGGAAGCGGTGGGCGGCGAGCGTGGAGAGGAGCCACCAGGCGCCGGTGTTCGGGTCGAGGTCCTGGCGGAGTTCGCCGGCTTGTTGGCCCTTGTCGATGAGGTCGGCGAGGACTTCCGCCACGCGTTGGACGGCGGAGCGGGCCGCGGCCGCCACCTCGGGGTCGGCGGTGAGGCCCATGGCGTCGGAGAACAGCACGCCCGCGGACCCGTGGGCGTGCAGCGCTTCGAGGTGCTGCGGGGACATCTGCGCGGTGAGGAAGGCGAGGACGGACCGGTCCGATTCGAGGGCGGGCCGGGCGTTGTCGGCGAGTTGGTCGGCGGCGCGTTGCAGTACCGCGGCGAAGAGTGCCGACTTGGAGCCGAAGTTCTGGAAGACCACGGGTTCGCTGACGCCGACGCGCGCGGCGATGGTGGAGATCTTGCTCCGCTGGTATCCCAACTCGGCGAAGACCTCGATGGCCGCATCGAGGATGGTCGCTCGCCGCTCCGCGGCGGACATGCGGGTGCGTCGCGGTGTGGCTGGTGCGGGCGTCGGCTCGGGTCTGGTCACGGGATCAGGGTATCCGGGGTGAGGTGGGCGACTGGGGGTGAGTGGCGGCGCCCGCCCTGGGTGGGTGGCAGGGCGGGCGCCGTGGGTTGGCGATGGTCAGAGGCGTACGACTTCGGTTTCCTCTTCGGTGGTCGCGGGGGTGGGCTCGTCCGTGTCCATGACGGCGCGGAGGGTGATCTGGCGGGAGACCAGGTCCGCGATGTCCGAGACCGTGGCGGCGCCGAACAGTTGCTTGGTGGGGACGTTGGCGGAGAGGCCGGACAGCAGTCGGTTGCGTAGTTGGACGGCCATCAGGGAGTCCAGCCCGATCTCGTTCAGGCGGACGTGCGGGAAGGTCGGGCGCAGTTCCTCGCGTTCGTGGGCGTCCATGCCCACCAAGAGGCTTACCTGGCGGAGCAGTTCGGAGATGACCGCTGCCGTGCCGGCTTCGGGCTCTTCGAGCACGAGACGGGTCAGTTCGCGCAGGCGGTCGGCGTCCGCGTCCGTGGTGCCGTGCTGTTCGGTGGGTTCCAGGTCGGCGAGGAGGGTGTAGGGGAGGCGGCGGGGGGTGGCTGCGGTGAAGCGTCCCCAGTCGGTCTTCGCCAGGCCGAAGTGGGCGGAGTCGGTGGTGAGGAGCAGCGGGAACGCGTCGCTGGCCTCGCGGGTGCGGATGCCGTGCATGCCCGTGCGGGCGAGCCGGTCGAGCTGCTCCGGTGTCACCATGCCGTCGTCGGCCCACGGCCCCCATGCCACGCTCAGGGCCGGCAGCCCCGCCGCGGCGCGGCGGTGGGCGAGGGCGTCGAGGACGGCGTTGGCGACGACGTAGTTGGCCTGGCCTGGCGAGCCGAGCAGCGCGGCCATGGAGGAGATCACGACGAAGAGGTCGAGCGGTTGGTTGGTCGTGGCGTGGTGGAGGTTCCAGGCGCCTCGGATCTTCGGGTCCAGGACCTTCGTCAGGCGGTCGTGGTCCAGGTCTTCCAGCCGACCGTCGTCGGTGCTGCCCGCGGCGTGGAACACGCCGTGTAGCGGCGGGAGTTCGCCAGCGATCCGGTCGATGAGTCGTTGGACCGCGGTGGTGTCGGCGACGTCCGTGGCGCACAGCTCGACCCGTACTCCTCGGTCGCGGAGCGCCGTGATCCAGGCGGGCACCGGGTGGGGCGGTCGGCGGCCGGCCAGGGCCAGCGCGGTGGCGCCGCGCCGTACCAGCCACTGCGCGAGGGTGCGGCCGATGCCGCCCCAGCCGCCGGTGATGAGGTAGGTGGCGTCGGGCCGGATGCGCGCGGTCTCCGTCGGAGCCTCCGGGAGCGCGGCCTCGCGGAGGCGCGCCTCGTACCAACGGCCGTTGCGGACGGCCAGATGGCCGGAGCCCGGGTGCTGGTCGACGCGCCGGAGCAGGGGTGTCAGGGGCACCGTACCGTCGGTGGCCGAGGAGTCGACCTGGACGCACTTGAGGTCGGGGTACTCGTGGACGACGGCCTTGGCGAAGCCTGTGAGGACCGTCTGGTCAATGTCGATGTCGATCCGGTGCCGGGCGGTGTCGCTGCCGGGGGATTCGGGGGGCGTACCGGTGTCTTGGGAGTGCAGGACGAGCAGGGCCTGTTGTTCGACGCAGGTGGGGAGGAAGGAGCGGAGGGTGGTGAGGGTGGCGTGGGCCAGGTCGTAGAGCGGGTGGTGGTCGGGGGTGTCGGAGGGGGACTGTGGGGCGGAGGGGGTGGTCGGGGCGCCGTCCAGGATGACGCCTCGCAGGGGTGTGGTGGTGGTCTTCGCGGCGGTGAGGAGGGCGGCGAAGGCGTCCTCGGATTCGGGTTGGGGGATGTGGAATTCGCCGGGGTCGGTGGGGACGAAGGCCGGGGTGTCGGTCACCGCCAGGAGGGGGTGGGAGCCGGCTCGGGCGAGTTCGTCGCGCCAGGTGCGGCCGGTCTCCGGGTTGCGGGTGACGATGAGCCAAGTGCCGTGCTGCGGGGTCCGGTTGTCCGTCGTCTCGCTGGTCTGGCCAGGGATCGGCCGCCAGTCGAGGGTGTAGCGGCGTAGCGGCGGCAGCGTCGCGTCGGGCAGGAGGGTGCGGGACACGGCCCGGAGTCGGAGGCCCTCGATGGTGGCCAGTGGCTTGCCTTCGGTGGAGAGGATGTCCAGGTCGGCCAGGCATGCGTTGTCCGTGGCCGCCGTGCCGTGCCAGCGGGCGTGGCACCAGAGGTCGCCGGTGAGGCGGTCGTGGACGGTGATGCGGTCCACGGCGGCCGGCAGCCAAACGGGGGAGGCGTTGCTGGCGTCGGGTTGGGTGAGGAAGGAGGCGGCGATGTGGAAGCAGGCGTCCAGGGCCGCGGGGTGGAGGGCGTAGGCGTCGTCGCCGGCGCGGCGTTGGGTGGCCTCGATGCGGGCGAGGGCTTCGTTGCCGTCGCTCCATAGTTGGGTGAGTCCCCGGAAGGCCGGGCCGTACTCGACGCCGAAGCCGCTGGCCCTGCGGTAGACGGCCTCACTGTCGGCCTGCGGAAGGCGGGCGGCGAGGGCGTCGGGCGTGTCGGGCGCCGGGCCTGGTTCCTGGTGGCCCGGCGACGCGGCCGTCACCGTGGCGCACTCCGTCCACGGGGAGGTGGCGGCATCCGCCTCGCGGACGAAGCAACGCACCCGTCGCGCGCCGGCGTTCACGTCCACCGCGTTGCCCGCCGCGTCCGCGGCGCCCGTCTCCTCCACCAGGGCCTGCACCGTGGTCGGTCGGTCCTCGTGGAGCGGGACGAGTTCGTTGAAGGTGATCCCTTCCAGGGTCCACGGGCCGGCCGTTGGGGCGGCTTCGCGGAGGGCCGCCAGGGACCATTCGACCATCGCGGCGGCGGGGAGTACGGGGGTGTCCAGTACGCGGTGTTGGGCGGCGTACCAAGGGCGGTCCGCGGTGAGGGTGTTGGTATACCAGCGGCCGTTGGTGCCGGCGAGTTCGAGGCGGCTGCCGAGCAGTGGGTGGGTGGTGGTCGCGGTGGCCGTCGTGTCGGAGCGGCCGGCGCGGTACCAGTGACGGGCGGGGCGGAGGGGGTACGGGGGCAGCGGGACCGGCTCGGGCGGGCGGGTGCCCGTCCCGCCGCGCGCGGTGCTCAGTCCGGCCCAGTCGACGGTGCCGCCGTGGGCGTACCACTCGCCGAGGCTGCGCAGGAAGCGGCGGTCGTCGGCGTCGTCGCGGTGGGCGCTGGGCAGCCAGTGGCCGTCGGTGACGGTTTGCTGTCCGAGTCCGCTGAGGACGGGGTCGGGTCCCATCTCGATGAAGAACCGGCAGCCCTGGGCGGCGAGGGTGGTGATGCCGTCGGCGAAGCGGACGGGTTCCTGGATCTGGCGCAGCCAGTAGTCGGCGCCCATCTCGGCGTCGGTGACGGTCTTTCCGGTGAGGTTGCAGATGAGGGGGATGCGGGCCGGGTGGTAGGTCACCTTCTCGGCCTGCTGTCGGAACTCGTCGATCAGGCCGGCCATGAGGGGCGAGTGGGAGGCCCGGGTGACGTTGAGCCGGGTGACCTTCGCGCCGAGGGAGGTCCAGCGCCCGGCCAGCTTCTCCGCCGCGGTGGCGTCGCCGGAGAGGGTGAAGTCGTGCGGGCCGTTGAACGCCGCGACGGCGACCGTCTCCGGTTCGGAGGCGTGCAGTTCGTCGATGAGTGCCTGGGGGGCGTCCGCGTGG
Source organism: Streptomyces sp. NPDC090442 (assembly GCF_044769405.1). Taxonomy (NCBI): domain Bacteria; kingdom Bacillati; phylum Actinomycetota; class Actinomycetes; order Kitasatosporales; family Streptomycetaceae; genus Streptomyces; species Streptomyces sp. NPDC090442. The sequence goes on from NZ_JBIVXW010000054.1 coordinate 37,163, forward strand.
ACCGCGTACATCGCGCCGGGTGGGGTCCGGTCCTGCATCAGGCGGGAGCGGAGCATGACCAGGTGGAGGGCGTCGGGCAGGTCCAGGATTCCAGCCACGCAGGCCGCCGCGTACTCCCCCAGGCTGTGGCCCAGCACGTGGTCCGGTCGGACGCCGCACGCCTGCCAGGTCGTCGCGAGGGCGTATTCGACGGTGAAGAGGGAGGGTTGGGCGTAGCGCATCTGCGTGAGGTCGACGAGTTCGCCGGGGCTGCCGCAGAGGGTGGGCAGGAGGGAGACGCCGAGCTCCGCCCGGACGATCTCGTCGCAGGCGTCGGCGGCCTCGCGGAAGGCGGCGTAGCGGGAGTGGAACTCCTTGGCCATGCCGATCTGTTGGGATCCCTGGCCGGGGAAGAGGAATCCGGCGCGGGGGCGTTGGGCGCCGGTGGCCAGGCCGGTGGAGACGTGTGCGTCCTCCTCTCCCCTGTCGAACGCGCGCAGGCGCTCGGCGGCGTCCGGGGCACAGCGGGCCAGGATCGCCAGGCGGTGGGCGTGGTGTTGGCGGCGCGCTCCGGCCGCCCCGCAGAGTTCGGCGAACGGCGGTGCGTCGGCGGCGGGCGTGCCCTCGGGGGCGTGCGGGGCCTGCTCCAACAGGTCGGCGAAGGAGGTGGCGAGGGTGCGCAGCGCCGGGTCGTTCTTCGCGGAGACCGGCAGCAGGTGCCATGCGCCGCCTTCGGTCCCTGTGGTGGACCGGGCGGCGTCGGGGGTCGCGCGCTGCGCGCCGGGGGCTTCCTCGACGATGGCGTGGGCGTTGGTGCCGCCGAATCCGAAGGAGCTGACGCCGGCCGCCCGGGGGTGGTCGCCGCCGGCCCAGTCGCGGGTTCCGTCCGGTATCCGGGTGCGGGTGCCGTCGAGTTGGATGTAGGGGTTGAGTTCGCGCAGGTGGAGGTGGGCGGGGATGGTGTGGTGTTCCAGGGAGAGCACGACCTTGATGAGGCCGGCGATGCCGGCGGCCGCTTCGAGGTGGCCGATGTTGGTCTTCACCGAGCCCACGTGCAGCGGTTGGCCCCCGACGCTTCCGTAGACCTCGTTGAGGGCGCCGATCTCGATGGGGTCGCCGAGGCTGGTGCCGGTGCCGTGGGCCTCGACGTAGCCGATCCAGCTCGCGGGGAGGCCGGCGTCGGCCAACGCCCGGGTGATGACGGCCTGTTGGGCGAGGGCGTTGGGGGCGGTGAGGGTGTTGCTTTGGCCGTCCTGGTTGACGGCCGTCCCGCGGACCAGGGCCCGAATGCGGTCGTTCGCCTCGTGGGCGGTGGAGGTGCGGCGCAGCACGACGACGCCGCAGCCCTCGCCGCGCACATAGCCGTCGGCCGAGGCGTCGAACGTCTTGCAGCGGCCCTCGGGGGACATCATGCCGGCCTGGGAGAAGGCCACCGTGAGGTCGGGGTCGAGCAGCAGGTTCACGCCCGCGACGAGCGCGGTGTCGCATTCGCCGAGCCGCAGGCTCAGGCATGCCTGGTGCAGCGCGACGAGCGAGGACGAACAGGCGGTGTCGACGGCGAAGCTGGGGCCGTGCAGGTCCAGGAAGTAGGACAGCCGGTTGGCGGCCAGGCTGAGCGCGGTGCCGGTGCCGGTGTAGGCGTCGAGTTCGGCGCCCTCGCGGGTGCCGCGCTGGCGGTAGTCGTTGGAGCTGATGCCGACGAAGACGCCGGTGTTGCTGCCGGCCAGCGAGTCGGGCGCGATGCCGGCGTCCTCCAACGCCCGCCAGGCGGTGGTCAGGACCAGGCGCTGCTGGGGGTCCATGTTCCTGGCCTCGGTGGCCGAGATCCCGAAGAAGGCCGCGTCGAAGCCGTCGACGCCGTCGACGAAGCCGCCCCAGCGGGTGTTCATCCGGTCCGGGGTGGGCGGGCCCTCCTGGTAGTAGCGGTCGGCGGGCCAGCGCGCGGCCGGCACCTCCGCGACCGCGTCCCGCCCGTCGACGAGCAGCTCCCAGAACTCCTCGACGGATGCGGCGCCGGGGAACGTGCCGGCCATGCCGACGATCGCCAGCGGTTCACGGGACGGTGGCCCGGTCGGGTCGGGCGCCGGGCGGGAGGCCGGCTCGTCGGCGGGCGGCCGGGTGAGGGCTTCCGCGAGGCGTTCGATGGTCGGGTAGCGGAAGAGGATGACCGGGTCGACGGTGATGCCCAGCCAGCGTTGGAGCTCACCCGACACGGTGGTCAGGCTCACCGAATCCAGGCCGTGGCTCCCCAACGGGGCCCGGACGTCGACCTGTTGGCCGGAGGTGCCGGTGAGGTGGGCCACCCGGTCGCGGAGCCACTCGACGATTTCCTGTCGGCGTTGGGGCGCGACGGTGGCCGGGGCGTGGGAGGCCTCCGGGGCCCCGGGGCTGTCTTCGGTGGTGCGGGGTGGGTTCTGGTGCCAGATGTGGTCGGTGGTGAGGCCGCCCGTTGCGTAGAGGTGTCGGCAGTGTCGGCGGCGGACCTTGCCGCTGGTGGTGACGGGCAGCGAGGCGGGGCGCAGCAGGACGACGGCCTCGGCCCCGATGCCGTGTTCCTCGGCGACCGCCTGGCGGACGGCGGCGACGATGTCCTCGTGGGCGTGCCGGCCGCGTTCGGTGCGCCTGATCTCGTGGATGACGACCAGGCGTTCCTCGCCGTCGGATTCGACGGGGAAGGCCGCGCCCCTGCCGCGGGCGAGCGCGGGGTGGGAGTCCGCGACGGTGGTCTCGATGTCCTGGGGGTAGTAGTTCCGGCCCCGGATGACGATCAGGTCCTTGCGCCGGCCGGTGATGTAGAGGTCACCGTCCCGGAGGGCGCCGAGGTCGCCGGTGCGCAGGAACGGGCCGCTGCCGTCGGCGAGTTGGGCGCCGAAGGTGGCGGCCGATTCCGCCGGCCGCTGCCAGTAGCCGCCGGCGACGGTCCGGCCCCGGACCCACACCTCGCCCTCGCGGCCGTCGGGCACCGGGACGTGTGACTGAGGGTCGACGATGACGACGTCCGTGTCGCCGCAGGCGGGGCCGTTGGCCACCAGTCGACGGTGTCGGGCGTCCGGGCCGGGGGCCGGGGTGAGCCGGCCCTCGCTCAGGGCCGCTGCATCGGCGTCCAGGACCGTGAGGGGCTGCGCGCCCCTGCGGATGGTGAGCACCAGGGTGGCCTCGGCCATGCCGTATCCGGGGCGGAAGGTGTCGAGCCGGAAGCCGCAGGGGCCGAAGGTGTCGGCGAAGCCTTCCAGGGAGTCGGCGCGGACCGGTTCGGCGCCGATCGCCGCGACGCGCCAGCTCGACAGGTCCAGCGCGGTGCGCTCCTCCGGTTCGATGCGGGTGCGGCACAGTTCGAGGGCGAAGTTGGGGCCGAAGCTGACGGTGCCGCGGTAGCGGCTGATCGCGGAGAGCCAGCGCAGGGGGTGTTGGACGAAGGCGGCCGGCGGCATCATCACCGTGGTGCCGCCCAGGCGGAGCGGGGCGAGCAGGCCGGCGATCAGGCCGAGGTCGTGGAAGAGGGGCAGCCAGGTGACGTGGACGTCCTCCTGGTGCAGGTCGAGGCTGTCGCACCACAGGTCGAGTTGGTGCAGCAGGTTGCCGTGGCTGACCATCACGCCGCGCGGGTCGCTGGTGGATCCGGAGGTGTACTGGAGGTAGGCGAGGTCGTCGGCGTCGAGTTCCGGGTCGGTCCAGGACTCGGCGTCGGGCAGGGCGAGTTGGTCGATCACCGCGACGTCGCAGTCGCCCCGCCGGAACGTCTCGCCGAAGGTCTCCAGCGCGCCGGACGTCAGCAGGGCGAGAGTCGGCCCGCAGTCGGCGAGGACGTGTTCGATCCGCTTGGCCTGGGAGCCGCGGGTCGGCGGGTTGAGCGGCACCGGGATCGCCGCGGCGTACAGGCAGCCGAGCATGCCGATCACGTAGTGCGTGCCGGAGGGTAACAGCAGGAGCACGCGTTCCCCGGCGAGGCCGCGCCGTTGGAGGTCCGCCGCCAGACATCGGGCGCGGCGGTCCAGTTCGGCGTAGGTGAGGTGTTCGGTCTCGGTCTCCCCGTCGGGGAGGTCGCGCAACGCGACGTGGTCGCCGTTCCCGCGTGCGTATGCGCGCAGGAGGTGGACCAGCGTCGGGAGGTGGGAACGGTGGTCGTCCCGGACTGCGCTGCTCATCGTTCCTCCGTGGGGGCCGGTGCGAGGTCGTGGGAGACGGCGGACAGGACTTCGGTGTGCTGGGTGTTGAGGAAGAAGTGGCCGCCGGGGAATTCTCGGAGGGTGCAGTCACCCTCGGTCTGCGCCCGCCAGGCGCGGAGTTCCTCGGCCGTCGCCTGCGGGTCGGTGGTGCCGCCGAAGACCGAGAGCGGGCAGGTGAGCGGCGGGCCGGGCCGGTAGGCGTAGGTCTCGGCGACGGACCAGTCCGCGCGGAGCGTGGGCAGGATGGCGGAGAGGGCGTCGGCGTCGTCGAGGACCTCGGGCGGTGTGCCGCCGAGTTCCCGCACTCGTTGGACGAAGGCTCCGGTGGGGGCGTCGTGGAGTCGCGGCCGGTTGCGGGGGAGTTGGGGCGCCGGGGTGCCGGAGACCAGCAGTCGCTGGGGTTGGGGCAGGCCGATGTGGCGTGCGGTGCGGCACACCTCGAAGGCGGTCAGGGCGCCCATGCTGTGGCCGAAGTAGGCGTGCGGCCGGTCCAACCAGGGCCCGAGGGCGCGGACCAGGGAGGGCACGAGTCGGTCGAGGCGGGTGAACGGCTCCTCGCCGTACCGGCGTTCGCGCCCCGGCGGTCGCACCGCGACCACCTCGATGTGCGGGGCCAGCCGCCGGGCCCACGAGCGGTAGGCGTAGGCGCCGCCGCCGGCGTGCGGCAGGCAGAACAGCCGCAACCGGGCCTGCGGCAACGGCCGGAAGCATTCGAACCAGGCGTGCGTGCGTGTGACGTCCGGCGTGGTGGTCATCGTTCGGCGTCCATCCATTCCGCCGCCCGCTCGGCGAGCATGATGCAACTGAGGTTGGGAGGTGCGCTGGGGAGCGAGGGCATGACGGAGGCGTCCACCACCCGCAGTCCGTCCGCCCCGTGCACCCGACAGTGCGGGTCCACCACGGCGCGGGGATCGCCGACCGGTCCCATGCGGGCGGTGCCGGCGGCGTGCCAGGTCGGGGAGACGAACGAGGTGACGGCGCGCCGCAACCGGGCGTCGTCCTCGACCATCCGGTCGTTCCACAACAGCACCCGGTCGAGGAGGTCCGCCACCGGTCCCGACCGCACGATCCGCCAGGCGAGGCGGACGCCGGCCATCAGCCGCTCCACGTCGGCCGGCGCGGAGGCCAGTCGCAGGTCGATGACCGGCGCGGTGTCCGGGTGCGCGTCCGACAGCCGGACCGCGCCACGGGAGACGGGGTTGAGCAGCATCGCCGAGACGGCCGCCGCGACGGGGGCGTCCAACAGACCGGTCAGGATGGGCAGTCCCTCGGTGGCCACGTTGTTGAGCAGGTAGATCTGGAAGTCCGGCGGGCCGGGGGTGGTTGCCGCGCGGGCCAGGACCTGGTGCCACGGCTCGCCGTCCTGGCAGACCCCCACGGCCGGCTCCGCCCAGAAGACCACCGCCGGATGGTCGATGAGGTTCTCGCCCACCCCGGGCAGGGCGAGCAGCGGAGCAACCCCCAGTGCCCGCAGGGCGGTTGGGTCCCCGATCCCCGAGCGCTGCAGGATTCCGGGCGTCGCGATGGTGCCCGCCGACACGGTGACGCGGTGCGCCCGCACCTGGAAGGACCGGCCCCCGCGGCGACCGCGGACGCCGACGGCGCGCCGCCCGTCCATCACCACCCGGTCCACCTGGCTGCGCTCGCACACGGTCAGGTTGGGGCGGGAGCGGACGGGCGCCAGATAGGCGGCGGCGGTGGAAACCCGCTGCCGGTCCGCCACGTTGGTGGGGGTCGGTCCGCATCCGCTGCGGGCGTCGGCATTGAGGTCGGCCACGAACGGCAGCCCCACGTCCGCGCATGCCTTGACGAACGCCTGCGGAAGCGGGCCCAGTCGATCGGAGCGCGGGCGGCGGATGGGGATCGGCCCGGAGTCGCCGTGGGCCTCGCCCCGGAAGTCGTGGTCGCTCTCCACCTTCCGGAAATACGGCAGCACTTGGCTCCAGGACCATTCCGGGTTGCCGGCCCGCGCCCAGGCATCGAAGTCGTCCGGAAGGGCGCGCACGGCCATCGCCCCGTTGACGGCCGACGAGCCACCGGCCACCTTCCCGGTGGGGTAGGGGTAGCGTCGGCCGCGCTCCGAGGCGGGACCCGCGTAGGCGGCGTGGTCCCAGTTGTGGCCGTCGAGCACCGGGGCGTGCGCGTCGAGCAGGGCCCGGGGCGGCGGGGCGAGGGTGGTGTCGCTGCCCGCCTCCAGGAGCAGCACCCGGCGCTCCGGATTCTCCGAGAGGCGGGCGGCCAGCACGCAGCCGGCGGACCCGGCGCCCACGATGACGTCGTCCCAGACGATGTCCGGCACCCCGGCCGGTCCGGCTGCGGTCGCGGTTTCCCACACGGGCGTTCAGGCCCCCTTCTCGTCGTCCAGGGCTTGGGCGAGTTCGGCGATGGTCGGCGCGCCGAAGAGGCGCTGAAGGCCCTGCTCCGCGTCGTCCTGGAGGCCGAACTCCCGGCGCAGGCGTTCGAGGATGCGGATGGCGTGCAGCGAGTCGCCGCCCAGGTCGAAGAAGTCGTCCTCGACACCGAAGTCGTCCCGTTCCAGCACCTCGCACCAGATGCCGTGGATGGTCTCCTCGGTGGGCGTGCGGGGCATGGTGCGCTCGCGCGCGCTCTCCCCCTCCCAGGGCAGCGGCAGCGCGGGCAGGTCGACCTTGCCGTTGGCGGTCAGCGGCAACCGGTCGAGGGTGACGTAGTGGTGCGGAACCATGTATTCGGGCAGCACCGCCTCGATCCGGGACCGCAGTCGGGCCGGGTCCGGGCCGGCCCGTCGGTCGGTGGCCCGGGCAAGCAGCACGTGCTGCGCCATGGCGGCGGTGACCGGGCCGTCCGCCGGGAGCGCGGCGAAGTCCTCGAACCCCGCCGAGCGCAGCGCGGTCCGCCACTCCTCCACGCTGAGCAGCGGCAGTTCGCGGCCCTGGTGAGCGAAGCCCTCGATGAAGCCGACGGTGATCATCTGGATCGGCGAGTTCTCGGTGCCCTCCACCAGGAGCAGCAGGCCACCGGGGGCGAGGGCGTCCCGCAGACGTTCCAGCGTCCGGTCCAGGTCCTTGGCGTCGTGCAGGACGTTGGCGGCGAGGACGCAGTCGGCGGAGCCGGGGGCGAGGCCCTGCGGGCCGGAGTCGTCGATGTCGCAGACGCCGTAGTCGACGAACGGGTAGGCGCTGAAGCGCCGTTCGGCCCGGCGGACGAAGTAGGTGGAGATGTCGGTGAAGCGGTAGCGGACCCCGTCGGCGGGAAGCTGGGGCAGGACGGCGGCCGTGGTGGCGCCCGTCCCCGCACCGACCTCCAGGAAGCGCACGGGCTCCGCGGTCGACCCGTCCGTGAAGTGCCGGGCCACCTGCCCGGCCACCCGGTTCTGCAACGCCGACACCGGATTGAGGGCGTAGAGCATGTCGGTGACCTCGGCACTGCCGTCGGGAAGCAGCAGTTCCAGCGGGTTCGACCGGCCGAGCAGCAACTCGACCTGCCGGTCGGCGCAGTTGGCGACGTAGTCGACGAAGGCCCGGTACGCGCCGCCGCCCTGGAGCCCGGCGAGCCCGGAGCGCACCCGCGCGTCCGCCGCCTCGGCGTCGAAGCGCGCCGCGCACCGGTAGCGCCCCTCCCCCATGTCCTTGAGCCGACCGGCCCCCGCCAGGAGCGCGAGCCACTGCCGGACCAGCCCGAGGTAGCGGTCCTTGATGCCGCGCGCCGCGACGACGTTCTCGGCGCTCGCCTCCTCCCCCGGCGAGGTGAACGTGCCCAGCCGCGCCAGGGTGCGCTCCATGACGTCCGGACACAGCTCCTCAAGGACCTGCCAGATGTGCGTGAACGACCGCAGCTCCTCGGCGAGTTCGCCGCCGGCGGCGCGGCACTCCGCCTCCCCCGCCGCCACGAGCCGCCGCCAACCCTCGGCGGCGCCCTCCCCGTCCCCCGCTCCGCCGGCGGCGTCGCCGTCCGGCACGGTGTACGCGACGAGCTGTTTGCGGCCGCCGCGCGGCCCGTCCACCACCGTGACCAGCGCCTGACCGACCCCGGCCTGCCGCTCCAACGCGGCGGTGATCTCGCCCAGCTCGATCCGATAGCCGTTGATCTTGACCTGGTGGTCCTCGCGCCCGAGGAACTCGATGTCCCCGCCCGGGAGATACCGCCCGAGGTCACCGGTGCGGTACAGCCGCTCCCCGCTGACGGGATGGGTGACGAACCGCTCGGCCGTCTTGTCCGGGTCGGCCCAGTACCCCAGCGCGACGCCCTTCCCCCCGATGCAGATCTCCCCGGTCGACCACACCGGACACGGCCGCAGGCCGGCATCGAGGACCTGCATGGTCTGGTTGGCCAGCGGCTTGCCGTACGGGATCCGCGACCAGTGCGGGGGCACCTGGGCGATCGGGTAGTGCACCGACCAGATGGACGCCTCGGTCGCCCCGCCGAGGCTGATCACCGCCGTCTTCGGACATCGGGCACGCAGCGCGTCGGGCAGCGTCACCGGGATCCAGTCCCCGCTGAGCAGCGCCAGGCGAAGCTGCGCACCGTCGGCCGGGGCGCTGCCGTCCGCGGCGTCCAACCACGCCTGCATCAGGGCGGGTACGGAGTTCCACACGGTGACCCGGTGCGCGGCCATCAGCTCCGACCAGTGCGCGGGGTCGCGTTGCCGGCCCGGCGTCGGCAGCACGATCCGGCCGCCGGCCGCGAGGGGGCCGAAGACGTCGTACACCGACAGGTCGAAGCTGAGCGCGGAGAGACCGAGCACGCTGTCCTGCGGGCCGACGCCGAAGCGGTCGTTGATGTCCTGGACGGTGTTGGCGGCGCCGCGGTGGTCGATCATGACGCCCTTGGGCCGCCCGGTGGAGCCGGAGGTGAAGATCACGTACGCCAGGTCCTCGGGCGCCGGCCCGGAGCCCGGGGGCTCGATGGCCGCGGACGTGACCTGCGGGTCGTCGAGGGTCACCAGGCGGGTGCCGGCGGGCCAGGTCAACTCGTCGCGCAGCCGCGCGGAGGTGACGACGGTGTGCACCCGGCCCTGGTCGAGGAGGTCGTCCCGCCGGGCCGTGGGCCACTGCGGATCGATCGGCAGGTAGGCGGCACCGGCGAGGTTGACACCCAGGACCGCGGCCACCTGCTCCCACCCCTTGTCCAGCACCACGGCGGTCAGGGTGTTGCGCAGCGGGCGCCCGTCCTCCGCCAGGCAGCGGGCCAGTTGGACCGCGCGCCCGGTCACGTCCCGGTAGGAGTGCTCCCCCGTCCCGTCGACCACCGCCACCGCGTCCGGCGTGCGGCCCGCCTGCTCCAACACCAGCCCGCAGAGGGTCCGTTCGGGGATGTCCTGGTCGGTGGCGTTGGCCGCGCGACGCTCGGCCCGCTGCCAGTCCGGCAGCTCCACCCCGGCCCGGCCGTCGCCCCAGTACGCCTCGTCGTCGATGAGGCGGTCCAGGAGCCCGCGGTACACCGCGAACATGTCGTCGAGCACCCGGTCCGGGAAGAGCGCCTCGACGGCGTCCCAGTGGAAGACCAGATCGCCGTGGTCCTCCATCACCTGGTGGTCCAACCAGACCTGGGGCGTCTGGCTGACGCCGTGAACGATGTCGCCGATGAAGTCCCGCGCCCCGGCCAGGCTTCCGTCCCGCCCCACGCCCAACGCACTGGTGAAGACGATCGGCATCGCCGCGGCCGGCCCGCTGCCCACCATCCGGGCGCGCTCGCGCAGGGCACGGATGCCGCTGAATTCCAGGTGCTCCAGGTCCTCCATCAACTGGCGGGTCAACTGCTGGGTGCGCTCGGCGAAGGAACTCTCCGGCGCCGGCTGCACGGCCAGCAGATTGAGCGTGGTGAAGTCCCCGACGACCCGGTCGATCTCCCCGTGCACCGGCGCCCGGTCGAACAGGGTCAGATTGAGCGTGAAGTGCGGCTGCCGCGACCACACCCGGAGCACGTCGCTGAAGGCCGACATCAGGACCGACGACGGCGTCACACCGTACTGCCGCGCCCGCTCCTTCAACCGCCCCCAACGCCCCTTCTCCACCACACCGGTGCGCCGGGTGAAGTCGGGGCGCTCCAACTGGGCCGGCTGGACCGCCAACGGAAGCGCCGGCGCCGACGGCAGCCCCTCCAGCCGCTCGGTCCAATACTGTTCGGCCTTCTTGTAGCGCGTGCTGGACCGGCGCTCCTCCTCGGCCAGCACGCAGTCCCGATAGGACAGCGTCAACGGCTCCGGCGACCAGTCGGGCTCCTCGTAGAAGCGCCGCCAGTCCGCGAACAGCAGGTTCACGCTCCAGGCGTCGACGATCAGGAAGTCGAGACTGAAATGCACCCTCAGCCGGTCGTCGGCCAGTTGGGAGGCGCGGATCTCGAACAACGGCCACTGGTCGGCGGGGATCACCTGCGCGGCCAGGTCCGCCCGGGTCCCTTCGATGGCCGCGGTGCGCTGCTCCTCGGTCATCCCGCGCAGGTCCTGGGCGGCGATCTCGTACGGCGGGACCTCGGGCAGGATGCGCTGCCGACCGTCCGGGTCGATCACGGCCCGGAGCATGTCGTGCCGGTCGATGACCTTGCGCAGGCTGCCGGCCAGGCGGTCCAGGTCGAGCCCGGCGCCTTCGAGTTCGAGGTAGAGGTGGGTGGACACCCCGCCGAGTTCCACGGCGGGACTGCGCCCCACCCAGTAGGCGTGCTGGATGTCGGTGAGCGGGAACGGTTGGTTCCGCTCGGCCGGCCGCGGGGTGATCTGCGGCAGGGCCTCGTCGTCCGCGTGCCGGCCGAGGTCGGCGATGAGCTCGTCACGGTGCCGGGTCAGCGCCTCGCGCAACTCCGCGGTCAGCGCCCCGGCCGGCGCGACGACGTCGAGGTGGCCGTCGGTCAGCCGCAACCGGATGCCCCGCCGGCGCAGTTCGAGCAGCAGGTCCTGGATCATCGGGTACTTCTCCTGCCTGATGTGTACGGGTGGGGTCACCGGGCGGAACGGTCGCCGGCCGACAGCCGGCCGAACTCCTCGGTCACGGCCGCGACCTGGGGTTCCGTGAGGAGGCTGTGGTGGCTGCCGGGCAGCGTGGTGGCGCGGACGGTGCCGCGGGTGTGCGCGGCCCAGCCCCAGTCGACGTCCCGGCTACGGGGGTGGTCGGCGAACTCGCTCACCCTGCCGTCCCGGGCGCGCAGAACGGTGAGGTCCGCGGCGACGACGGGCGGTTCGTAGGCGTTGCAGGCCAGCACGACGCTGCGGAACACGGCGTAGGCGTCGGCGAGTTGAGCGGCGTCGAGGCCGTCGACCGCCACGCCCTGGGCGCGGGCCAGGCCGAGCGCGGCATCCAGGCGCTCCGCCTCCGGCATACGGGCCAGTCGGGCGGCGTCCTGCACGTCGAGCGCGGAGGGGTCGAAGCCGATGCCGGTGTCCTCGACGAACCACAGCAGGAGCGCCGTCTCGTCGATCGCGCGGTGGTGCTCGCGGGTGGGGGCGGGCGAGTCGATCACGACGACGTGCTCGACCGTCTCGCCCCGGGCCTCCAGCTGGCGGGCCACCTCGAAGGCGAGGACCGCCCCCGACGACCAACCGGCCAGGACGTACGGCCCGTGCGGCCGGGCATCGAGCAGCGCCCGGACGTAGAGCGCCGCGAACTCCTCGACGGACGCGGGGAGTTGTCCGCCCAGTGCGGGGTCCGGGGCCTGGAGGGCGTACGACGGTCGGGAGAGCCGGTCGGCCAGCAGGCGGTAGCACAGCACGTGCCCGCCGGAGGGGTGCACGAAGACGACCGGGGCGCCCTCGCCCCCGTCCTTCAGCGTCACCAGCGGTGTCCAGTCGTCGGACGGCTCCCGCAGGCGCTCCGCCAGGTCGGCGACCGTCCCGCCGCCGAGCAGTACGCTGAGCGGGAGCCGTTGGCCGAACCGCTGGGCGATCTTCGCGATGACGCGGAGCGCGGCGAACGACTGCCCGCCCAGGGCGAAGAAGTCGTCGTGCACGCCCACGCGCTCGGCGCCGAGCACCGACCGCCAGATGTCCACCAGGGCGGACTCCAACGGGGTGCGCGGGGCGGTGTAGGGGCGCTGCCGCTCCGGGGCGGCGGAGCCCAGCGCCGCGAGTGCGCGCTGGTCGACCTTCCCGTTGGCGGTGAGCGGCAGCCGGTCGAGGACGGTCACCGAGGCGGGCAGCAGATAGGACGGCAGTCGCTCGGCCAGGAAGGCGCGCAGCTCCTCGGCGCCGGGCGCGGGCCGGTCGTCCAACGCGACGGCGAAGGCGACCAGTTGCCTGCCCGAGGCCGAGTCCCGGACGACGACCGAGGCGCGCCGCACGTCGGGGTGGGCGGCGAGGGCGTGCTCGATCTCGCCCGGTTCGACGCGGAAGCCCTGGATCTTCACCTGGAAGTCGGCCCGGCCGAGGAACTCGATGTCCCCACCGGGCAGCCAGCGGCCCCGGTCACCGGTGCGGTACAGCCGTTCCCCGGTCACGGGATGGGGGATGAAGGCGGCGGCGGTCTTCTCGGGCGCGTTCCAGTACCCCAACGCCAGCCCCGCGCCACCGATGTAGAGGTCCCCGGCGACCCAGTCCGGTGTGTCGTTCCCGTTGGCGTCCAGGACGTGCCACGTCTGGTTGGCCAACGGCCGTCCGTACGGGATGCTCGGCCACTGCGGGTCGACGTGGTCGATGGGGTGGCAGATCGACCAGATGGACGCCTCGGTCGCGCCGCCGAGGCTGACGACGGTGGCGTTGGGGGTGACGTCCCGGATGCGTTCCGGCAGGTCGACCGGTATCCAGTCGCCGCTGAGCAGGACGGTGCGCAGGGACGGCAGGCGGACGCCGGCCGACTGGGCCTCCTCGGCGAGGAGTTGCATCAGGGCGGGGACGGAGTTCCACACCGTGATGCCGTGCGCGCGGATCAGCTCGATCCAGGCGGCGGGGTCCTGGGGCCTGTCGGGGTCGGGCAGGACCAGGGTCGCGCCCGCGTCGAAGGCCCCGAACACGTCGTAGACGGACAGGTCGAAGCAGAGTGAGGAGACGCCCAACAGCACGTCGTCGGGGCCGATGCCGAACCGCCGGTTGATCTCGCCGATGGTGTTCAGCGGGCCGCGGTGGTTGAGCATCGCGCCCTTGGGCCGCCCGGTCGAACCGGACGTGTAGATCACATAGGCCAGGTCGTCCGGCGTCCGCGGGGCGGCCGGTGGCGCGGCCTGGTCCTCGGAAGCGGGTTCGTCGACCGCCAGCACCCGGGCCCCGGTCAGGCCCTGCAACCGGTCGCGTTCGGCGCGCACCGTGAGCACCACAGCGGCACCGGCGTCCTGCAGCAACTGCCGCAGCCGGTCGTCCGGCCAACCGGGGTCGAGGGGAACGTACGCCGCGCCGGAGGCCACGATGCCGGCCGCGGCCACGATCTGCCCGGGCCCCTTGGGCATGGCGACGGCGACCAGGGTGTTGGGTTCCGCGCCCGCGGCCCGCACCCGCCCGGCCAGCCGTTCCGCCTCCGCGTGCAGTTCGGCGTAGGTCAGGGTGGCGTCCGCCGTGACCACCGCCGGCCGGTCGGCGCGGTCCGCCGCCCGCTCGGTCAGGGCGTCGTGCAGCAGCCGTTCGGATACGGCGCCGACCGGGCGGTTGAGCGCCTCCCGGCGTTGCCGCTGCTCGTCCGGCAGCCGGACGAGCGTCGACCGCTCCCAGGCGGCGTCCTCCCCCGCCAACGCCTCCAGCACGGCGCGGAATCCCGCGTGCATCGCCGTGACCAGGCCGTCGGGGAACATCGACTCGATCAGGTCCCAGGCCACCCAGAGGCTTCCGTCGTGCTGCTCCCAGAACTGGCAGTCGAGCACCACCTGCGGGGTCTCCAGCGTGCTGAAGACGGGACGGTCCATGCGTCCCATGTAGAGCCCGCTGGTGACGACGAACGGACACGGCGCGCGCCCCGGGGTGCCCCGGACCTGGTTGAGCCCCTGGAGCACCTTCACCCCGCTCCAGTACGTGTGCTCCATGTCGGACATCACCTGGCCCTGGAGTCGCCGGGCGCGGTCCGCGAACGGCCCGTCCCCGCGCCAGTCGACCTCCAGGGGGTACAGCGAGGCGAAGTTCCCCACCACTTCCCCGATTTGGGGGTGCAGCGGCATGCGGTGGGTGACCATGTTGTTCAGCAGGAAGTGCCGGGAGCCGCCCCAGTGGGCGAGGACCTCCGCGTAGGCCGCGTACAGCACGTTGGACGGGGTGAGGCCGCGGCGTTCGGCCCGTTGCTGGAGCGACTGCCACAGGTCCGCGGGGAACACCGTCTCCCGCCGGCTCAGCCGGGAGCGCCGGCGCGAGTCGGCCCCGACCGCCAGCGGAACGGCCGGCGCATCGGGCCAGTCGGCGATCCGGTCCATCCAGTACTTGCGCGACGCCTCACCGAGCGGGGACTCCTCCAGCTCCGCGAGCGCGCGGACACAGTCCCGGAAGCTCAACTCCAGCTCGGGCAGCGGTTCATCCGGGTGGTGGTAGTGGTGCAGCACGCTCTCCAGGAACTTGTTGCTGCCGATCCCGTCGCTGAAGAAGTTGTTGTTGTTGTAGTGGAACCGCGCCCCGCCCCCCGGGTGGAGACTGATCTCCGCCTCGAACCACGGCCAGCGGTCCAGCGGCAGTTCCCGCCGCTGCATGGCCTCCCGGATACCGGCGATCGCCTCGTCGACCTCCGGCCCGGACCGGGCCCGCAGATCATGGACCCGCATCTCGACGGGGACGAAGTCCCGTACGGCTTGGAGCTGTACGTCCTCGGTGAGCACCACCAGATTGGCCCGCTGTCGCGCCAGGCTGCGGTTGAGTGCCGCCTCGAAACGGGCCGGGTCGAGTGAATTGAATTCCACTTCCATGTACTGGTGGGGCCGTACCGGATATTCGATTCCGTCCTGGCTCCCCATCAGGAATGAGGTCTGCAGGTCCGAGAGCGGAAAGGGTTCCCGGGCACCGGCCGCATCGGGGCTGATGGTGGGGAGTTCCACCGGAGTCGTCTCCGCGGCCGCCGTGCGCACCAGTTCGTCAATCAGCTCGGCCTTGTGCCGCGCCAGCCGCGTGCGCAGTTCGGCGGAGATCCGGCCTTTGGGCGCGCTCACTTCGAGTTGTCGGTCTTCGACGACTCGCAACTTGATGCCCAACTGCGCCAGTTCGGCGAGTAAGGACGGCAGCAGTCCGGTGTCGGTCACGCATTCCTCCGACGGCGAGGAGAGATGAGGGGGGATGGGATCTCCTGGATCGATCCTGCTTATGGCGCCTGCTCGGCAGCCTAAGGTCGGACCGGATCGGATCGTCGTCCGTAATCGGTACGTACTCGCTTACGCAATCACCGCCGACGCCTACGGTGACACTTCCGAACTCCCTCAGTAAGCAGGCGTTTTACGGGCCGGGACCGCAGGCCCCGCCGGTGGGCGGCAATGCGGCGCACCACACCTACCGCCCACAACGCGGCCAAGCCCGGCGAATCCGCCCAACCCCGAAGAGACCCGCCCGGGCGCGGATAGCAGCCCGGTCACGCCCGGCGGCGCGGGTTACCCCGAACAGGGAGTCGGGTAGATACGCGCCATGCGCGAACGATGTTGGGCAATAGGACGTTCCGAGGAAATAGACCAAGTAGTCCAGGCGGTCCGCAAGCGGTCAACGCCCCTGGCGGTAATCACCGGAAGGCCGGGAGTCGGCAGGTCGCGGGCCCTGGAGGAAAGCCTCCGCTTTCTCGCCTCCGAAGGACACCCCACCCTGCACATATGCGGCACCTCGACCCTCACGCAAGTACCTTTCGGGCCACTGTTACGGGAATTCCCGCCAGGCATCGAGGAGAACTCCGTACCGGTAATTCTCCAGAAGATGCGCCGCCACTTCGGCACCAGCGGCCTGACCGGACGCCATCTCGTGCTGGCCGTCGACGACGCGCATCTGCTCGATGCCGAGTCCGTCGCCCTGCTCACCCTGCTCGCCGCGGAGGGAAAAACCGGAATCGCGCTGACCATGCCGAGCACCTGCGACCAAGAGGAACTCCTCGCACCGCTGTGGAAGGACTACGGCGCACACTGGGTGGAGCTGCATCCGCTGGCCGCGGGGGCCACTGCGGAGATGGCACACGCCCTACTGGAAGGCCCCGTTGACGGCGCACTCGCCATGGAACTCCACCGGCTCTCCGGCGGCCTCCCCCTCTGGCTGCGCGAACTCCTCCGTTCCGCCCACGACGAGAACGCCCTGACCCGCGCCGACGGCGGCCTGTGGCACCTCGCCACGCCCCGACTCCCCCTGTCCACGCGGCTGTTGAAGCTGGCCAGGATGCGCCTGCCGCACTGTCCACCCCGGGCCCGCCAGGCCGCCGAGCTCGTCGCCCTGGCGGACAACCACCTGATGCTCTCCTGGCTCCAGGCCCTGGTGGACACCGAGGACATCGCGCACGCCGAGGCCGCCGGCCTGCTACGGATCAGCGGCTCCGAGGAACCCGTGGTCACCCTGCACGACCCCGTCATGGGGATGCTGCTCCGGCACGACCTGCCGCTGGTGGCCGCCAGGGAGGCGTACGGCCGGCTCGCCGACGCGGCCACCTCCACCGGGCTGCTCGCCGAGCCCGACCTGCTCCGGGCCGCCCGATGGCAACAGGAGGCCGGCGGCAAACGCCCGCTCGACATGCTCGTCGGCGCGGCCGCGGCAGCCGCCCGCAGCGGCCGCCACCACCTCGCCCTCGACCTGGCCCACGAGGCGGGCGTCGACGCCGCCGACGCGTCGAGCGAACTCCTCCACCTCGCCACCGCCGCCGCCTTCTGGTCCGGAGACCCCCAACGCGCCAAGGACTACGCCCTGCGCCTCCAACAGGCTGACCAGGGCGACGTCGAGGCTCCCGCACCCCAGCCACCGACCCCGGCGCCCCTCACCGACGCCTCACTCGCCATCAGCGCCTCCGCCCGCGCGGAGAACGCCCTCGTCGACCTCACCCAGCACGCCGGCCCCACCAGCCCACTCGGCGAATCGGCGGTGGCACTGCGCGCCCTCTCCCACCTCGAAACCGGCGACGTGAGCCTCGCGCTGCACCTGATGAAGCAGCACGGCGAGGACGAACGCCAACAGGGCGAGACCCTCGTCGGAGCCCGCATCGCCGCGCTCTGCGCCGCGGGACGCCCACTCGACGCCCTCGCCCTCGACGAGCGAACCCCACGCCGCGACGCGGACTTCGACCGCTACCGCATCGGCCTCGACACCTCCTCGCTCGCACTGGCACTGTGCTACGCCGGCGACCGGGAGCGCGCCGTCGAGCTGGCGCGGACCGGCTACGCGCGGGCGGCCGACGACGGCGCCGACCTCAGCCGGGCCGTGTGGGCCCACACCGAAGGCCATCTGAGCCTCGTCCTCGGCGACCACGAGAACGCGGTCCACTCCCTGCTCGAAGCCTTCGAGCTGCCCCGCCGGCTGGGCACGGCCTTCTGCCCGGAGATCGTCGCCGGCTGCCTGGGACGGCTGGCCCGCGCCCAGCTCGGCGCGGGCGACGCGGAGGGCGCCGCGCGGACGTTGGCGCGCCCCGAGGCGTCCTGGCCGACATCACCCGTCGCCAGCGTGGAGATCGCCCGGGCCTGGCTCTCCGCCGTCGAGGGCGAACACCAGGCGGCACAGGAACGCCTGTGGCGCACCGCCGCGTTCAACCGGGCCGCCGGCGCCCTGCTGCTGAGCGCCACCGCACTGCTCGAACTCGCCCGGATGGGAGTGGCCTCCCAGGTGGCCGCGCCGCTGGCCGAGATCTCCCGGCTCGCCCAGGGCCCGGTCATCAGGGCCTGGTCCTGCACGGCGGCCTCCCTGGCCGACCCGGACTCGGAGCAACGCTCCTCCTGCGCCGTCGAGTTGAACCGACTGGGCTTCCACCGGCTCGCGGCCGACATCGAGGAAACCGCACACACCCTCGACCAGGCGACGCCCGACGCGGAACTACCGGCCAAGGAGCGGGCCTGCCGAGCGGCGCAACTCCTCCAGCGGCTCACCCAACGCGAATGGGAGATCGGCCGACTGGTCAGCGAGGGGTTCTCCTCCGCGGCCGTCGCCGCCCGACTGCACCTGTCCCGGCGGACCGTCGAATCCCATCTCCAGCGCGCCTACCACAAGTTGGGCGTGCACTCCCGCAGGGAGCTGGCGGTACTCATCACGGGCGACTACGCACCCGCGAGCTGACCACTCCCCCGGACCGGCACCCGCCCCCGCGGACGCGGCGACCACGGTAACGTCCTTGCGCACTCTACTTAGCCGTCACTAAGTTTAGTCGCGACTAAGTACGTCGACCCCGCGGTCGACCGACCCGCGCCTGCGCACACTGGAGGTTGCTGTGCTGGATGCCACCGTCATCGGTGCCGGCCCGGGAGGGCTGCAGACCGCCCTCACCCTGGGCCGCTCCCGACGCTCCGTGCTCCTGCTGGACGGCGGCCCGGGACGGAACGAACCGGCGCACGAGGTGCACAACTTCCTCAGCCGCGAGGGCACCCCACCGGAGGACTTACGCGCCATGGGCCTCCGGGAACTCGCGGCGTACCCGACCGTCGAAGTCCGCCGCACCGAGGCCGTCGCGGCAATCAGCCAAGAAGGCGGCTACACCGTCCGCCTCTCCGACGGCACCGCCGAGAGCGCCCGACGCCTGGTCCTGGCCACCGGAGTCGTCGACGCCCTGCCCAACATCGAGGGCCTGGGCCCCCTCTGGGGCCGCACCGCCGTGCACTGCCCGTACTGCCACGGCTGGGAGGTACGCGACCGCCCCTTCGCCGTCCTCGCCATGCGCCCCCAGGACGCCTACTTCGCCGCACACCTGACGCGCTGGAGCCCCGACGTCGTCCTCTGCCTCAACGGCCAGGACGAACTCCCCGACGACCAGGCCAGGTTGCTCGCCTCCCTCAACGTCAAGGTCCGCCCCGAACCCATCGCCCGCCTGGAAGGCAAGGGCAGCGAACTCCAACGCATCGCCTTCACCTCCGGCCCACCCCTGGACCGCGGCGCCCTCTTCCTCAAACCACCCACCGCACAACGCAGCGACCTCCCCCGCCTCCTGGGCTGCGAGATCCTCGACGACGACTCCGTACGCGTCGACAACTTCGCCCGCACCTCCGTCCGCGGCGTCTACGCCGTCGGAGACATGGCCCGCCGCCCGGAGATCCCCATCGCCACCCCCCAGGTCGCCGTCGCCGCAGCCGAAGGCGCCACCGCCGCCGTCGCCATCGACACCGAGCTCGTCTACGGAAAGTTGCCGTGGGAATGAGCAACACCGCACCACAGCCCAAGACCGGCGCCATGCCCCCCTGGCTGATCGTCCTGCTCGCCAGCACCTTCGTCTTCGGCACCGGCGACTACGTCGTCGCCGGCATCCTCCCCGAAACCGCCAAGGGGCTCGCGGTCAGCGAGGCGGTCGCCGGCCAACTGGTCAGCGTCTTCTCCATCGTCTACGCCGTCTCCGCCCCCATCCTCGGCATCGCGACCGGCAAACTCCCCAGAAAAACCCTCATCACCACCGGCCTGGCGGTCTTCGCCCTCGCCAACTTCCTCTGCGCCACGGCCTCTTCCTACGGCCCGCTGCTGATCTGGCGCGTCCTGGCGGCGCTGGCGGCCGGCACCGCCACACCCGCCGCCCTGGCCGCCGCGGGCACCCTGGCCCAACCCGAACGCAAGGGCCGAGCCCTGGCGGCCGTCTCCGCCGGACTCACCGCCTCCCTCATCGCCGGAGTACCCGTCGGCACCTGGATCGGCGGCGCCTACGGCTGGCGAGCCACCTTCACCTTCGTGGGCGGCGTCTCCCTCCTCGTCCTCGCCGCCGCCCTGGTCCTCCTCCCCTCCGTCCCCGCCGCCACCACGGACACCTCCGCCGGACAACGACTGGGCAGCCTCGCCCGACTCCCCCTCGTCGCCGGCCTCTTGGGCACCGCGGTCGCCACCAGCGGCGGCCTGATGTTCTACACCTACATCGCCCCGGCAGCACGGGAGGCGGCCGGC
This sequence comes from Streptomyces sp. NPDC090442, assembly GCF_044769405.1. Lineage (NCBI taxonomy): Bacteria > Bacillati > Actinomycetota > Actinomycetes > Kitasatosporales > Streptomycetaceae > Streptomyces > Streptomyces sp. NPDC090442. The sequence goes on from NZ_JBIVXW010000054.1 coordinate 57,194, forward strand.
GCCACCTCGGGCGTGCTGGCCGTCATCATCGCCGTCGCCGGCATCGCCGGACTCGTCGGCCCGCTCATCGGCGGCAAGTTCACCGACTCCGCCGGGCCACGCCCCACCATGACCAAGGCGTTCGCCGGCTGCTCGCTGGTCCTGTTCGCCTTCGCGGGCGCGATCGCCTGGGGACACACCCCCGCCGTGCTGTTCTGCGCCCTCGGCGCCGCCTGGGCCATCACCTCCTGGGGTGCCTATCCCCCCACCCAACTCCGCCTGCTGACCCTCGCGGGCGACTCCGGAAACGAGGCGATGGCCCTCTACAGCAGCGCGATCTACCTGGGCACGGCAGTAGGCGGAGCCGTCGGCGGCGCCCTCCTCACCGGCTTCGGCGTCTTCACCCTCCCCCTCGTCGGCGCAGTCCTCCAACTGATCGCGCTGGCCCTCTATCTGCTCGGGTACCGCCCCCGGTTCAGCACCTCACCGGCGGCACACACCTGAGCACCAAGGGCCGGGCAACCTCGGGGGAGCTGCCCGGCCCTTTCTCTTGCTCCGCACCGACCCGGAACACTCAGGGGCGCCTCACGGCGCGCAAGGACTCACCCTGAGCAACACACGCCCTGGCCCTGGCCTCCAAGCCCTGGAGTCAACCCCTTCCGACGGCAGTTCAGCCGGCACCACCCGCCATCTCCCGGCTGCGGCCGGCCCACTGGACCACGTACGGCATGGCCACACCGGAGCCGACGAAGACGGCACCCATCAGGAGCCAGCCGGGCGCTCCCCACGTCACACAGAGCAGGCCGAGCAGCCCAGCGAGCGACGGTGCGCTGAACGCTGGCGGCACCGCTGCGGAGGCGTACGGACCAGGCCCAAGACCTCAGGCTCGTCGGTCAGCACGTACACCGGCAAATGGGACCCTCGGGCGTCCAAGGCCCAAGCCAGCGAGCCCGCCCCGCCACTTGCGCAACGTGTCCACGTGCACCCCGCCTCGATGGCGATACGAGCGCTGGGCCTCCCGCGGGAGGCCAGACTGCACGATCCGCGCCTGTACGCGGGTCTGGTGCTTGGCCTTGCGGCCCCACAAATCCCTCGCCAGCGGACGTGATCCCGCTGCATGTCGGTGACGGACAATCTGACGCACAGCGGCAACAAGCAAGGCAGGAAGGCCGATCCGCGAGAGAAAATGCCTGGCGCCGCCAGAAGGCTTCGATCGCGCCTGGAGAAGTGATCCACCGGGGATCTCGTGGAGACTACAGCGGACTCATCAGTCCACTTTGAGGAGACGGATCATGCGCGGGGAACTCACGGCGAAGGGGAAGGCGACGCGGAGTCGGATCGTCGAGGGGGCAGCGGCGGTGCTGCGGGAGAAGGGGGTCACTGCGGTGACGCTGGAAGACATCATGGCGCGGACGAGCACCAGCAAGAGTCAGCTGTTCCACTACTTCCCAGCCGGCAAGGACGCACTGCTGCTCGCGGTCGCCCAGTTCGAGGCGGACCAGGTTCTGGAGGACCAACAGCCGTATCTGGGCCGCCTGGACTCCTGGGAAGCCTGGGAACGGTGGCGGGACGTAGTGATCAAGCGCTACGAGACCCAAGGGGACGAATGCCCGCTCGGATCGCTGTTCTTTCAGATCGGACGCTCAACCCCCGGCGCACGGGCAATCGTCGTCGAGCTGCTACGCCGCTGGCAGCAGAGTCTGGCGATAGGCATCCGGTCGCTACAGGAGACAGGCCAGCTACCCGCCGAAATCGACGTCGATACCCGGGCCGCCGCCCTTCTGGCCGCGATTCAGGGGGGCGTGTCGATCCTGCTGTCTACGGGACAGGCCACCCACCTGCGCGCCGCTCTCGACCAAGGAATCGCGGATCTGCGCCGCATGGCCATCGCGGTGCCGTGACCTGTCCCTGCACCGTCACGCGCCAGCCCCGGACGAGCTCGCCACGCCCGGGGCAGCGCCACATGTCAGGCGGCGATGACGGCAGCCGTGGTGCGGCCGCCGTCGACGTCCAGCACGATGCCGTGCACGAAGGCCGACTCCTCGCTGGCGAGGTACACGGCGGCGTTCGCGATGGCGTCGGGCGTTCCCATCCGGCCCGCGGGGGTGCCCTTCATCATGGCCTCGCCGGGGTGGGTCTCACCGGGGGCGGGGGTGAGCACGACGCCTGGGGAGATCGCGTTCACGCGCACGCCCTGCGGCCCGAACTCCGCGGCCCAGGCCCGGGTCAGGGTTTCCATGGCTCCCTTGGTCGAGCTGTACAGGGCGCCGACCGGAATGCCCAGGCGCGCGATCCAGGAGCCCAGGTTGATGATCGCCCCACCGCCGGCTTCCGCCATGGCGGAAGCCAGGGCCGCGGTGAGGAAGAACGGGGCCTTCACGTTGACCGCGTAGACCTCGTCGAAGGTCTTCTCATCGGTGGCTGCCGTGGCGTCGCCCGGGTAGATGCCCGCGTTGTTGACCAGGACGTCGATGCGGCCGCCGAGGACTCCCGTCGCCTCCCGCGCCAGAGACTGCGAGGCTGCCGCGCTGCCGTCCAGGGACGCCTGCACGAAGTCGGCGCGCCCGCCACGGGCACGGATGCCGTCAACGACCTCCTTGCCGCGCCCCGCACTGCGACCCGAGACGACGACGTGCGCCCCCTCGGCAGCGAACGCCTCCGCGATGGCCCGTCCGATGTTGCTGGTTGCTCCGGTCACCAGGGCGGTCTTGCCCTCAAGACGCGATGACATGGTCCACTCCGTCGTTTGGTTCTCCACTACGAATCCGCACGGCCGAACTACCTGCCCTGTTGCGACCGTTCGGGGCCCCGGACAACCGAGGCGGAGACCACTGTGCGCCGACAAAATTGGACCCACAAGTCCAAAGTCTGCGGCGTTCCGACCTTGGAGCACCTGCTGACAAAGGTGCGGAAGTTCACCGATCCTGTGCAGAGCGCTCGATGAACCAAGCCCCCATGTCACGCCTGCGGGCAACCTTCTCCCCACAGCTGGCTACCAATTGTGCCGGTCAACTGTCGGGCGAACGTCCGCCAGACAGTCGGATCACAGGGCCTCTTCCTCCTACATTCCTGGCATCAGGACCGTGATGCTGATGCCAGTCCTCGCAGGTAGACCGTGCGTCGGCGCATGACGGTCAGTAGTCCCACCACTGGGCTGACCGCAGCCATGGCGAGAAGGAGGCCCTGCAGAGGGCCCCCGGAGTGGCCAACTCCTGCGACGATCAGGCAGACGGCGAGGAAGCCGAACCCGAAGAGCGAAGACAGGCAGTCACGCAACGAGCCCTCCATGGACGCGTGTTGAAGCGGACCTGCGGGGCTGCACCGAGCGGCCTCCCGCCGAACTTTGGAACGGACGTCAGTGGCGGCGAGTTCGCCGCGGACGTCATCATCAACGGCATCATCGGAGGCGCCGGCGGTGCCGCCGTACACGGCGCCAACACCCAACTCCCGCCCTGCGGCGAGGGCCCGCATTTCGCGATCGACGGCGCCACGGCGCCTCTCAGCGGGGCGCACATCTTCCATGTGCCCTGCTCTCTTCGGAGGTAGACGGTGACCGGCTTCTGGGCGGGCCTGGTGACCACGGCAGTGGCGACGTTCCCCTTGATCGTGACGTTCGATGTCGTCACCGGTATCGGCCGGGAACGGGTATCGCGTTCGCCGTCGCCCTCATCGTCAGCGTGGTCGGCGACGCCGCAGGTGGGCTTTGCCGTAGGAACCCGGCGACGTCCGCGCACCCCACACCAAGGTCACCATCGTGGCTGCGGCGGCGGTGACGAGGCCGAACGCAAGGGCAGCGACGGGGCGTTGGGGGTAGCCCGGAAACACCGACTCGGCGACGTTGATCAGAGCATGAATGACAACTGCCGGGAGCACGGCTTGGCCAGTGCGGTGGAACAGCCAGACCATGAGAACCCGGAGCGCCACCGTGCTCAGGCACTGGCCCACAATCCACCATGCCGCGCGGCCTCCTTGCACATATCCCACGACATGCCACACCGCCCACACCACCCCCAGAACCACAGCGCCCCCGAGAACTCCCCACCGACGTTGCAGGGGACGGAGGACATAACCCATCCACCCCGTCTCCTCACAGGCCGCAGCAACGGCGTACACGGCGAAGAGCACAGGTACCGTCGCGAGCGACTCACGCGGCCCGTCGAGCGGCACACCGGCCAGCGCTATCAGCCCGTACGACAACAGCATCGTGGCAGGCACCAGCAAGACGACGGGAACCCACCAGGCCCGCTGCCCGCGACGAGGGACGGAGAACAACCTCCTCAGCAGCGTCGCCACCCCACGCACCCCTTCGTCCCGGCGACTGCACACCATTGCCACCACGAGCGGCAGGACGAACTGAAACGCGCTCACCGGCATGTCCATGGGCAGCAAGCCGGGTCCCCGGAAAACGGATCCGGCTATCCAGAACGGCAGGGACAACGCGAACAACAGCACGAAGAACCTGGTCATGACTACGGATCATCTCAACGAAAGGCATAGCCCGGCAGTGAACCGCGGATTCGCCTACGTCGCCTGGGAATTCGGCCCACCTACGTGCCCACCGGCGAGTTCCCTCTGATCAACGTGCCTTCGCAGCCCCGACCAACACCATGTCTGGCCAGGACGACGCACCGCCGTCCGTCGAAGGCGGAAACTGGCTGATCACCATGGACGGCACCAGAAGCGGTGAGTCTCCCCTTCCCCACGGAGCTTTCTCCCTCTCACCCAAGTTGACCCCTGTTTGGTGACAGCGTGGATGTTGCGGTAGAGCGGATGCAGAGGATCGCCGGCATGGCACTGCGACCTGTTCAGGTGAACATCAAGGCTCTTGACGCCCCGGCGGTCGGCCGGTTCTGGGCGGAGGCGCTCGGTTGGAGTGCCTACAGCCCCGGCGTGACCACCTACGTCGGACCCGCCGGCGGCCCCGTTTGGCCGGACCCGGTTGCCGTCTGCGTCGACGTCGTTCCCGTCCCGGAACCCAAGACAACGACGAAGAACCGCGTGCACATCGATCTCGCCACCACCTCTGCGGCCCATCAGGCGGAGTTGGTCGCGCGGTGTTGCGCTCCGCCAAGGGCGTCGGTCCGTATCTTGAGTTCCTCCGCACGCCCGGCGTGAAGACCGTGCCGGACCGCGTCCATCTCGACTTGCTGCCGTACCCCAATGACAGCAAGGCAGCGGAGGTGGCTCGGCTGCGAGCCCTTGGCGCCACCGACCTCGACCTCGGACAGGGCGACGTCCCGTGGACATGCCTGGCCGACCCGGAGGGCCACGAGTTCTGCGTCCTTGCCCCGCCCTGAACACGGAGCCCCAACGCCCCGAAATGCGTTCCCCGCCAACAGGACTGACAACTCGCCCCTGGTTGCGGCTGGTTGCAGGAGAGTGTGCCCACTTGGCGTCAACAAACCTGTCCCATGAGCCGGAACCTACGCGGAACCCGTACAGCTTCGCCGGGACAACGCAGTTGAAGCGCGGTACGCCCCGTGTCCCCGCCCTCACCGAGGGAGGGCAGGGACACGGCCGCCAGACATGTTCAGGTACGCCCGCCGCGCACTGTCACAGCCTCGCCTCGGAAGCAGATGGCACGGCGTCCACCTTGGGAAACCTGGTGAGCAGAACGGTCAGCCCACCCAGGAGCCCGATGCCACCCGCCACCCAATATGCCGCGTGAAATCCTGCCAGCCTTTCGGCTGGAGTGGTGGCGCCGCCGCTGACGCCAGCCGAAACAGCAACCAAGATCGCCAGACCAACGCTGTTGCCGATCTGCTGCGCGGTCACATTGACCGCACCAGCGACTCCGTGCTGGTGGAGTGGCAGCCCCTCCAGCGTGGCGGCCGGCCGTTCTCCGGCGTACCCGCCCACAGGGTGACGCCCGTTCCAATGAGAAGCAGGCTGGCGGCCATCAGGGGCTTGTAGGCCGCCGGCGACATCAGGCGTCCGGCGATCTGCGAGCTGATGATGACGACGCCCACGGGCAGGACGGCCAGTGCAGACTCGAACGGCGAGTAACCGACCACTGCCACCGTAGGCGGCCGCCGGCAGCGCGAAGCCATCGGCGGACCACGACCATGCTGCTCCGGCACGCCGTAATCCCCGCGGCCGCCGGGCGAGTCAGCGACGGAGGCGTCAGCCCGAACCGAGGAGGGCGTCGCGGTTGGCCAAGATGAACCGGACGTCCTCGCGGTAGCCGTCGGCGTGCCGCTCGTCGCGATGGACGTCGAAGGCGGGGTTGTGGGCCCGGATTTGCTGCTTGATGTTGGCGGCGATGGCGGACAGGCGCACCACGGCCAGGTCGAGGAGTTCGGCCGGGGCGATTCCGTAGCCGTAGGTATCGGTGAGCAGCCGGAGTCGGGCGGCGCGGTCGGGAGGCGTCTCCCAACCGAATGCCTGGGTCAGGCGCGGTGCGGACAGCGGCACAAAACGGTGGGCCGCGTAGCAGAGGTCCCAGGCCCGGTTGGAGGGGCCGGCGGCGTCCCGGTCGATGACGCCGGTTACCGCGGTCCCTTCGAAGGTCATGTTCCACGGGGCAAGGTCGTGGTGGCCGATGCAGTCGGTGCGCACCGGGCCCGCGACCACCCGGTGCTGCCATGCCTGAGGGGATTCGGCAAGGAATCCTTGGGTGGCGTCGTGCATCGCGCGGACGGCCCGCGCGACGCTGATCAGCGTCGCCTCGGACCGATGTTGTTCCGTGAGGGGGTAGTGCGCGGCCTGACCCTCGATGAAACCGAGGAGGTCGCGCGTCCCGTCGTCGGTCGTACCGAGGAAGCGCGGAGCCAGCGAGAAGCCGACCCGTTCGAAGTGCCGCAGCAGGGCATGAACGTTGGGGTTGCTCCGGTCGCGTTCGACCGCATTGCCCCGGCGCACGGGGCGGGAGAACCGACCACCCGCCATCACCTCGCCCATGACCGAGGACTGCAGTGGTTTCGACCACGGCCGACGGCGGCGTCGCGGTGCTCGGCGACATGGAACGCGCCTATGACCTTGCACCTCGTCACGCCAACCACAAGACATGCCGGCGCACCTGACCGTATGTGGGGAATCTCGGCGGATCTGCTCAACATTTCGGAATGACCAAGCGTGCCCGTTCCCGTACCGCTCCTTCCTCTTGAGGTCTACCAGGGCACGACCACGACCTGTTCACCGTCCTCATAGATGATCTTTCCGGGGTTCGACGACTCGACTCGTTCACACGCCACGCCATGCGCGGCCAGAATTTCCAGATATCCGGTCACCCGGTCGACGAGGTGAACGGCGGTGGTCTTGAACCATGCCACGGCGCCTGGGTGCACGTCGGGGTCGTACACGGTGGGGTCCACGTCGGACGGATTGGTGAAGTTCGCGTCGTACCAGTCGTTGCCAGCGCGCAGGAATTGGTACTGCGCATCGTTGAGCTTTCCTTCTCGCGCCAGGCCGTTGGCCAGGGCGAAGACACCCGGGAAGTGTCCTCTTGGGCTTCGCGTTGTTCCCTGGAACCTCACAAACCGTGACTCGCCCACGAGACCCCCTCCGTCTACGGACACTGCTGCGGGGAGTGTCGAAGATCCGCGTGACAGGTGCAAGGTGGCTCTGCACGGGAGTTGCCGTCAGCGTGAGGGCTCGTCAGCTCGACCACGTGGCGTGTGCTTCCCGACCAGATACTTGGCCCGCTGCTGCCCCGTCTGCCTTCCGTTAGGCCGACGTCCAAATCCGTGGTTTGCGTAGGGGCGCGAGAGAGAATCGCCGTGGCGCTCTGCACTCGGTGGGGCGCTTTTATGAGAAAGGGCTTGAGCCAGTGATCAACGGTGCGCACACGATCATCTACGCGAGCGACGCCGAAGCGGCACGCGCGTTCTTCCGCGATGTGCTGGGGCTCCCACACGTCGACGCCGGAGACGGCTGGCTCATCTTCAAGGCTCCACCGAGCGAACTGGCCGTGCACCCGACCGACCCGCACGCCGCCGGCGTCGTCGAACTGTTCCTCATGTGCGACGACCTCGCCGCCACGGTCGCGGACCTGACGGCCAAGGGCGTCGAGTTCACCACGGACATCACCGAACGGGGCTGGGGCTCGGTCACCACCCTCGCCGTGCCGGGCGCGGGCACCATCGGCCTGTACCAACCCAAGCACGAGATCGCTTACGACCTCTGACAGGACGAATCCACGACCGAAGGATTGTGAGTCCGTCCCCGGTCACGGGTCACCGGCGGGTGCCGGACGGGCACAGCAGGGTCTGCGAGAGGCGGGCCTGCGCACGCAGGATGTACGGCCCCGCCCACAGGCCGAGGAGGATCTCCGCCACGCCCACACCGGCTGCGATGTGCGTGGTGTGACTGTTCAACGGGACGAACACGAACCAGCTGCCGTCGAAGGCGGGGGCCACGGAATCCCAGAGGTACGGCAGGGCGACGCCGAACGCGCCGTGGACGAGCAGGGTGAAGGGAAGCAGCGCGAGGAACCCGACGAACGTTACGGCGAGTTGGGCCCAGCCCAGGTCGCACCAGGTGGCCGGGCTCCGGAGCACGGACAGGACCCGGCGCACGAGCAGTGGGGTGGAGCGCGAGGTGGGCCGGTTGGCGTCGGAGCCGCCCGGTGCGGTCGGGGGCATGCCGTACCAGCGACGGCCCAGTTCGAGCTGACGGTTCGCCAGGGTGTGCAGGGCGCGGGCCGCCCCAGGCACCAGCGCGAAGCCGAGCCAGATGAACAGCAGGCACATCGAAATCAGCAGCAGCCAGGACATCAGCGCGGAGAGCAGGCCCAAGCCGAGCAGAGACAGTCCACGCCACGGTGCCAGCAGGCGGTCGAGCACCGTCGGCCGCCAGCGCTCCGCCCCGGCCCGCGGCGCCAACGCCTCCGCTTGCGGCTCCGCCTCGTACGCGACGTGGTCTGCCATGTCCCCTGTCCCCGTTCCTGGTCGTTCGATGCAGGGACGCTCGGTCTGGCGCGCCGCTGCAAGATCATTGTCCCGGAAGGGGCAGCGCGGGATCACTGGGGTTACTGACTTCGGCGTTTCAAGGTGATGGTGGTGGGTCGAGGGAGAGTCTGGTCCCGGCGATGAAGCCGTTGAGGGTGTCGGGGCGGTATTGCAGG
>NZ_JBIVXW010000055.1:0-64330 GCF_044769405.1 Streptomyces sp. NPDC090442
CCCACCACACCCTCACGCCCCAACCCCTCCGCCACCAACGCCCGCCCCAACCGATTCGCCCAACCATTCAACTCCCCATACGACAACCACCCCTCACCCCACACCACCGCAACCGCCCCCGGCTCCACCCGCACCCGCTCCTCAAACAACTCATGGAACCGACGATCCGGCACCTCCCGACACGGCCCCGCCAACCCCTCCAACTGCACACCCCGCTCAGCCACAGACAACAAAGCACCCTGCACCGGCACAGCCCCCGGATCAGCAACCAACTGCACCAACGCCGCAACGTGATAACCACCAACCCTCACCACACTCTCCGCATCCAACACCTCCGACCGATAACGCAACCGCAACACCATCCGCTCACCACGCCGCACCACCACCACCCGCAATACGGTGCTCTCGGCCAGGTCTCCCCCGTTCCCGGACAGTTCGAGTTCGGTCTCGAACAGCGCTGTCCCCAGACCGAGTTCGGCACTCAGAGCGGGGACCGGATAGTTCGCGTGCGAGAGCAGCTCCGCTCTCGCCCGGGCGGACTCCTGCACCAGTCCGTACCACGTTTCGGGGGCAGTGGATACCCGGCAGGGCAGCGCGGGCCCACCATCGCCGGCGAGGTACCCGGTGGTGACCTCCTGGTCTCCGGAGAGTGCGGCGAGCACCTTGGCATGGGCGGCCAACAGCACGGCGTTCAGGGGCACTTCGACTGCAGCGGTCCACCGGTCCAGCCGTCTCACCAGGTCCTCGGGAAACGGCTGTTCGTGGACCGCGATGCCGGGCTGCGGTTCAGGCGCCCATCGCGGGATCGCGGTGCAGCCGCCCGCGGTGAGGACTTGCCGCCAGTATTCCCGGTCATCGTCCATGGACTTGGACATCGTGTTTCCTCCGTTGGTTCGTGCCGTGGCGGCGCTGCGTGCCGGCCGTGGCGAGGCGATGGTGACGGGTGTCGTGCTGGGTGAGTGACCGGTGTGTGGGTACCCGTCAGTTCGGTGCGGTCTTGGTGGCGGCCGCGTCGTGGGGTTGGGCGTTCCGCAACGGCAGGCGGCTGCCGTTCGTCGGCCCGGGCGCCGGTTCGGTGTCTGTGGGAGCCGTGCGCCGGCTGCGGTTGCCCTGCGTCTGCGCGGCCGGGTTGCCCGCCCACCGGGCGTTCCGGGGTACCTCCTCGCCCTTCATCAGGAAGGAGTCTGCGGCCAGTACAGCGCCCTCCTCCATCGTCACGCCGTAGTGCACCAGCGCACCCACCCCGACGGTGCATCCGGCGCCGAGCGTGCTGCGGTCGGACTTGAACGTGCCGTCCTCCTGCGAGTGGCACTGGATCTTGCTGCCGGCGTTCAGGGTGCAGTCGTCGCCGATGGTGGCGAGCGTGCGTTCGGTGAGGTAACAGCCGTCGTCGAAGACCCGACGGCCGAGCCGGACGCCCAACATCCGCCACAGGACGTTCTTGAACGGGGTGCCGTTGAAGGCGTTGAAGTGGGTGTCGGGCACCTTCCACAGTCGCTCCTGGTGCCAGAAGTGCGGGTCGTAGATGGAGCGCACCTGTGGTTGTAGCGGGCGGAACCGTGTCAGGCACCGTTCGACCAGCGCGTAGTAGCCGGCGGTGAAGACCATGACGCCCACCAGGAACCCGGCGTCCAGCAGGTTGCCGAGCCAGTCCTCGCGGTTGGCGGTCGCCACGCTCAGCACGGTCAGACCGAAGAAGTGCGCCCAGCGGATGAGCAGGACCAGGCCCATGGTGCGGAGGTTGTACCGGTTCTTGGCGGCCAGGCGGCGGTGCAGTTCGTCCCCGCTGCGCAGGTAGTCGAAGCGGCTGTCGCGCTCCACCGTCCGCGGGATCTCAAAGGGCGGCGAGCCCAACAGCCCCACGCCTTCCCGGATTTCACCGTCGAGCGGCACCATCACCTTGGTCGCCAACAGACAGTTGTCACCGGTCCGTCCGCCGGGCGGGTAGGCGATGAAGTTGCCGAGGAAGTTCTGCCTGCCGATGTGGGTGGGCACGACGCTGAAGGACGTACCGGAGAACTCGGCGTTCATGATGGACAGCCCGTCGGCGACCATCGTGCCGCTGCCGACGCTGTTGGAGAACGGTGACTCGTGCTGTACGGCGCTGCCGAAATTCGAACCGGTCTGCTCGACGTGGGACAGGTCGTACCCCAGGCTGCGCAGGTAGTGGACGATGTAGGAACTGTCGCCGAACAGCCAGATGAAGAACTTCAGGTTGGTCATCCGCGCGACCGAACGGTGCACCGCGTAGCGGAAGCCGTACAGCGGATACACCACGCCGGGCTTGATGACCCGGTGCATCACGCGCGGGACGGTGGTCAGCACCGCCAGTCCGACGGTGACGAAGCCGAAGAACAGTACGAGGGAGAGCAGGAGGGCGTTGAGGTAGAACACCGGTGAGGTGAGGGACTGTTCGTCCAGGTCGCCCTGGCCTCCCAGCACGGGCACGCCGCTCCAGAGCAGGGAGAAGAGCGAGATGGTCAACGGCACCGTGATCAGCAGTGTCTTGGCGAGGGTGATCATGCCGAAGGCGGCTCGTCGAAGGGTGCCGCACCGGGCCGGTGCGACGCGGACGTAGTCGAGCTCCGTGGGTTGCGCCGGCGAGCCGTGCCACCGTCGGCCGGCGGGCACTGCCTCGCCGCGCTGGAGGGTGGAAGTGTGGCCGAGCTGGGCCCCGTCACCCATCGCGGTGTCGATGTCCAACACGGTCCGCTCGCCGATGAAGACGTTGCGGCCGAGGGTGACTGTGCCGGTCTGGATCCGCCCGGCGTGGGCCCGGTAGCAGAGGAGGAACGCGTCCTTGCGGAGCACACTGCCGGTGCCGATGGTGAGCAGGTCGGTGCAGACGGGGACGTGGTGGGAGAGGATCGTGACGTGCTTGCCGATCTTCGCGCCGAGGGCCCGGAGATAGAGCACGTACGCGGGGCTGCCGATGAGCAGCACTATCGGGTTGGCGTGCACCAACACCTTGACGATCCAGAAGCGCAGATACGTCACTCCCCAGACCGGGAACTCGCGGGGCGTCCACCGTCCGATGAGGATCCACTTGACCATGACGGGAAACGAGCACAGGCCGACGAATTCGGCGCTGCCGAAGGCGATGGCCCGCCCGTAGACTCCGACCGGACCCGATCCTCTGGAAACCCAGGTGTAGCCCCTCGTGGTGGCGAGCGCGATGAGGTAGGAATACCCCAGGAAGAACGCCAACTGCGCGGCGCCACACGCCACATAGCGGGCGGTACTTCCGGGGCGCGGCGCTTCCACCGGGATCTCCGTATGAGCGGTGGACGCGGCAGCGGGCTCGGGGATGGCATCGGCCAATGCCGTCGCCAGACTTCGGATCGTGGAGTGCTTGTAGACGTCCTTCATCGATACCGACGGCAGGTCGTCGCGTTTCCTGACGCGGGCGCAGAAATGCGCCATCACCAGTGAGTCTGCGCCCAGATCGTCAAAGAAATGACCATCTACTGACACTTGTTCGACGTGCATGACTTCGACCAGCAGCGCGGAAAACTCTTTCGCCAGGTCAACCGTCGTTCCGCTGCCGCTACTTGCCGTCGACACGGTTTCGGTCGACGAGCCTGTCGCGACATCGGCGGATTCTCTACCCACCTGAGCTCCTTGAGCGCCTAATGCCCGTACCTGCGGGCTGAATTCGATTCACGCAGCACGCAACCGCAATGCGTCTTGGAGACGCAGTCGGCAGAAATCGCGCCGCGGCACGACGAGTTGGCGTGCGCGCACCCGGCCCGATCACTGGGCCGCGAGTCGGCCATCACATCCGAGCGAGAATGCCCTGGATCTCCCCCGCACGGTCGCCGGCAGCGCACCGGGCACCGGCTTCCCGATCGGCGGGCTCATGCACATCGCCCCAGGTCGCACCGACCAAGGACCAGCCCGACCGCGCGCCGCATCGAACCCCACGCCCGCCCAGCGCGGCCGTCGATGGGACCGCTCACCGTTTTCCCGGATCGCTCTCCCCGCACGGCGAAGACGCCCGGCCTTCCGCCCCTAACCGAGGCCGGAAATCCTCACGCGAGGACACAGCAACTCCCCCGCACCCACGGGAACACTGCGCTCCCAGCTTTCACCGTCCAGCCGACGACGCAACCGAGGAAACCGCACGACGATCCATCTGCGACCCACCGCACGACCTCGAACATTCATCCCGGATCAGTTCCGACAGAAGTCGAGCGCCGGACCAAGTTTCCCGCACACAGCTTCCCCCTTTCTGATCCAACTGAACGCGATCGTTGAAGAACGTAGGGTCTGCACCGTTGCCAAGCCAGCCAGGTGCAGGCCAACCAAAATTGCACACTTACGCAGAATGAAAAACGATCAAACTCGCGCCGCCAAAAATGTTTGGCCACGGCATGACGCACCATGACATAGCCCCCACCACCTGCCCTTCCACGCTCTCCCGAACTCGCCAAAGCCCAGAACGCCACCACACCGCCCACTCCCGCAAATAAGGCAAAAGGTGACCATTGGGGCATAACCCACGCGAATCAATAAATGCTCATCAATGCGCGCAATAAAGAACTCCGGGGTTGAGTTGCGCGCCCATAAATGCTCGTCCGGGCTGGCGCAAAGCAGCCGAAGCGACCGGTGTCACGAATAAAGATTCACCCCAGCTCCGGTAACGGCACTCCCGTCCCGGTAAACTCGCCACCAGGCCGCTCGGAAAATACGCTTATCGCGTTCTTTTGACATTCTTTCACCTGCCCGAGGTGCGGCCCGGGCGAGAAGCAGATCCACGTTCGGACCCGCCCACAAAGCACCCTGGCCACGCGATCCGCGGGCGGGCCAACCAGGTCCGGCAATCCGACACAAGCACCGGCATCAGCGCCCGACCGTCGGCTATGTCTGCCAACTATATGATCCAGCTATGACCGATATGATGGACGATATCAGCCTGACGAAACGACTGCTGGAGCAGTTTTTGGTGGTGGCCGAGGAGAAGCACTTCGGTCGTGCCGCGGAGCGGCTTTCCATGAGCCAACCGCCACTGAGCCAGTCGATCCAGCGCTTGGAACGCGGCCTGGACGTGCGGTTGTTCGAGCGCAGTCCGGGCGGCGTCCGGCTCACCGCGGCGGGGGAGGCCTTCGCCGTGGACGCCCGGCGACTCCTCGACGCCCAGTCCGCGGCCATCGGGCGAGCCCGACGGATCGCGAGCGGTCTGGCGGGAGACGTCCGGGTGGGGTATGTGAGCATCCTCAGTCACCACTACCTTCCGGGGCTTCTGCGCGCCGCGGCCGAGGAGTTGCCGGGGCTGCGCATCCATCTGCATCAGGACTCCTCCGCCGCCGTCGCCGAGATGGTCCGCTCCGGCACCCTGGACCTCGGGTTCCTGCGCGACCCCTCACGCCTGTCGGACGAGCTCATCCGGCATGACTTCGCCGTCGAGCGGATCATCGCCGCGGTGCCGCACGACCATCCGCTGGCCGACGTCGACGAGATCAGCCTGGGCGCGTTGGGCAACGAGGACTTCGTCCTGCCGGACGCCACGCAGCTTCCGGTGTTGGCCCAGCAGGTCCAACTCGCCTGTAGCGAAGCCGGGTTCACGCCCAGGGGCCGCGCGGTGGCCGACGACCTCACCGGCCTGTTCAGCTATGTCGCCTCCGGACTGTGCATCGCCCTGTTGCCCGAACGCCTGCGGGACTTCGCCGTTCCCGGCGTCTCCTTCGTCATGCTCCACGGCGCGTCACGGCGCCTGGAGACCGCCGTGGTCGCCGTGCGCCGCCCCGAGGCGGACGCGGCGGTCCTCCGCCTCTTGGAACTGATCAGCCACCGCATGGCCGAGTAGACCGTCAACACGGGCCTGAATCACTTTCACTTGGGCCGCGTCGCCGGTCAGCGGTGCGCACCCAGTGAGCGGCGGCCACAACCGGACTCCGGCCAGGAGGAGGTGGCGAGTTGCCCCGGTGTACGGCACCTCCCGCACCACACGTGACGCCCTTCCGCTTGTCCCGCGTGCCGGCCTCAGAAGACCAACTCTCCGATCAGCAGCACGAAGAACATCGCGAACGACAGGGCCACCGCGGCCGCCGCGGCCACGGCCAGTCTGCTGAGCACCAGGAGCAGCACGCCCCACGGCGGCGGGTTCGCCCGAAGCGGTACGCCTTTCTCGACCGTGACCCGCCGGGGCCCCACGCAGACGAAGACCAACAGCGCCGCCGCGCCGCTCACGATGCCGAAGACCACCGCGAGAATCAGGGCTGCCCGCGCCGGATCGGGCTGGGTGTACCCACCGTCGGACCGGCGCTGCAGCCTCATCGGGCCGCCGCCGGTGTCCCGGACCGCGTCGTAGAGATGCGCCGAGGTGTCGGTGAAGGTGCCGGTCAGGGCCGTGAACGTGCCGGCGCACTCGCGCTTGGTGTGCTTACCGCGGCCGGTGACATAGCAGTGGGCGGAAGTGAGGTTTCCGGGAGTGCCAGCCAGGGCCGCGTGGTAGGCGAACGCCGGCCAGGCGAAGGACATCAGCCAGGCCGCCAGTGCGAGCACGCCCGCCGTCAGGAGCACGCCGACTGCGGTGAGCGTCCAACTCGGCTTCTCGGGCACGGCCCTGGAACCGGCGGCCGCCTCGCCCGAACCTGCCTTCCCGTAGACGGCCCCGCCGCTCGCACGCCCGCTGCCAGTCACCTGTAGACGCCCCCCTCGAACGACCCGACGACGCTCCGGTCTCCGCGTTCCTTCGAACTCCCGGACCGGCGGGCGCCACCTGGCTCCCACACTCGGGCCCGTTTCCCCTCATCATCCGACACACCTGCGGGCATCACCCGGCGATTCCGCTGTTGGCAACGCGTTGCATACGGCCTCCGGGGTGGCCTCGCGCCAGGGCATCACCGCGAAGTGGGCCCTGGTTCTTGGGCGTTGTCCAGAAGGCTCGGGTGTTGTGGCGCGGGCGAGGCGCGCGATGGCGCGAATCGTGGGATGCCTGTCGTTGACGCCATTGGTCGGGACGAGCAGGCTGTGGAGGTGCACCGACGCCGCATCGTGTTCGTGATTTTCGACGGGTTCCAGGCATTGGATCTGGTGGGCCCGCATGAGGTGTTCCAGTACGCGGGGACGCTGGTGGACGGCTACGACTGCCGAGTCCTGGCGCCCGGAGCCGGCCGGTGCGGCCGTCCAGCGGGCTGTCCGTCCACGCCGGATACGGCGTGGACGATCTCGACCCGCGTGGCATCGACACCCTGGTGGTGGCGGGCGGCGACGGCGTGGACCGGGCGGTGCGGGACGGCGCGCTGGTCGAGTGGGTCGCCGCGGCCGGGGCCTCGGCCCGCCGCGTTACGTCGGTGTGCAGCGGGGTGTTCCTGCTGGCGGCCGCCGGGCTCGTCGAGGGCCGTCGGGTCACCACCCATTGGTCCCGGGCCGACCAACTCGCCCGGCAGCACCCGCAACTGCGGGTGGACTGCGACCCGATCTTCATCAGGGACGGACGGGTGTGGACCTCGGCCGGCGTGACGGCCGGCATGGATCTCGCACTGGCCCTGGTGGAGGATGACGTGGGCCGGGACATCGCCCATGCCGTCGCCCAGGAACTGGTGCTCTTCCTGCGCCGGCCCGGCGGCCAGTCACAGTTCAGCGTGCCGCTGTGGTCGCGCCAGCCGTCCAGCGATCCGATCCGGGCCGCGGTGTCGGCGATCCATGCGGATCCCGGGGCCCGGCACGGGATCGCCGATCTCGCCGGGCACGCGGACCTGAGTCCCCGTCACCTGCAGCGCCGCTTCGCCGCCGAACTCGGCATACCTCCCGCGGCGTTCGTGGAACGGGTGCGCGTGGAGGCCGCGCGCCGGGCCCTGGTCGACGGCGAGGAGTCGGTCGAGGCCATCGCCCGTCGCTGCGGCTTCGGCACCGCGGAGACGCTGCGGCGTTCCTTCCACCGCCAGCTCGGCGTCGCACCTTCGGAGTACCGGGACAGATTCCGAACCATCAAGGAGTACGCATGACGACGCGCAGGGCGCCTGGGGCGCACGGCACGACCTACGGGCTGCTGGTGTTCGACGGAGCCGAGGAACTGGACTTCGTCGGCCCCTGGGAGGTCTTCACCTCCTCTGCCATGCTCCGCGAGCAACAGGACGGCGGGCAGCGGGACACCGCCGTGTTGATCGCGGAACGGCCAGGCACCGTCCGCTGCAACAAGGGCATGCGGGTGTTGCCCGACCACACCTTCGACGACCATCCGCCGCTCGACGTGCTGCTCGTGCCCGGTGGGAACGGCACCCGCACCCAGGTGTCCAACCCCGCGCTCATCGAGTGGATCCGCCGGACCTCCGCCCGGTCCGCCTGGACCACCAGCGTGTGCACCGGTTCCCTGCTGCTGCACGAGGCGGGCCCGGCCCGTGGCCGTCGGGTGGCCACTCACCATGCGTTCGAGGACGCCCTTCAAGGGCGCGGGGACATCACCGTGGTCCGTGACGCGCGCTACGTCGTCGACGGCCAACTGGCCACCAGCCAGGGCGTGTCCGCGGGCATCGACATGGCGCTGTGGCTGATCGGTCGGCTGCACGGCCGCAACCACGCCCGCGCCGTGCGCCGCTACATCCAGTACGAGCCCGCCCCGCCCTACCTCGCCGACGAGCCGAACGGGGCGGCCGGGTAGACGGGGTCGGGCGGGTCGGCCGGATCCGAGCAACCGACGACCGCCCGAGCGACGGGGCGGTCGGGCGGAAAGCCAACGTGGCGGCCGACTTCACGTCGACCGCCACCGTCCAACCCAACACCCACGCCGACGCCGCTCCGCACGCCCGGCGCGGCGCGCCTCATGGGGTCACGCGTCGTCGCCCCCGGCCGTTTTCTCGGACGCGTCGCGCTGCCGGCGTCGGGTGGCGATCAGGTAGCCCGCCGCCGCGAGGAAGAGGGCGAGGGAGACCCAGTCGTTGAGGCGCAGGCCGAGGAAGTGGTTGGCGTGGTCGATGCGCAGCGCCTCGATCCAGGCCCGGCCGGCCGTGTAGGCCAGGACGTAGCAGGCGAACAACCGGCCGCCGCGGAGCCGGTAGCGGCCGTCCAGCCAGAGCAGCAGGGCCATCACGCCGACGTCCCACAACGACTCGTACAGGAAGGTGGGGTGGTAGAACGCGACGTTCTCGTAGCCGGGCGGCCGGTGCGCGGGGTCGATGAGCAGTTTCCACGGCAGTGAGGTGGGGCCGCCGAAGAGCTCCTGGTTGAAGTAGTTGCCCCACCGGCCCATTGCCTGGGCCAGCACCAGGCCGGGCGCGGCGGCGTCGGCGAAGTCCGCCAGTTTGATGCCGCGTCGCCGGCAGCCCAGCCAGGCACCGAACGCGCCGAGTGCGACGGCCCCGGGGATGCCCAGGCCGCCGTCCCATACGTACAGGGCGCGGATGGGCTCGCGACCGGCGCCGAAGTACAGTTCCGGGTCGGTGATGACGTGGTAGAGACGCCCACCGAGCAGGCCGAACGGCACGGCCCACACGGCGATATCGGCGATGTCGTCGGCGACGCCGCCGCGCGCGGCCCATCGGCGGCGGGTGAGCCACACCGCCGCGAAGATCCCCGCGATGATGCAGAGCGCGTAGGCCCTGATCGGCACCGGACCCAGGTGCCAGACCCCCTGCGAAGGACTCGGCAGATATGCCAGAACCATCAACTCGACCACTCTCGACGTCAGACCCGGAAATGCTCCGGTGCGGGACCGCTCGACAATACATCGGGCACCGAAGCTCTTGGCCGTCGCACCGGATTCCGCGGTTAAAGTCCTTCCATGCCACGTCAGTCCCACCCCGATTGCCCACCGGCCTCGCCCGCCGAGGGTTCCACGGATGCCCGTCTGCTCACCGAGGCCGTGACCCGACTGCGTCGCGCGCTGCGCGCCTCCATTCGCACGGACTATCCGTGGGAGCAACTGCCCATGGCCCAGGTCGAGTTGCTCCAGGTCCTCGCGGAGCACTCCCCGGCCCGGGTCAGCGATCTCGCCGCCCGTCAGCGCCTGGCCGCCAGCACGGTCAGTGGGCTGATCGGCCAGATGATCCATTCCGGGCTGGTGGCCCGGGGCGTCGATCCGTCCGATCGACGGGCCTCCGTCGTCACCCTCACCGAGGCCGGCCGGACCCAGCTCACCGCCTGGACCAACGCTCACGAACGCCGCCTCGACGACGCGCTCGGCGCGCTCGGCGAGGCGGATCGCGCAGCCGTCCGCGCCGCCCTGCCCGCCCTGCTCCGCATCGCCGGGCATCTCGAAGGCGACGAGGCCGGTACCTAGCCGGAGCTTCGGGCGCGCCGTGCGAGGGGTGCTCGCTCTGCTACTCCTCGTTGGCTCTGGAGGTCAACAGCCCTCCTTCGACGGCGAGATGACCGGTTTACCCCGCCGCTCACCTGCGGTCCGGATGCCGTTCGCCGTGGTTGGCGGTGCGGTGGGGCTCGACGGCGGGCCGTCGGGCGTTCCGGGGGCCGAGTGCGGCGGCGACGACGGAGAGCACCGCCGCGGCCAGCAGGACCAGCAGCGCCCAGCGCGCACCGTTCAGGCCGGTGACGCCGAGCGGAGCGACGTGCAGGGCGAGGGTGACCAGCGCGACGCCGAGCGCGGTACCCAGGCCGCGGGCCATGTTCACCAGGCCCCCGCCGGTGCCCGAGGAGCCCGTCGGAATCGCGCCCATGATCAGCGCGTTGTTGGCCGGGGTGAACGTCCCGAGCCCCAGGCCCAGCAGCACGAGGACGGGGGGCAGGCTCCCGGGCGTCATCGGGACGACGAGCATGGCGGCGAGCGCGCCGACACACACCAGCGCGCCGAGGAGGCAGCGTCCGCGGTCGGACATGTTGGCCGGCAGCAGGTGGTCGGCGCCGGTCGCGCCCAGGGCGAAGCCGGCGGGCAGTGCCGTGAGCACCAGTCCGGCGACCAGTTCCGACGTGCCGCCCGTCGTCAGCGCTATCGGCACCAGGACCAACGGGCCGAAGAGGACCAGGTAGCCGCACAGCGCACCGACCAGCCCGGCCGAGACCGTCCGCACCCGCAGCAGCGCCAGGTCCAGCAGCGGAGCGGCGGCGCGGCGCTGCCGGACCACGAAGCCCCATCCCGCCGCGCCCGCCACGACGAACAGCAGGGCGACGCCCCAGCCAGGCACCGGGAGTCCGGAGGCGGCCGAGACCCCCAACAGCGCGGAGGTCGTCGCCAAGGCCAACAGTCCCAACCCGGCCCAGTCGAATCCCGGGGTGCGGTGGTGGGCGCGCGTCCTGGGCAGCAGGTAGTGCCCGGCGATCAGGGCCACCAGCCCGATGGGGACGTTGACGCCGAACACCCAGCGCCAGCCCAACGTCGAGACCAGGGCACCGCCCACGGTCGGGCCCAGTGCCAGGCCGAGTGCCTGGGCCGCTGCCTGGACGCCCAGCGCGGTCCGCATGCGGTTCGGTGGTGCGCTCGTGGCCACCAGAGCAACGCTGTTGGCCTGCATCAGTGCCGCCCCGGCTGCCTGGAGCACCCGGAAGCCCACCAGTGCGCCGAGCTCGGGGGCCAGGCCGCAGGCCGCCGACGCCACCGTGAAGACCACGAATCCGTAGAGGTACATCAGCTTGCGACCGTGGGCGTCCGAGAGTCGGCCCATCGGTACGAGCAGCGCGACCAGCGTCAGCAGATAGGCCAGCGACACCCACTCCACCGCGGCCAACGAGGTGCCGAACTCGGCCCGCAGGCTGCCGTAGGTCAGCGTCACGATGCTGGCGTCGAGCTGCCCCATGAAGGCCCCGAAACAGACCGTCGCCACCGCCAGCCACCAGGCGTGGGGGTAGGCGCGGATGCGCTGCGGTCGGGGCCGTTCGCGGGCCAGTGCCTGTAGCGCGGAGCGGGATCGAGATATCGACTGGCCGGTCACGCTTCCCCCTGCTCCACGGCTTGAGGCTCTACCACCCCTCAATTGTATCGGCATCCGAACTATTTTGTTACCGTCGGGCTAGTCGTACCGGACTCAGGCGGTGCCGGGGTATCCGTTTCAGGTGTTCCACGTGCGGTGGACGACGGCGGTGGCCGCCTCGGCGAGTGCGGTGGTGTGCGGGGAGTCGGGGAGGTACGGCCGCACCGCGGTCCATGCCTGGTCCAACAGTGCGGTTGCCTGCTCCTCGCACCGCTGGACCGCTCCGCTGGCGTCGATCGTCCGGGCCGCGCGACGCACGGCACCCTCGTCCGGTTCGGCCTGCAAGGTGCGCCACAGGCTCTCCGCCTCGTCGCGCGGCAGCAGCGTCACCGTGTGGGCCAGCGGGAAGGTGACCTTGGCGTTGTGCAGGTCCTCGGCCACGCGCTTGGTGGCCCGGTCGCGATGTATCACACCGCGCAGGTCGCTCACGTCGTCGGTGATCTGGTACGCGAGTCCGACGGCCTCCCCGAACTCCCCCAGCGCGGAACGCTGTTGGGGGGTGGCGTGCCCGGCGAGGGAGGCGATCTCGCACACCGCCCGGACCTGGGCACCGGTCTTCAGTCGGTGGGTGAGCGTCAGCATGTTCAGCAACGGCTCCGGGTCGCCGGTGGCCAGCGCCGCGGTCATCTCCCTCTGGTGGCCTTGGATGTCCAGGGCCTGCCCGGCGTGGGTGGCACGCAGGTTGGCGAGGTAGGTCTCGTAGACCGCCAGGCGGAGTTCGGCGTCGCCGGGGAAGCAGCGCCGGATGGCCCGGTCGACGCTGAAGTAGGCAGCGGTTCCCGCGTTGATGGCGGTGGCCTCCCCGAAGAGCATGTGGGCCGCCGGGCTTCCGCGGCGGACCGGTGAGGTGTCCTCCACGTCGTCGACCATCAGCGAACCGGCGTGCCCCATTTCGCAGGCGGCGATGAGTTCGGCGTAGTGATGCGGGCTGACGCCGTAGATCTCCAGGACGCGGGCCATGAGATGGGCGCGCCACCGCTTGCCGCCGGCGTCGAGGAGGTGGCGCACCGGCGAGATCAGGGCCGCGTGCAGCCGGCGGTCGCGTTGCGTGGAGTCGGCGTCGTCGGAGGGAACGACCCCCTCCCGACCCATCAGTTCGGCGCTGAGTGCCGGGCCCGGGGTGTCCGGGCACAGCCGCCCGAGCCCTTCGTGCAGCGCGGCGGTCGCCTCGACCATGGCGGCGGTCCGCACCGCGCCGGCGTCAACGGGGCCGTCGCGCCTGGGGGGTTCGGCTGATGCGGCGGGCGGGTGCTGCCCGTCGTGTCGCGGGAGGTCCGCTGCGTCCCGTACGCCCGCGGGGAGCGGCTGGGGCCCGCCGACCCGCACGGCGCCGAGCCGGGGGCCAGGTAGGGAGGACATTTCGTCGGGCATGGAATGCTCGCTCCGTTGCGAGGGAAATCGTGCCGGAATACTGGCCAATTGGCCCCGGCGACCGGAATCCGGAAGCCCTTTGTCCGCGGGTTGCTGGACCTGGTCGCCGGCTGCGCCAACCGTTCGGGTCGGCTGGACGCTGTGGAGCGTATCAGCGAAATCCGTATCACAGGAGAGCAGATGCGGGGAAACCGGCTCGTTTCGGGCTCACGAAGGGTGTGAGAGTGATACGCCGCAGGTCAGCCCGTACTTCCATACGACTTAACGGCTCGGCTGGTTCATGATCGCCCACCGCCCGCGCCTTCTCGGATCGGGGTCGAAACATTGGGCTCACCGGCCCTCGCCACTTTCCAGGAACGTCATTTCATCTCCGCCCAGATGTGCCTACATCCGCCTGCGGAAGGGTGACGCGGAGAGAAATACGCAATGTGGGCGCGGAGTTCGTCGGCAGCGGGACGGGGACTTCCGCATGGCGTGCGAGGCGGCCGTTTGCGGGCCGTGGTCGGTGCGGGCGGCGCGGCCGGGGTCAGGACGGGTCGAAGGACAGCGGCTTGCTCAGGGTCGTGCGGACCGGCGAACAGGCGAGGCGTTCGAGGACCGCGGGGCGGTGCGCCTCAAGCTCCGGGGCGAGGAGGAGTTCGTAGCGGAAGCGGGTCGCGGTCTCCTCGCGCTCCAAGTGGACCCGGACGCTCACCTCGGCCTCGGTGGCGCCCAGTTCGGCCAGTGCCATCCGCGCCGAGATGGTCATGCAGGTGGCCAGGGACGCCTCCAGCAGTTCATGGGGGCGCATGCCGGTCGTGCCCCCGACGCCCCCCTTGAGCGTGTCGGCCAGGCCCTCGTTGTCGCCCGCGCGGAACCTGACCTGCCAGGGCGTCGGCAGTGCCGCTGTCTCGATCATCGTCCTGCCTCCCTGCCGGAATCCGTCGCGAAGCGACCCAAGTCAGCCCGGACCGAACCGCGTTGGCTCACGTCGGCTCGGGAAGCGTAGCGAGTGGCTCCATGTGCGCGAAGGGTTATCCGGATGGTGGGATGGGGGCGGTCCGGTGGCGCGGCGGGGCGGGCGGATCGTCGAACGCGACGGGGCGCGGGGCAGGTTGTCGCCTGCCCCGCGCCCCGTTCCACAGCAGCCGCACGGGGTCCCTCAACCCCTGCGGCGAACCCGGGCCCCTCAGCCCCGGTCGTCGGTGGGGAGTTCCCGCTGGACGAGGTGACGGCTGTAGGCGTCCGTCGTGAAGAAGGCGGGCAACTCCGTGGTCAGGGCGGTGCGTTGGAAGAGTTCCCGGACCTCTTCACGGGACGCCCAGGGGTACTCGGCGCCAAGGGAGGCGATCTCCTCGTCGAGCGTCTGCAGCACCGTCTCCCGGTCGACGACGCGGTGTCGCAGCCACTGCCAGACCTGGGCGCGGGCGATCTCGGCGGTCGCGGCGTCCTCCATCAGGCCGTTGAGGGCGACGGCGCCGCTGCCGCGGAGCCAGGCATCGAAATAGCGGACCGCGACGGCGATGTTGGTGCGCAGCCCCTCGGGGGTGGGCGGGCCGCTGATCCGGCGCACCGAGAGCAGGTCCCGCGCGGTGACCTCCACGTCGTCGCGGGTCCGCTCGATCTGGTGCGGCCGGTCCCCGAGGACTCCGTCGAAGACCTCGCGGCAGACGGGGACGAGGCCGGGGTGGGCGACCCAGGAGCCGTCGAAGCCGTCCTCGGCCTCACGCTCCTTGTCCAGTCGGACCTTGGCGAGCGCGGCCTGGTGGGCGTCCGGGTCCTTGCTCGGCACCTGTGCGGCCATGCCGCCGATGGCGTGGGCGCCGCGCCGGTGGCAGGTCTGGACGAGCCGCTCGGTGTACGCCCGCATGAAGGGGGCGGTCATGGTCACCTTGGCGCGGTCCGGCAGTTGGAAGTCGGTGCGGTGGCCGAAGGTCTTGATCATGCTGAACAGGTAGTCCCAGCGGCCCGCGTTCAACCCGGAGCTGTGCTCGCGCAGTTCGTAGAGGATCTCCTCCATCTCGAACGCGGCGGTGATCGTCTCGATGAGGACGGTGGCGCGGATGGTGCCTCGGGGGATACCGAGCAGGTCCTGGGCGGTGACGAAGATGTCGTTCCAGAGCCGGGCCTCGTAGCGGTTCTCCAGCTTCGGCAGGTAGAAGTACGGGCCGTGGCCGGCGTCGATCTGGCGCTGGCCGCAGTGGAAGAGGTAGAGGCCGAGGTCGACGAGGGCGGCGGGGACCGGGGTGCCGTCGAACTCCAGGTGTTCCTCGTCGAGGTGCCAGCCGCGCGGGCGGACGACGATGGTCGCGAGCCGGTCGGGGGCGCCGAGTCGGTACTCCTTGCCGTCGGGGCTGGTGAAGTCGATCCGGCGGTCGAGGGCGTCGCGCAGGTTCACCTGCCCGTTGATGACGTTGTCCCAGGTGGGGGCGGTGGCGTCCTCGAAGTCGGCCATCCAGACGTGGGCGCCGGAGTTGAGGGCGTTGATGGCCATCCGGCGGTCCGGCGGTCCGGTGATCTCCACCCGGCGGTCAGACAGGCCGGGGGCGGGCGGGGCCACCCGCCAGGTCGGGTCGGCGCGGACGGCGGTGGTGACGAGGGGGAAGTCGAGCGGGGAGCCGGTGGCCAGGCGCAGGGCCTGCCGGCGGCGTTCCTTCATCAGGTCCCGTCGCCGCTCGGCGAACGCCGCCGTCAACCGGCCTACGAAATCCAGTGCCTCGGGCGTGAGGACCTCGTCGTGGCGCGCCCCCGGGGCGGCGAGCACGTGGACGGATCGGGGCGGTGCGCTGAGGGACATCGGGTTCTCCTGAGGGAAGGTGGGGAGCGGGGCGGACGGGGCAGGCGTCCGCCCCGCTCGGCCGGGGTGGACCAGAGGAGTCGGAGGGCGGGCCTAGTGGAACTGCTCCTCCTCCGTGGAGCCGCTCAGGGCGGTGGTGGAGGAGGCGGGGTTGACGGCGGTGGAGACCAGGTCGAAGTAGCCGGTGCCGACCTCGCGCTGGTGCTTGACGGCGGTGAAGCCGTCGGCCTGGGCGGCGAACTCCTTCTCCTGGAGGTCGACGTAGGCGGTCATGCCGTGCTCGGCGTAGCCGTGGGCCAGGTCGAACATGCCGTGGTTGAGGGAGTGGAAGCCGGCCAGGGTGATGAACTGGAACTTGTAGCCCATCGCGCCCAGTTCGCGCTGGAACTTGGCGATCTGGTCGTCGTCCAGCGCGGCCTTCCAGTTGAAGGAGGGCGAGCAGTTGTAGGCGAGCATCTGGTCCGGGTAGCGGGCGTGGATCGCCTCGGCGAAGTCGCGGGCCTGCGCCAGGTCGGGGGTGCCGGTCTCGACCCAGATGAGGTCGGCGTAGGGGGCGTAGGCCAGGCCGCGGGCGATGACCGGGGCCATGCCGTTGCGGACCCGGTAGAAGCCCTCGGCGGTGCGCTCCCCGGTGACGAACTCGGCGTCGCGCTCGTCGACGTCACTGGTCAGCAGGTTGGCGGCGAGGGCGTCGGTGCGGGCGACGATGAGGGTCGGCACGTCGGCGAGGTCGGCGGCCAGGCGGGCCGCGTTGAGGGTGCGGATGTGCTGGGAGGTGGGCACCAGGACCTTGCCGCCGAGGTGGCCGCACTTCTTCTCGGAGGCGAGCTGGTCCTCGTAGTGGATGCCGGCGGCGCCGGCCGCGATCATCCCCTTGGTGAGTTCGAAGGCGTTGAGCGGGCCGCCGAAGCCCGCCTCCGCGTCGGCGACGATCGGCGCGAGCCAGTCGGTGGTGTCGCCGGCGTCCTCGGCGGTGGCGATCTGGTCGGCACGCAGCAGCGCGTTGTTGATCCGACGGACCACCTGCGGCACGGAGTTGACCGGGTACAGGCTCTGGTCGGGGTAGGTGTGGCCGGCCTGGTTGGCGTCGGCGGCGACCTGCCAGCCGGAGAGGTAGATGGCCTGGAGTCCGGCCTTGACCTGCTGGACGGCCTGTCCGCCGGTCAGGGCGCCCAGCGCGTGGATGTAGTCCCGCTCGTGCAGTTGGCGCCACAGGCGCTCCGCGCCGCGCCGGGCCAGGGTGTGCTCCTCGCGGACGCTGCCGGAGAGCCGGATCACGTCCTCGGCGCTGTAGGTGCGCTCGATGCCCTGCCACCGGGGGTCGGTGGCCCAGCGCCGCGCCAGTTCCTCGGCCGCCTGCTTCCTCGCGTCTGCCATGACTGTCACCGTCTCCTCGGTCTGGATGGGATGCCAACATCGCTGCCCGCGGGGGCAACTGGCGTGGCACTGTGTGTCGTCTACTCGCTCTGCTGGGATGCGGCCCGCCGTTCTGCCGGGTAGCGGAACTGAGCAATGTTGCCGGTGTGGGGCACCGCCGTGGTCGGGATCTCCGACGTCAGGGCGGTGGATCGGGCCCCGATTCCGGGCGGTGCCTGCCGGGGTCCGGCGGGCCGCACTCAGACTCTGACACTGACACTGAGTGCCAACAACCGTGGATGCTTGCCAACTTCTGCGAATCTTCCGGTGGCCGTTTGCCAACGTTGCGACATGTCCGTCGAGGGCCTGTTCGCCTACGCTGACCAGGACCTGGACAGCGGAGGAGACGCGGTGAGCAAGACGTACGCGGGAGCGCGCCTGCGGCGGCTGCGCGAGGAACGCCGGATGAACCAGGCGGAACTGGCCCGGGTGTTGGGCATCTCGCGCAGCTATCTGAACCAGATGGAGCACGATTCGCGCCCGCTCACCGTCCCGGTGCTGTTGCGGCTGTCCGAAGCCTTCGGTGTCGACCCGACGTTCTTCTCCGAGCGCGACACCACCCGGCTGGTCGCGGACCTGCGCGAGGCGCTGGCCGGCGAGCTCGCCGAGGCCCGGATCGCCACCGCCGATCTGACCGAACTCGCCGCGCGGATGCCGGCGATCGCCCAGGTCCTGCTCGACCTCGGCCGCCGCAACCACCGCCTGGCCGAGCGGCTGGTCGGCGGCGAGGGCGGCCGCGGCAACGGCCGGGAGGCGCCGATCTCGCCGCACGAGGAGATCCGGGACTTCTTCTACCGCCGGCAGAACTACCTGGACGAGCCCGACCACGAGGCCGAGCGGCTGGCCGCGGAGATCGGCATCCGGCCCGGTGACGTGCTGCGGGTCCTGACCGCGCGGCTGGCCGACCGCCACGGCATCCGGCTGTCCAACGACGCCGACGACCGGCTGCACCACTACGACGACGTGACCCGGACCCTGCACCTGTCGGCCCGCCTGCGGCCCGGTCAGCGCGCCTTCCGGATGGCCACCCAACTCGCCCTGCTGGAATACCGCGACGGGCTCGACGCCCAGGCGGCCGAGGACTTCCCGCCGGGCTCACCCGCGCACGCCCTGGCCCGCATCGGCATCGCCAACTACTTCGCCGCCGCCCTGATCCTGCCGTACACCGGCTTCCACGCCGCGGCGGAGCATGCGCGGTACGACATCGAGCGCCTCACCGACCGCTACGGCCTCGGCTACGAGACCGTCTGCCACCGCCTGAGCACCCTGCAACGCCCGCGCCTGCGCGGTGTGCCGTTCTCCTTCGTCCGCGTGGACCGCGCCGGCAACATGTCCAAACGGCAGTCCGCGACCGGCTTCCACTTCTCCCGGGCCGGCGGCACCTGCCCGCTGTGGAACGTCTACGAGGCGTTCGCCGCGCCCGGCCGCATCCACGTCCAGGTCGCCGAAATGCCGGACGGGCAGCGGTACTTGTGGACCGCCCGGGCGATCACCCGGCACCGCGGCGGCTGGGGCGAGCCGGGCAAGACCTTCGCCGTCGGCCTCGGCTGCGAGATCCGTCACGCGCACCGCCTCGTGTACTCCGACGGCCTGGACCTCGACAGCGGGGCCACCGCCACCCCGATCGGCATGGGCTGCCGGGTCTGCGAACGCCTCGACTGCCCGCAACGCGCCGCGCCGCCCCTGGGCCGCCCGCTGCACATCGACGAGCACACCAGCACCTTCGTCCCGTACCCGGTGTCGGGAGACAGGACGTGAGCGCGGGCGCCTGACCGGTGGCGCCCTGCGCAACCGTGCTTTCCGGCCATTCCCGACGGGCCCGGGCGGGGTGCGGCCCGCGGTGCGGCGAAGCTGGTGCCATGAGCACGGAACCACGCCACCTCCTCGTCATCGGCATCGGAGCCGGTGACCCCGACTACCTGACCCTCGCCGCGGTGAAGGCCATGG
This sequence comes from Streptomyces sp. NPDC090442, assembly GCF_044769405.1. NCBI lineage: Bacteria > Bacillati > Actinomycetota > Actinomycetes > Kitasatosporales > Streptomycetaceae > Streptomyces > Streptomyces sp. NPDC090442. The sequence goes on from NZ_JBIVXW010000055.1 coordinate 19,372, forward strand.
CCCGCACGGACGTCTTCTTCCTCGTGGGCAAGGGGCCGCAGAAGGCCCAACTGACGGATCTGCGCCAGCACATGGTGGCGCAGCACGCACGCGCTCCCTACCGGGTCGTGGCGGCGGACGACCCCTGGCGCGACCGCACCCGCGCGGACCGACCCGGTTACACGGCCGCCGTCCATGACTGGCGCAGCCGTCGCGCGGACGTCTACGAGCGGTTGGTGACCGACGAACTCGCCCCCGGGCAGACCGGCGCGTTCCTGGTGTGGGGCGATCCGGCCCTGTACGACAGCACGCTCGGCATTCTCGGCGAGATCGAGGCGCGCGGCACGGTGTCGTTCACGGTCAAGGTGGTTCCCGGCATCAGCAGCGTCTCCGCGCTGGCCGCCCGCCACCACATCACGGTGAACCAGGTCGGCCGCCCGGTGCACATCACCCCCGCCCGCAGGCTCGCGGAGCTCTCCCCCAACGACGACGGGGACGTCGTCGTCATGCTCGACGCCCACGAGTCGTTCGGCCGGTTCGAGACGGACGACGTCTGGATCTACTGGGGCGCCTATCTCGGCACGCCCGACGAGCTCCTGGTCGCCGGCCCCGTGCGCGAGGTCGCGGACCGGATCAGGCGGCTGCGGAGCGAGGCGCGGGACCGGCACGGCTGGATCATGGACACCTATCTGCTGCGCCTGGTCGACGAGGACCGCGAGGAGTGATGGCCGGGCGCGGGGCGGAGGGCGGACACGAGGGCCGCGGCTTATTGCACATCACTTGCAATTACCATTGATGGGCAATGAGTGGGTGTCGTGAGGGAGTGGCCATGCCGCAGGGCCGGATCGTGCTCGGTATCGAGTCGTCGTGCGATGAGACCGGGGCCGGGATCGTGTCGGACGGACGGCTGCTCGCGCACGCGGTGGCGTCGAGCATGTCCGAGCACGCCCGGTTCGGCGGGGTGGTGCCGGAGATCGCCGCCCGCGCCCATCTGCACTCCTTCACGCCGGTGGTGCGGGAGGCCCTGGACCAGGCGGGGCTGCGGCTGAGCGACCTCGACGCCGTCGCCGTCACCACCGGCCCCGGCCTGTCGGGGGCCCTCCAGGTGGGGCTCGCGGGAGCGAAGAGCCTGGCGTACGCGGCCGGGGTGCCCCTCTACGGGGTCCATCACCTGGCCGGCCATGTCGCGGCCGACACCCTGGAGCACGGCCCGCTGCCCGATCCGTGCCTGGTGCTGATCGTCTCCGGTGGCCACACCTCGCTGCTGCTGGTGCGGGACCTCGTCCGCGATCCGATCCTGCACCTGGGCGACACCATCGACGACGCCGCCGGCGAGTGCTTCGACAAGGCGGCCCGGATCTTCGGCCTGCCCTACCCCGGGGGCCCGGCGATCGACCGGGCGGCCCGGGACGGGAACCCCTGCGCCGTCGCCTTCCCCCGCCCGCTGACGAGCGGGAAGGGCGACCCGTACGCGTTCTCGTTCTCCGGCCTGAAGACGGCCGCGGCGCGCTGGGCCGAGTCGTACCGACTCCGGGGCGCCGAGCTCCCGTTGGCCGACGGCGCCGCCTCGCTCCAGGAGGCGGTCGCGGACGTGCTGACCCGTAAGGCGCTGGCCGCCTGCCGGGAGTACGAGGTGCGCACGCTGGTCGTGGTGGGCGGGGTGGCCGCCAACTCCCGGGTCCGGGCGCTCGCGGAGGAGCGGTGCGCGGCCGCGGGGGTGGAACTGCGGGTGCCGCCGCTGACGTTGTGCACCGACAACGGCGCGATGATCGCCGCGGTCGGCGACCTGCTGGTGCGCGCGGGCGCCGCCCCGGCCCAACTGAGCGTGTCCATCGACCCGTCCGCGCCGTTGGAGTACGCCGCGCTGCATCCCGCCCTCGTTCCCGCCTGAGTCGATTCGGAGCACACCTTGCGCACCGCCGAAATCCGTTCCCGCTTCCTCACGTTCTTCGCCGACCGCGGTCACACCGTGGTGCCCAGCGCCCCGCTGCCCACGCCGGATCCCACCCTGCTGTTCGTCAACGCCGGCATGGTCCCGTTCAAGCCCTATCTGACCGGTGAGCAGGAGGCGCCGTGGCCGCGGGCGACCAGCGTGCAGAAGTGCGTGCGCACGCTCGACATCGAGGAGGTCGGGAAGACCACCCGGCACGGCTCGTTCTTCCAGATGAACGGGAACTTCTCCTTCGGGGACTACTTCAAGGAGCAGGCCATCGCCTTCGCCTGGGAGCTGTCCACCTCCCCGGTCGCGGACGGGGGTTACGGCCTGGACCCGGCGAAGATCTGGGTGACCGTCCACCACTCCGACGACGAGGCGCGCGGCCTGTGGCGCAGGCTCGCGGGGCTGCCCGACGAGCGGATCGTGGCCCGGGGCGACGAGGACAACTTCTGGTCGATGGGCGTGCCCGGCCCGTGCGGTCCGTGCTCGGAGCTGTACTACGACCGGGGTCCGGCGCTCGGCCGCGCGGGCGGCCCGGCGGTCGACGAGGACCGCTACATGGAGTTCTGGAACCTGGTCTTCATGCAGGACGAACGCGGCGAGGGCGCCGGCAAGTCCGGCTACCCGATCCTCGGCCGGCTGCCCCGCCCCAACATCGACACCGGCATGGGCCTGGAGCGGATGGCCACCCTCCTCCAGGGCAAGGACAACCTCTACGAGATCGACGAGACCCGGCCCGTCCTCGACCGCGCCGCGGAGCTCGCCGGGGTCCGCTACGGCGCGGAGCACCAGACGGACGTCCGGCTGCGGGTGGTCGCCGACCACGTCCGCACCGCGTTGATGCTGCTCGCCGACGGCACCGCGCCCGGCAACGAGGGCCGCGGCTACGTCCTGCGCCGCATCCTGCGCCGCGCCGTCCGCTCGATGCGCCAACTCGGCTACCAGGACCCCGCCCTGCCCGCACTGCTGGCGGTGGCGCGGGACTGCATGGCCCCCAGCTATCCGGAGGTCGCGGACGCCTATGCGCGGATCTCCGACCAGGCGCGCGGGGAGGAGGACGCCTTCCGCGCCACGCTGCGGCAGGGCACCACCGTCCTGGACACCGCCGTCGCCCGGGTACGGGAGGAGGGCGGGCGCACCCTGCCGGGCCGGCAGGCGTTCCTGCTGCACGACACCTACGGGTTCCCCATCGACCTCACCCTGGAGATGGCGGCCGAACAGGGCGTCGAGGTCGACCGCGAGGGCTTCACCGCCCTGATGAACGAGCAGCGGGAGCGGGCCCGCGCCGACGCCCGGGCCCGCAAGTCCGGTGGCGCGGCCGACACTTCGGCGCTGCGCTCGCTGCTGGACGCGCACGGTCCCACCGACTGGCGGGCGTGGGAATCCCTGACCGCCGAGGCCCGGGTCCTGGGCGTGGTCGGCGCGGCCGGCCCGGTCCCGGTCGCCCGCGAGGGCGAGATCGTCACCGTCGTCCTGGACCGCTCCCCCTTCTACGCCGAGTCCGGCGGCCAGGACAGCGACGCCGGCCGCCTCTCCGGCGCCTCCACCGAGGCCGAGGTCCTCGACGTGCAGCGGGCGCTGCCGGGGCTGATCGCCCACCAGATCCGGGTCACCGCAGGCGAGTTGGCCGTCGGCGACGAGGTGGTCGCCGCGGTCGATGCCGAGTGGCGGCTGGGCGCCCGGCAGGCCCACTCCGGCACCCACGTCCTGCACGCGGCGCTGCGCGAGATCCTCGGCCCGACGGCCCTCCAGTCCGGCTCCTACAACCGGCCCGGCTATCTGCGCCTGGACTTCCCCTGGCGCGGCGCCCTCTCCCCCACCGTCCGCAGCGAGGTCGAGGAGGCCGCCAACCGGGCGTTGCGCAGGGACCTGCCGGTGGGCGTGCGGTGGATGACACTGCCCGAGGCCAAGGAGATCGGCGCGCTCGCCCTGTTCGACGAGACGTACGGGGAGCAGGTGCGGGTGGTCGAGATCGGCGGCGCCTGGTCGCGCGAACTGTGCGGCGGCACCCATGTCGAGCACGCCGCGCAGATCGGCACGGTCGCCCTGACCGGCGAGTCCTCGGTCGGCGCCGGCATGCGGCGGCTGGAGGCGGCGGTGGGCATCGAGGGCTTCGACTACCTCGCCCGCGAACGCGATCTGGTCTCCCGGATCGCCGAGCAACTGGGCTCCCCGCGCGCGGAGTTGCCCGAGAAGATCGGCGGCCTGCTGGACCGGTTGAAGGCCGCCGACCGCGAGAACGCCCGGCTGAAGGCCGTGGCCACCGCGGCGCGGGCCGCCGAGCTGGCCGCCACCGGCGTGGACGCCGACGGCACCCTGGTCGTCACCGCCACCGCGGAGGGCCCGGCCGCCGATGCGCGCGCCCTGGCCCTGGCCGTCCGCGACCGGCTCCCGACGGACCGCCCCGGCCTGGCGGCGGTCGCCGGCGACGACGGCGCGCTCGTAGTCGCCCTCAACGGCGCCGCCGCGGCCGCCGGGTTGGACGCGTCCACCGTGGTCAAGCGGCTGTTGGACGGCCGCGGTGGCGGCTCCAAGGCGGTCGCGCAGGGCGGCGGGGTGCCCGTCGAGCGGCTGCGCCGCCTCCTGGCGGAGCTGCCGCAGGTCGTCGGGCGGGGGTGAGCGGCGGCGGCTGGAGTTGCCGGACTGACCAGCGGTTCCCCGCCCGTCACCCGGCCGGTAGCCCGGCGCGAGAGGAAGATCACGTCGGGTGACCCGCATTTTGGCCATGCACCTGCCACGCGGTATCGTCAGCGCGATTATTGACGACGGCATGGCGGAAGCCGGTGGGAAACCGGCACGGTCGCGCCACTGTGAGCGGGACGTCCAACGCGTTGGGCGTCCCGTGAGTCAGACCCGCAGCCGTCGACCTGTGCACCACCGAGATGGGACGCGAACTCCCAGAGGAGGCCCTGCCATGGCGCAGTCCATCGCCCAGCCGACCGCCGGCTCCCCCGCGGTACCCACCAAACTGCCGCTCAGGGCGATAGCCCCCTGGGCGCTCTTCTTCGGCATCCTGATGCTCGTCCTGCTCTACTTCGTCGGCGCCGAGCAGGGCGCCACCTCCGTCTTCAACGGCACGGACATCCACGAGTGGGTGCACGACGGCCGCCACCTGCTCGGCTTCCCCTGCCACTGACGCGAGGGACGCCGCACGCCCATGAACTCCACAACGGTCCGAAACCTCCTCGTCCGTGGCATGCTCGCCGGCCTCGCAGCCGGTGTGCTCGCGCTGGTCGTCGCCTATCTCCTCGGTGAGCCCAACGTCGACAGCGCGATCCGGTTCGAGGCCGCCCACTCCCACGAGCACGAGAGGGAAGTCGTCTCCCGCTCCCTCCAGTCCACCGCCGGCCTCGCCACCGGTGTACTGGTCTACGGGGTCGCCTTCGGTGGCATCGCCGCCCTCGCCTTCTCCTTCGCGCTCGGCCGCGTCGGCCGCTTCGGCCCCCGGGCGACCGCGCTGCTGCTGTCCGGCTGCGCGCTGCTCGCCGTGTACGTGGTGCCGTTCCTCAAGTACCCGGCCAATCCGCCGTCCGTCGGCGAACCCGACACCATCGGCAAACGCACCGCCCTGTACTTCCTGATGATGCTGCTCAGCGTGCTGCTGGCGCTCGCGGCCACCATCCTGGGCAAGCGCCTGGCGCCGAAGTCGGGTACCTGGTACGCGACCGTCGTCGCGGTGGTCGCCTTCGCCGTCGTGATCGGTGTGGCCTATGCCGTCCTGCCCGCGATCAACGAGGTACCGACGGCCTTCCCGGCCACCCTGCTGTGGCGGTTCCGGCTCTCCGCCCTGGCCATCCAGGCCGTGCTGTGGGGTGGCTTCGGCCTCCTCTTCGGTGAGTTGGCCGAGCGGCTGCTGCATCCGCGGGCCGAGGCCGCTGCCGCCGGCCGAGCGGTCCCCGTCGAGAGCTGACGCCCGTACCGCAGACGTCCGAGAGGGCCCCGGAATCTCCGAGGGCCCTCTCTGGCGTCTGCGGTACGGGGCCGGACCGGCCGGGACGCTCAGAGCTTCGCCGCGGTGTCCGGCGGGGGCGGGGGTGATGACGGAGACGATGACGTGGGCAGGGCCTGGCCGAGCCGCAGGTTCCAGCGGCCGGCCCGACCGCTGAGTTCCGTGGCCGCCAACGGGGGCGCGTCCAGCCGCCAGAAGGCCGGCGCGGGCAGGCCGAGGACGTGTACGACCGCCGCCCGCACCACCTCCGGCTCGACGACGGCGAGCGTCCGGCCGTCCGGCGGCAGCGCGTCCAGCCAGCGCGCGACGCGTCCGCACAAGTCCTGCACCGACTCGCCACCGTGCGGCGCGCACGTCGGGTCGGCGAGCCAACGGCCCACGGCCTCCGGCTCGACGACCCCCACCTCGTCGAGGGTCCGGCCCGTCCAACGGCCCACGTCGAGACCGCTCAACTCGGCCGCGTCCGCGCCGTCGAGGCCGAGCGCGGCGGCCGTCTGACGACAGCGCGCGCTCGGGGAGACGCGCACCCGAGCGGCCCGGGGAAGCGACCCGGCGGCCGAACGGGCCCTGGCGGCGGCGCTGTCGTCGATCGCGTCACCGTCGGCGCCGCCGCCAAAACGGGCCTGCCGCAGTGACCGGCTCATCGCGGGCGTGATGAGGGTGACGCGACTGGTCACGGGGGTGCCTCCTGCTGGGTTGCGGTACGCGGGGTGTGGTGTGCGGTACGGGGTTCTGGGGACGAAGGCAAGCGATCGACATGCCACTTGGTCAGGTGTCGCCGCCGCACCCGACGCCCGACCCACGGGGTCGGCCCAGGCACCGAGGAGGCTCGACCCACCCCTCCGTCGGTGTGCCTGCGGTGGGTGTCACCCGCCCAACAGCAGCCGCTCCAGGGCTGCCCGCGCCCGGGAGTCGGACTCGGCGCGGGTGGCGATGGCCTCGGCCAGCTCCCGCACCCACTCGTCCAGGGCCACCGGGCGCCGGGAGAGGATCACTCCCCGCACCTCCCGGCACACCTCGCCGCTCGGGCGGCCGCCGGAGAGGTTCAGTACCAAGCGCTGCTCGCCCAGTGCGACGTCCAGGCACACCACCCTGCCCTCCCGGCCGGCCAGTCGATCGGCCATGCCGCGCTTGCGCTCGATCGCCACCGACCCCGGCGGCAGCGCGTCCGCCAGCGTCCCGGTGAGCACCTGGGCGTACACCTCCAGGTCGGCGGCGTCCCGGCGCAGTGCGGCGGCGAGCAGCTCGACGGAGGCGGGATCGCCGCCGGGCTCGGGCGGCACGGGGAGGTAGGAGGACATCGACAGCGGCCTTTCGTTTCGGTCTGGGTCCAACGGATCGCGTGCTACGGCCCGTCCGATGGGTCAGGGTCGGACGGGCCCTACCCGTCCAGGCTCAGCACCATCGTCGGGCGTTCGATGACGTGGTCGTCGCGCAGTGGCCGCACCGCCGTGCCGATGGCGAAGAACTCGGTGGTGTGCCCGCCCCAGCGGTGGTTGTGGGAGTTGAGTTGCACCCCCACGATGCCCTCGGCGTGCAGCTCCTCCGCCTCCCGCTGCATCCGCTCCATCGCCAACTCCCGTGCGTCGTAGAGCGCTTGGGTGAACGGCTCGATCTCCACGTTCTTGCCGATGTTGGAGAACATCGAACCGAGTTTCTGGTGGGCGATGTGGTACACGCAGGTGCCCATCACCATGCCCAGGGGGGCGTACCCGGCCCGGACCAGGGTCCAGAAGTCCTGTCCGCTCAGGTCGGAGGTGAACGGCTGCCCCTTGGCGTTGCGCCAACTGCCGTTGCCGCCGGGCGCGGGCGCGTCCGCCTTGACCGCGGTGCCGATCGCGATGAACTCGGCGATGTCGTTGCCGAACTCCCGCGCCTCGACGGAGAGTCGCACGCCCACGATGCCGTCGGCGCCGAGCTGTGCCGCCTCGGCCTCCATCCGGGTCATGGCCAACTCCCGGGCGTGGTACATGGCCTGGCTCAACGTGGTGAGCTCCTGGTTTTTTCCCCAACGCCCGAGCTGGATGCCCACGTGGTAGATCGAACTGCCCAGGACCAGGCCGAGCGGTCGGAACCCCGCCTCCCGCACGAGCAGGAACTCGTTGACCGTCAGGTCACTGGTGAAGAGCGAGCCCCCCGGTCGGCCGGGCTGGAGTTCGGCCAGCCGCCGCATCGCATCGGCCGGTACGCCCTGGGCTGTCGGGTCGGTGGCGGTCATCAGCGGTCCCCCTCGGGAAAGTGTCTGGTGGTGAGGTGATGATGGGCGGTTGGTGCCGGGTGGGTGGTGACGGCGGCGGACGGGGACCCTCGCGTCGGCGGGCGCGTCGTCACGTGGAGCGCCGTCACGTGGAGCGCCGTCACGTGGAGCGCCGTCACGTGGAGCGCCGTCACGTGGAGCGCGCACGGCGCCGGTTGGCATCCAGCGGCATCACGGTCAGGGTGCGCGGCTGCGCCTCCCGGCGAACGGTGAAGGCGGCCACCGAGGTGCCGATCAGGGTGGCCTCGGCGACGTGGTCCTTCTGGTCGGAGTCGTTGTTGCGCCGGCGCGCCCGGACGCAGTCCTCGCGCCAGACCCGCAGTCGGTTGTCGCCCAGCACCACGCCGTCCGCTCCGGACTGCCACGCCTGCTCGCCGATCCGTTGGCGGGCGTCATGACGGGTCAGCGCGACCAACTGGCTCCAGCCGGTGACCTCCTGGTTGCCGGCCGCGAACCAGTTCTGCCGCCGGGTGGTCCAGTCGTCGTGCCGGGAACCGACGGCGAGCCCCACCAGGAGGTCGACCGGCACCCAGCCCGCGTCGATCAGCTTGGCGAACCCCTGGCCGTCCAGGTGCGTGGTGAAGGGGCGCTTCGGCCGCACGTCCCCCTGTGCCCGGACGGCGGTGCCGATCACCTGGAATTCGAAACAGTGGGGCGCGGAGGGGAACGGTGCCATCGTCAGGTCCGCGGCCACCACGCCGTCCCCGCCCAGGGCCGTGCACTCCGCCGTCATCCGCGCGAGGGCCGCGTGGCGCGCCGCCATCAGCACCTCGACCAGCGCCTTGGAGGCGGCGCCCTGCCCCGATACGGCGACCGGCGCCGGCCCGGAACCGCGCCCGGACCAACCCGCGGACCGGTAGCCGCAGTCGTAGTAGCGCCAGTTGGTCCCGCCGCCCGCCACGCGGTACACGGCCGAGCCCAGCACCTGCCCGACCGGCTCGAAGCCCACCGATCTGAGCGCGGCGAACTCGCCCGTCGACAGCGCCGAGGACCACGTCCCGCTGCGCCGTGCCTCGGCCGTACGCGCCGCAGCCACCGGTGGCAACCCGCTGCCGGCAGACCACTCCCCGCTCATGGACACCCCCTCCAACTCCCCTGGAACGAGCCCTAGGAGAGCGAGTCTAGAGCGAGGGTCCGACATCGGAAGGTGCGGGGAGGGAGGAACGCACGGACGGGGGGCGTCAGTTGCCAGGCAATCCGGTGCGGTACCGGCGCAGCGCGGCACCGACTCGGCGCGGTGCTGATCTCGGCGCGGTGCAACTCGGCCGTGGCAGGGTTCGGACGCGTGGCCCAGGCGTTACCCGGCGTCCGCGAAGGACATTCACGGCACGGCATTCACATCAAACGCGCGCACCCAATCATCCGTACGACGCTCAGTTATTCGAACTCGCGAAAGCGCCCGACCCGGAGTTCGACGCGCACGCTGCCGGTCCCGCAAAACGCAGCCCGCGAAGCGCTTTCCACGAACGACCGAGCGAGACAAGCACCGTCCCGAAACAACGGGTTCGAGCCGGCGCGTGGCGCAAAGACCATGGGCGACGTTCGAATGTCGGGGGCGATTTCGAGTTGCGCATCTGCCGTGCTTTTCGTGAACCCCCAACGAAATTCGGACGTTTCGCCTCGCCCACCCCCGAAGACATCCCCCCTTGACCGCATCCCGTGAGTTCACCCAAGCGACCCGGGACCAACGAGGCCATTACGCTCCGGTGAACTCTGCGACCCTTCCGGAGCGCCGCGGGCAGCATTGACCAAGGCGGGACGACTCCGACAGAGGAACGGAAAGAGATCCGACCCGTCGGTCAACTGTCGGACTCGATAAGGGCTTTTCGGTCGCTCGGCCGAAACCTGCGGGCGGGCGGGGAAGTACCCGAGGAAGGAAGGCCGGCATCGGGCCGGCAACCAGCACCGCCCCGCCTTCAGTAGGGCGTTGACCTGTGATGGAGCTCGCGGCAGGCACACGGAAGGGCGGCCTCCGACTCCCCGTCGCGGCGCGGTGCGTCACCGTGCCGCGCGCGTCCGGGAGTTGAAGGCCGCCTTACTTCCGCCCCGTGAAGAACACAGGGAAGGAGAGTTGCCGAGCGATGCCCGGCCCCGCACCGGGGGCTTCAGCCGTCCCGTCCGGTCGCACAAGAATGCGAGGGAATGGTCCGACGCGGGGCCGGGTACGATCCTTTTCCGGCAATCAGCCAGAGACCACTACCCGTGATTACCGGGGCTTCTTGAAGCCGAGGGTCGTGGCGTCCTTCAAGGTGTAGATGGTGCCGTCGGTGTCCTTGTTGAACTGACCAACCTTGGCGGCGGCCGGCGGCATGTAACGCTCGGGAAGCTGCTTGCTCTTGGACATGACCTTCTCCTATCCATCTCGGTGGAATCCGAAGTGGCGCCGATTCATGTAAGCGGTTTCCCACCGGAGTGTCTACTCGCGTATAGCAACTCAAGCCAATGCCGGACGCTTTCTTACCTGCGGTAAGAGTTACGGCGGGTCGCGACCGCCTTCGTTCGGAGGGGCAAGGGGGCACAGCAGGACGCGCGGCTCAATAACTCCCTATACGCAGCACGGACTTGACGTATAGGGGTGACGTAGGGGGTGCGCTGCCGGCACCGAGCCGCCCGGGCCGAGGAGCGTCGGGGCCAACGCCCGTCGATCCGTTCCGTCACGCCAGTCATGGCGCGATCTCAACTGTGTGCAGTTGCGCGATCTCCATCAGTGATGGACGGTGCTGCGGCGGCCGCGCCGGCGGCGCGGAGGTCGCCCTGATACCTGGTGGTGAGGCATTGCAATCCCCCGACGACAACAACCTCGTGGTCTTTCCGGACTCCCCGGGCGGAGCCTGGGCCCACCGCCAAGTCGAGTCAGCGGCACCGCAGACGGTGGCGCACGCCTCCGGGCGGCCGTGGTTGGCCGGCTCGTGGGACCCGGCGGACCTGGTGGTGGCGGAAGCGGGCCCGGTGCGCGTTGCGGTGTTCGGCACGGTCTCCGTCACGCCGGAGCGCCTTTCCACGCTCGTCTCCCAAGTGCGCGCCCTGCCGGACCTGGACCGACTGGCCCGCCGGCTGCCCGGGAGCGCGCACCTGCTGGCGTCGGTGGACGGCCAGGTGCGGTTCCAGGGGACCGTCACCGGGTCCCGTTGCGTGTTCACCGCCTGCCTGGACGAGGTGCCGATCGCCGGTGACCGGGCCGACGTGTTGGCCGGGATCATCGGCGCGGAGCCGGACGAGGAGTTGCTCGCGGCGAGCGTGACCTCCGGCATGTTCTTCGCACCGCTGAGCGAGCGCAGTTGGTGGCGTGGTGTGGAGCAGGTGCCGGCGGACTCCTATCTGGCACTGCCCGGCAACGGCCGGGCGCGCACGGTGCGTTGGTGGCAGCCGCCGGAGCCGAACCTGCCCCTGACACAGGGGGTCGATCAGGTGCGCGAGCGGCTGCGGGAGGCGGTGGCGCTGCGGCAGCCCCGGCAGGGCAGGCTGTCGGCGGACCTGTCGGGCGGCATGGACTCCACGTCGCTGTGCTTCCTGGCCGCCGAGCACCGCCCCGACCTGTTGACCTTCCGGTGGACCGGCGGCAGCGCGATCAACGACGACCCGTTCTACGCGGAGCGGGCCGCACGCTCCCTGGAGCACGCCGAGCACCTGACCATGCCGGAGAGCAGCGCGCCGCCGGTGTTCTCCCCGCCGTACTGGACGTCCGACACGGAGGCCCCGCGGGCCACCACCCGGGGGATGAACGCCATCCGCACCGGGATCCGGCTGTTGGTGGAAAACGGTGCCACATGGCATCTGGCCGGGCACGGGGCCGACGAGTTGTTCACCGGCAGCGCCGCCTATCTGCACACGCTGTTGCGGCGCAGCCCGCTCACCGCCTGGCGTCAACTGCGCGCCCACCGGGCGCTGTCCCGCTGGCCGTTGGGGGCCAGTCTCTCCGAGCTGCTGCGCGGGGAGGACCTCGGTACGTGGTGGCGGCGGTGCGCCGACGAGCTCGTGCGCCCCGCGCCGGACAGTCCGGTCCCGGCCCTGGGATGGGGGGCGCGGCTGCCGGCGACGCCGTGGGCCACCGGGGACGCGGTGCGGACCACGCAGCAGCTCTTCCACGGCGTGGCGGCGGGGATCACGCCCCTGGCACCGGACCGCGGGCAGCACGAGGCGCTCACCGCGCTGCGCAGCGCCGGGCCCGTCTTGCGGTTGCTGTGTCGCGAGTACGCGGTCGAGGGGTTGCGCCTGGAACTGCCGTACCTGGACGACCGGGTGGTGGAGGCCGTGCTCTCGATCCGTCCCTACGAGCGCAACACCCCCTGGCGGTACAAGCCGGTGCTGGCCGAGGCGATGCGGGGTCTGGTGCCCGACGTGATCCTCGACCGGTCCACCAAGGGGGACTGCGAGGAGTCGGTCGACCGTGCCTTGCAGGACCACGTGCCGGACCTGTTGGAGCTGTTCGCGGACTCGCAGTTGGCGCACCGCGGCCTTGTCGACGTGGCGAGGTTCCGGACCACCTTGCGCACGCCGCCGCGCAGTTCCGATGTCTGGTCCGCGCAGTTGGAAGCGACGCTGGGCGCCGAGCTGTGGTTGCGGGAGATCGCGGCCCGCCCCGGCGGCCCGTCGTCGGCGACCGCCGGCCTCGTCCGGGACGGCGCCACCCCTCGTCCCCGTGTGCCCGATCCCGAGGAGGCCCTGTGACCAGTCCCCCGTGCGCCCTGCCGCCGCGTGTTCGACTTCCCCTGCACAGGCGGGTGTTGCCGCTGTTCGCGGTGGCCCTCGCCCGGCCGCTGGCCGCGCTGCCGCCCGGCTATCTGCGCATCGTGCTCCAGAGCCTGCGCGTCGGCGCCCGTCCGAGCAGCGCCGCGCAGGCCTCCGCGGCCCGCGCCGCGGTGGTCGCGGTCAGCCTGCGCTGCGCGGTCCACAACTGCCTCCAACGCTCCATCGCCGCGGCCGTGTTGTGCCGCATGAAAGGGACGTGGCCCACCTGGCAGACCGGCGTGCGCACCACGCCGTTCGCCGCCCATGCCTGGATCGAGGCCGACGGCCAGGTGATCGACGAACCGTACCCCGACGGCTACTACCGGCCGCTGCTCACCGTCGCCCCCACAACTCCCAAGCACGCGGCCCGCTAGGGCCACCTCACGGAGGAACCCGCCCCATGAAGCTGAGCCTGACCGCCCACACGCTCGCCACCGACACCGACGACGGCGCGGTGCTGATGAGCCAGCGCACCGGACACTACTGGCAGCTCAACCCGACCGGCGCCTACGCGCTCCAGCGCCTGCTCGACGGCCGCACCACCGACCAGGTGGCCGAGGAGTTCGCGGAGCGGTTCGGCATCGCGTTGGACCAGGCACGCGAGGACCTGACGGCGATGACCGACCAACTCCGGGAGTCCGGACTGGTGGAGGCGTCCTGAGCCCGGTCGGGCCGGAGAGGGAGCGGTGCGCGCCATGCTTCGACAACTGTGGACGTTGACCCGGGGGCAGCGCCGCTCGTTGAGCGCCGCCCTGCTCCTCACCCTGGTCGCGGCCGCGGTCGGCGTTGCCCAACCACTGGCCGCCAAGGGGGTGGTTGACGCCCTCACCGCGCACCGGCCGCTGTTCCTGCCGGTGGCGTGCCTGGTGCTGCTGTTGCTGTGCCAGGCACTGATCGGTTCCGGCGCCGCCTTCCTGTTGGAACGGGCCGGCGAGCGGTTCGTGTTGGACACCCGCACCAGGCTGTTCTCGCACCTGTTGCGGATTCGGATGGACGCCTTCGACCGGCTGCGCGTGGGCGACCTCATGGCGCGCGCCTCCACGGACGTGGTCGTCCTGCGGGAGGCGCTGACGCACGTCTCCGTCCAGCTCGCCACCAACCTCTGCATCGCGCTGGGCAGCGTGGGCGCGATGTTCGTGATCGATCCGGTACTGATGCTGCTCATCCTGAGCGTGCTGCTCGTCGGCAGCATCGTGATCAAGGTGCTGTCGACGCGGATCGGCCGGGTGTCGATGCAGCTCCAGACCGCCGTCGGGGCGATCTCGGCGGGGTTGGAACGCGCCCTGTCGGGCCTGCGCACGGTCCGCGCCAACCGTGCCGAACAACGCGAGATCGCCCACCTGACCGGGTTGGCCCACCACGCCTACGAGGAGGCGGTGCGCAGCGCCCGGCTCACCGCGACGATCGCGCCCGTGGCCCAGATGGCCATCAACGCGGCCTTCGTCCTGGTCCTGTTGGTCGGCGCGGCCCGCGTGGACGAGGGGGCGCTCTCGCTCGGCGCGTTGGTGGCGATCCTGCTGTACGCCAATCAACTCGGCGGCCCCGTAACCGAGTTGATCGAGGGCGTCGCCTCGGTGAGCAGGGCGAAGGGCGCCACCGAACGCATCGAGGAGGTCTACTCGTTCCCCACCGAAGACCGCGCCCTCGCACCGGCGGACCACGGCACGCCGCGTCGGCAACCGTCCCGCCACGCCCCCACGGCCCCGGCGCTGGAGCTGCGCGACCTGCGGTTCGGATACACCCCCGACACCCCGGTGCTCCGGGGGCTGTCGTTGACCGTCCCTCCGCACGCCCTCGTCGCCCTGGTCGGCCCGTCCGGAGCCGGCAAGTCCACCGCCTTCGCGCTCGTCAACCGGTTCTACGAGCCGTGGAGCGGCGACCTCCGCATCGACGGGCACGCGGCCGCGGACCTCGGGCTCGACGCCTGGCGCTCGCGGATCGGCTGGGTCGAGCAGGACTGCCCGATGTTGCACGGCACGTTGCGGGAGAACCTCTGCTACGCCGCGCCCGACACCACCACCGACGACGACGCCCTGTGGCGGGTCCTCGACCTCGTCAACCTCGCCCAGCGGGTCCGCCGGCTCCCGGCCGGGCTGGACACCGGGATCGGCGAGCGGGGCGCGCGCCTGTCGAGCGGCGAACGCCAACGGCTCGCCATCGCCCGCGCGATCCTGGCCCGCCCCCGACTGCTGCTGATGGACGAGCCCACCGCCCACCTCGACCCCGCCAACGAGGCCGCCCTGACGGTCACGCTGCACAACCTCCGGCGGGAGTGCGCCCTGCTCGTCATCGCGCACCGGATGACCACCATCGAGACGGCCGACTCCGTCGTCATGCTCGACGGCGGAACGGCCCACGCCACCGGGACGTACGACGAACTCCTGCGCACCGACGCGGGGTTCCAACGACACGTCGCCAGTGGAACGCACTCATCGCCAACTCTCGGCCAGAGCCCGGTGGTTGTCCCCGAACACCCCGCCGTCTGAGCGGCGCCGCCTCACGCGATTCCCCGCAACCAGTCATCGACGGTCACGACGTCCGCCCACCGCGGGAACAGCCTGTCGGTGAGGGCCCGGTGCAGCTCGGGGTCGGTGTCGAGACAGGCATCCGTCAGCACGGTGAGGCCGAAGTCCAGGTCGGCGGCCTGGCACAGGGTGTGCAGCACCACACCGCTGGTGGCGAGGCCGGTGAGCACCAGACTGTCGATGCCGCGCCTCCTGAGCACCAGGTCGAGGTCGCTTCCCGAGAACGCGCTCGCCCGCCTCTTGGTGACCACGGCGTCGCCTTCCCGGGGCGCGACGTCGTCATGGATCCCGGTGCCGGGGTCGCCCTCCTGGTACCGGCCGTCCCCGGCTATCGCGCTGAGCACCCGGTTACGCGGACTGACCTCCGGGTTGTCCGGGCGCAGCCCGATCACCACGTAGATCACGGGGATGTTGGCGGCCCGGGCGCCGTCGATCGCCTTGCGCAACCGCGGCAGATAACCGGGGTCGTCGACGACGACATCCACGATGTCCCGTTGAACGTCCATCACGAGGAGTGCGCTGTTCGCCATGTCCTGCCCCTGCCCTTGTGCCTTGTCCGTTGTGGACAGGAGTCTGCCTGGCTTTTCACCGCGCGTCACTGAGAAAACCTCGGCGACTCAGGCGACTTGGGGCACTCAGCGCACCTCTTTGATGCGGATCTGGTTGCCGGCCGGATCGCGGAAGGCGCAGTCGCGGACGCCGTAGGGCTGCTCGGTCGGTTCCTGGACGACCTCGGCGTCGCTGGCCTGGAGGCGCTCGAAGAGGCCGTCGAGGTCTTTGGTGGCCAGGAGGATCCAGCCGTAGGTGCCCTTGGCCATCATCTCGGTGATCGTGCGGCGCTCCTCGTCGGTGACGCCGGGGTCGGCGGCCGGCGGCGCGAGGAGGAGGCAGGTGTCGGGCTGGCCGACGGGGCCGACCGTGATCCAACGCATCGGGCCCCGTCCGACGTCGCTGCGGACCTCGAAGCCGAGGACGTCGCGGTAGAAGGCCAGCGAGGCGTCCGGGTCGGTGTGCGGGAGGACGCTCGTGTCGATGGTGATGTTCATGGCAGTCACGCTAATCGGGGTCGGCGGCCGGTGCCTCCCGGTTCCTGATCGGCCTGGTCACCTGCTTCGCCACGCACGGCGGGATGCCCTCCGTGGGCTGCGCCGCCTGGCGCCGGTAGGTGCTGGGCGGCACCCCGACGAGCTCGGTGAAGCGGGTGCTGAAGGTGCCCAACGACGCACAGCCGACCGCGAAGCAGACCTCGGTGACGCTGAGGTCGCCGCGCCGCAGCAGCGCCATCGCGCGCTCGATGCGCCGCGTCATGAGGTAGGAGTACGGCGACTCACCGTAGGCGAGCCGGAACTGGCGGCTGAGGTGCCCGGCCGACATGTGCACGCCGCGGGCCAGCGCCTCGACGTTCAGCGGGCGGTCGTACTCCCGGTCGATCCGGTCGCGGACGCGGCGCAGGCGCGCGAGATCGCTCAGGTGTTGCGCCGTGGTGGGTCTGCTGGTCACCTGCCCGATCGTGCCACGGGGCTCGTCGCCGCCCAAGGCCACCGGCTCCCCGCCCCCGGCGCAATGGCGCCCCCCTCTTGGCTCGCGACTGCAACGCGATATAACGCAAGTTCGCGAACAACGGATCACGCACCACACCTCACGCATGACGGATCACACATCACCGACCGGGGAGAGACATGCCGGGTGAGACCTTGACCACTGGTCGGCCCCAACGCCTGGGCGCGGCGCCCGCGTTGCGGGCCTCGCACGCGGACCGGGACCGCACCGTGGACCTCCTGCGCATCGCGGCGGGCGACGGCCGACTGACCGCCGCCGAGCTGGACGAGCGTCTGGAGTCCGCGTTGGGCGCGCGGACGCTCGGTGAGCTGGCCGAGCTCACGACCGACCTGCCGGCCACGACGGGCGCCGCCCGGGACGACGGCGCGGCGGGCCTGGCGGACGTGCTCCGGATCGACCAGGAGGGCGGCTCCTTCCGCCGCGACAGCCGGTGGACGGTGCCGCGACGGGTGGAGATCCTGTCGTCCTGGTCGGAGGTGACGCTCGACTTCACCGAGGCCGTGCTGACGCAGGGCACCCTGCGCATCGGCATGGACATGCGCGGCGGACTCCTGCGCCTGGTGACGCGCCCGGGTATCGCCGTGAACACCGACGCCCTCGCGGTGCGCTACGGCAAGGTCACCATTCCGCGCCAGGCCGGCCCGACGGAGTCGACCGTCCTGCACGTGGAGTTGGCCGGCCAGATGGACTTCAGTCGGGTCGCGGTGCGGGTTCCGCGCCGACCCTTCCGGCGGTGGCGGCACCGCGCGTCCGTCTGAGGCGCGGTGCCGGACGGCCGGTCACCGCGGGCACCGCCGGGCTCATCGCCACGCCCCGCCACCGGTCACGTCGCCGCGTTCGCCGCGTTCGCCCTCAACTCCCGCCACCAGCAGGCCCGATGGCCGCACGCGGAGCGGACCCCGCCGCGCCAGCGAAGATCACCCGGGTACAGAATCACCCGTATGTCGATAACGAACACCCCGACGGCGGCGACGATCGACGACGCTCCGCTGATCGGTCGCACCTTGGCCCGGGCCTTCGACGACGACCCGATGATGCGGTGGTTCTTCACCGACGACGCCTCGCGCGCGACGAGCCTGGGCCGCTACTTCACCACCCTCTTCACCCGGCAGTACGTCCGGCACTGCGTGTGCGAGCGGACCGGGGCGGCGGCCGCCTTCTGGGTCCCGCCGGAGGCGCGGGCCAAGGCCGTTCCGGACGCGGAGACCATCGCGGAGCTGGTGGAGCTCCTCGGCGACCGGGCGCCGCTGTTCCGGGACACCGTCGAGGCGGCCGCCGAACACGCGCCCCAGGAACCGCACTGGTACCTGGCGGTGATCGGTGCCGACCCGGCCGCCCAGGGCCGGGGCCACGGGGCCGCCCTGCTCCGCTCGGGGCTGGCCAAGGCCGACGCGGAGGGCCTGCCCGCCTATCTGGAGTCCTCCAAGCCGGACAATCTCTCCTTCTACGAGCACTTCGGCTTCACGGTGCGTACGGAGCTGCACCTGCCGGAGGGCGGACCGGTGTTGTGGGCGATGCGCCGCGATCCGCGCCGCCCGGCCGGGGTCTAGCAAAAACCCCGGGAGAGATACGGGAGTGGCCGGCGCGCCTCTGTCTTTCGGTAGAGCCGGGATCGCCCGTGAGGTTCACGGCGGCGCGGTCAGGGGCGCCGATACTGGGGAGCGTGTCGCTCACCAGTCGTTTCCGCCGTTTCGTCCGTTACCGGTCCGCCGCGTTGTCGCGCGAGCCGGCGGTGGAGTCGGTGGGGGCGGCGCTGGCGGCGCTGACGCTGTTCGCGGTGGTGGCGCGTCTCGACTACCTGCCACACCCCGGCTACCACCTGCTGGCGGTCCCCGCCGGTGCCGTGCTCTTCCCGCTGCGCCGTCGTTTCCCGGCCGCCGCGCTGCTGGCGCTCGCGGCGCTGACCGGGGCGCTGCCGTGCCTGGGTCCGGTCACGGCGGCGGCCGCGTACAGCGTGACCCGCCGCACGGTCCGGGCCCGTCGCCGGACCCGCCTCCTCGGTGCCGCCGGTCTGCTCTCGGTGGTCACCGCGACGGCGACGGCGCCCTGGCTGGGCCCCGGTTCGATCCCGTACGGGGTGGCGCTGGGCCTGGTCCTAGCGGTCACCGCGGTGCTCGTGCCGGGCCTGGTCGGCACCGTGTACGGCCAGCAGAACCGCCTGGTCAGGGCGTTGCGGGAGCGCGGCGACGCGGCGGAACGGGCCCGGCGGCTGGCCGACAGCGAGGCCCGGGTCCAGGAGCGGTCCCGGATCGCCGCCGAGATGCACGACATGGTGGGCCACCGGCTCAGCCTGGTCTCGCTGCACGCCGGCGGGCTGGAGCTGGCCCTCGAAAAGGCCGATCCGGAGCTGCGCGAAGAAGCGGTCCTGGTGCGCCGCACCACCGGGGACGCGATGCGCGAGTTGCGGCAGGCGCTGGGGGTGCTCGGGCCGCTCGGCCGGGACACCGGGCCGGACGCGCTCACCGATGCGACCGGTACCCGCGCGGGCGTCGAGGCGCTGGTCGCGGAGTCCCGCGACGGGGGCATCGCCGTCCAACTCGACTGGCGGGGCGCCGATCTCGCGGACCGCCCGCAGCGGGTCCGGCGCGCGGTGCACCGGGTGGTGCGGGAGGCGCTGACCAATGTGCACCGGTACGCGGCCACCGCGCATGTCACCGTCCGGGTCGTGCACGATGCCGAGACGGTGCGGGTCACGGTCCGCAACGGCGCTCCCCCCGCGCCGTCGGTCGCCGCCGGGGAGGTGGGCACCGGTCGCGGCCTCGCGGGGCTGCGGGAGCGGGTGGAGTTGCTCGGCGGCGCGTTCGACGCCACCGCGCTGCCGTCCGGCGGGTTCGAGGTGACGGCCGTCGTGCCGGCCGAGCCCGGCGAGATCGTCGCCGGTGAACGGCCCGGCGCCGCACTCGCCGCGCCCACGCCCGGTACCGGCGCGCGCGACGACTCCGTGCAGCGTGGCCGCCGGACCGCCGAGGCGCTGACGCTCGTCTTCGGGCTGGCGGGGCTGGGGCTGCTGATGATCCTCGGCATCGGGTTCGTCTTCGTGGGCCATCCCCGGGGCGTTCACCCGCCGCCCCAACCGCCCTACGTGGGAATGCCGTTCCAGGACCTGGCCAAACAGGGCGTGGCGGACTTCCCCGCCATACGGGCCGCGGCCACCGGTCACGAACCGCCCCGCCCGGCCGGCGCGGTCGGCTGCATCTACCCGCTCGGCGACGCCCACGGGGCCCGCCCCGGCAGCTTCCCGGTGACCCGCTACTGCTTCGACGCCGCGCACCGCCTCATCGCCATCGACCGCTTCACCGTCCCGTCGGTTCGGGACGCCGCACCCTGGGAGACCCCCCGATGACCGAGCCCGCCCGGCCGATCCGTGTCCTGCTCGCCGACGACGAGGCGATGGTCCGGCACGGGGTCCGGCTGATCCTCCGGCACGCCGACGACATCGACGTCGTCGCGGAGGCCGCCGACGGGCGGCAGGCCGTGGCGGAGGCCGCCGCGCACCACCCCGATGTGGCGCTGGTGGACATCCGGATGCCGGTGTGCGACGGGCTGAGCGCGATCGAGCCGCTGCTGGCCCTGGAGCCGGCGCCGCGGGTGGTGATGCTGACGACCTTCGGCGACGAGGACAACGTGGTCCGGGCGCTGGGGGCCGGCGCCTCGGGTTTCCTGCTGAAGGACGAGGGCCCGCAGGAGCTGATCCGCGCGGTGCGGGCGGCCGCGGCCGGCGATGCCGTGCTCTCCCCCGGCGTCACCGGCTCGGTGATCGCGCGGATGCTGCGCGGCGGGGCCGGGACCGTCTCCGCCACGGCCGGGGACGACCGGATCGACCGGCTCACCTCCCGGGAGCGGGAGGTCCTCGCGATGCTCGGCGAGGGGCTGTCCAACCAGGACGTCGCCCAGCGGCTCGGGATCGGGGTCGGCACCGTGAAGACGCACGTCGGCGCGATCCTGGAGAAGACCGGTTCGACGAGCCGGGTGCAGGCGGCGGTCCTCGCCCATCGGGCGGGCCTGACCTCCTGAGGGCGGGGCCGGCCTCGTCCCGCGGCCGGCTCGTCCTGCTCACCCGGCGCGGCCCGTTGGAAACCCGCTGCCGAACCGCCTCTGCCCAACGGCAGAGACGCCTCCCCCACGAGGTCTGTCCAAGGACAGGGACAAGCCCGCCGCCTCTCCCCTCCGGCAGAGCCCAACTCCCGCCTCCAGAGCGATGTTTCCCCAAGTGAGAGCGGTGAGGATGGTGGTGTTCCTCCGGTCCGCCGCGCCATCGGCGGGCCGTCACACCCCAGGCGGAGTTCTCATGTCACAGACGTTCCCCACCCCCGGCTCCCACGCCACCGAACCGGCCGCCCGCGCCACGGGCCTGACCAAGGTGTACGGAAAGGGCGAGACGGAGGTGACCGCGCTGGACTCGGTGTCCGTAGAGTTCGCGCGGGGCCGGTTCACCGCCGTGATGGGCCCCTCCGGCTCCGGCAAGTCCACGCTGATGCACTGCATGGCCGGTCTGGACAAGATCAGCTCCGGCTCGACGCGGATCGGCGGCACCGAGCTCGGCTCCCTCTCGGACAAGCAACTGACCGCGCTGCGGCGGGACAAGGTGGGGTTCGTCTTCCAGGGCTTCAATCTGCTGCCCACCCTCACCGCGCGGGAGAACATCCTGCTGCCGCTGCTGCTCGCCGGTCGCCAGCCCGAGGATGCCTGGCTGGAGGCGGTCGTCAACACGGTGGGCCTGGCCGGTCGCCTCACCCACCGCCCCAGCCAGCTCTCCGGCGGCCAACAGCAGCGGGTCGCGGTGGCCCGGGCCCTGGTCTCGCGCCCCGAGATCGTCTTCGCCGACGAGCCGACCGGCAACCTCGACTCCCGTTCCGGCGCCGAGATCCTGGGCTTCCTGCGCGACTCCGTACGGGAGTTGGGGCAGACAGTGGTGATGGTCACCCACGATCCGGTGGCCGCCGCGCACGCGGACCGGGTGGTGTTCCTGGCGGACGGCCGGCTCGTGGACGAGCTGCTCGAACCGACCGCGGACGCGGTGCTCGACCGGATGCTCCGGTTCGAGGCCCAGGGCCGCACGCGCTGAACCGACCGGGCGCCGCCGGTCGTCCGCCCCGCGCCGCGCACCGCCGCCGGCGCAACGGGACCCCGGCCCCCGCCCGTCCCTTGCCTCTCCACCTCCCAACGCCCCTGGAACTGCCTCCATGCTGCGAACAGCCCTGCGCAACGTCCTTGCGCACAAAGCCCGTCTGCTGATGACCGTGCTCGCGGTCTGCCTCGG
The DNA here is from genome assembly GCF_044769405.1 of Streptomyces sp. NPDC090442. NCBI lineage: Bacteria > Bacillati > Actinomycetota > Actinomycetes > Kitasatosporales > Streptomycetaceae > Streptomyces > Streptomyces sp. NPDC090442. Next base: position 41,566 of record NZ_JBIVXW010000055.1, read on the forward strand.
TGTCGCCTTCGTCTCCGGCACCCTCGTCTTCGCCGACTCCTCCGCCGCCGCGTTCCGCGCCGCCGCCTCCAAGAACTTCGCCGACATCGCGGTCAGCGTGGACCCGAAGTTCGCCCCGTCGACCAACGCGACCGACCAGCGCACCACCGCCCTGGACGACGCGCTGGTGGGCAGGTTGGCCAAGGTGCCGGGCGTCGACACCGTGCGCCCGTTGGCCGACGGCTCCGCCACCCTGTCCGCCAAGGACGGCAGCCCGTTGCGGGCCGGCAGGACCTGGACGAACCTGGCCGCGGCCTACGTACCCGGCGCGGACGGCAAGGACGACCGCTATCCGCTGCTGAAGGGCCACGCCCCGCGCAGCGGTGACGAGTTGGCCGTGGACGCCGGCACCGCCGCCGCGGGCGGGTTCGGCATCGGCGACACGGTCAGGTTCGCCACCGACGGCCCGGTGCTGTCCAAGCGGCTCGTCGGCATCGTCTCCACCAAGGACCCGCGGGTGACCGCCGGCGGGACCCTCGCCCTGTTCGACAAGGCGACCGCCCAGCGGCTGTTCGCCTCCCCCGGCCACTACACGGGCATCGACCTGTCGGCCGCGCCCGGCACCAGTCAGGCCGAGCTCTCCCAGCGGGTCACGGCCGTGCTGCCGGCCGACCGCGCCGAGGCCACCACCGCCGCCGCCCAGGCCGCCCAACAGGCCACCAACGTCGACCGGTTGACCCGGGGCTACCAGAAGATGCCGATGATCTTCGCCGCGGTCTCGCTGTTCATCGGCTCGTTCCTGATCGTCAACACCTTCACGATGCTGGTGAACCGGCGCACCCGGGAGATCGCGCTGCTGCGGGCGATCGGCGCGTCCCGCCGCCAGGTGGTCCGCTCCGTCCTGTTGGAGGCCGCCCTGGTCGGCCTCGCCGCGTCGGTGGTCGGGTTCGTGCTCGGCCTGGGCATCGCCATGGTGCTGCCGCACGCCCTGAGCGCCTCGGCGGGCCCGCTGCCCAGCGGCCCGCTGGTCGTCGGCTTCCCGCCGATCGCCGCCGCGCTCGCCGTGGGCGTCGGCGTCACCGTGCTCGCCGCGTGGCTGCCGTCCCGTCAGGCGGCCAGGATCGCGCCGGTCGAGGCGCTGCGCACGGCCGAACAACCGCCCTCCACCGCTCGCTCCCGGATACGCGGCCTGGTGGGACTCGTCCTCTTGGCGCTCGGAGCGGGGCTGTTGGTGTCGCTGACCGGGGCGAAGGACGCCTCCGAGAGCAATCTCCAGGACGCGCTCCTCGGTTGCGCGCTCCTCGGCGCCGCGCTGATCGTGCTGGCGCCGCTGCTGGCCGCCCCCGTGATCCGCCTCCTCGGAGGACTGACCGGCCGCTTCGGCGTCGTCGGCCGCCTCGCACGGGAGAACGCGCTGCGTGACCCGCGACGCACCGCCGCCACCGCCTCCGCCCTGCTGATCACCACCGCACTGGTCTCCGGCCTCGCCGTCATCGGCAACTCCACCGGGCAGGCCCTCGACCGCCAGGCCGCGTCCGGCCTCGGTGCCGACTACGTGATCAGCGCCGGCACCACCACGACCACCATCGACGCGGCCGCCGCGCGACGGGTCGCCGACACCTCCGGGGTGCGCACCGCCACCGCGATCGCGGACTCCACCCTGTTCCTCGGCGGCATGACCCAGCAGATCTCCGGCGTCGACCCGGCCGCCGTGGCCGACGTCATGAAGCTCCGCTTCGTCAGCGGTTCCGCGAAGGACCTCGGACCGGGCCGCATCGCCGTGTCCCGTACCCTCGCAGAGGAGCACGGCCTCAGCGCGGGCAGCCGGCTCAACGCGAGCATCGGCCGCAGCGAGAACGTCAAGCCGTACACCGTGACCGGCGTCTACGACGACAACCCGGTCGCCGACGCCGCGCTCGGCTACCGCGCGGAGGTCCAGGCCCACAGCTTCGTGCCCGGCTCCGTCCAGCGCGTCCTGGTCCGCACCGACCACGGCACGGTGTCCAAGGAGATGGAGGACCGGCTGCGCACCGCCGTCGGCAACAACCCGCTGCTCAAGGTCCAGGACCGGAACCAGCTCGTCCATGAGGCCGCCGGCACCGTGGGCAACCTGCTCACCCTGATGTACGGGCTGCTCGCCATCGGCGTCGTGATCGCCGCGCTCGGCATCATCAACACCCTGGCCATGTCGGTGTCGGAGCGCACCCGCGAGATCGGCGTGCTGCGCGCCATCGGCATGGACCGCGTCGGCATCCGACGGATGATCCGCATCGAGGCAGTCACCGTCGCCGCGTTCGGCACGCTGCTGGGCCTGGTCAGCGGGGTGTTCGGCGCCTGGGCGGTCGGCGCCCTGGCCAACGGCGCGCTCACCACGTACTCGCTCGCGCTCCCCTGGGGAACCCTGGCCCTGGTGTGCCTGCTCTCCCTGGCGATCGGAGCGGTCGCCGCAACCCTCCCCGCCCGCCGAGCGGCCACCCTGAGCCCCCTCGAAGCCACCGCCGAACGCTAGGGCGCTTCTGACGACACCCCTCGACCCGGCCGTTGCTCCCCTCCCCCGGGGAGGCGACGGCCGGGTCGTGCCTTCTCTACGGGGAGGGCCGGGGCGCGTCTTCGAAGTGATCGACATCCAACGCTGGCACCGCCCCCTGATCCGCTTGTCGGCAACAGGGCCTCTCGCAGACGGGGTTGGCGTTGACGCCGCGAACCGAGCCGCCGCAAGGCCCGGTCGATGGGGCCTCAGGTCAGGACTTGGGTGTCGGATGGAAGGCCAGCAGCTTCCAGGTCTGGCCGTTCCGCACCCAGACGGCCAGCGTGACGTTGTTGAGCTGCTCGGCCTGCCCGTTGGAGGTGAGGTCGGCGTTCATCTCGCCGAGTACCAGCGCGGTGTCGCCGGTGACGGTGATCCGGTGTGCCGGGTGGTCGATGCGGTGGAAGGCCCCCGCCCCCTCACGCAGTTTGCGCAGATACGACTCGTAGGTGTCGGTCGCGCCGTTAGTGTGGGTGTAGAGCAATTCCCGATGACATATTTCTGACAGAGCGTCAACATCCTGCGGCGATGACCGCCGCAAACCGCTCCCGCTCCAGTCGCGCGATCGCCTCAGCGCCCCTCTCCAAGTCAGTCATGCTTCGCCGCTACCCCACCAAGATCGGCCGACCACGGGCCGCCGCCCAAGCCGTCGGCTCGACATCGCACTCCGCGGCAGTACGCGGGCGAACGGGCAAGAGCACGGCAATGCGGCCAGATAGGCAAACTGACGGTGAATCATCGCCGAACTCCCGATAGGGCACGACCCCCGCAAACTCACACCCTGCACCAGCACAAATGAAGGACGATCTCTAAACACCCGAAATTTTATGGCAGTTGCTGCGCATTCGAACACACAACGCTTTGCACAACACTGCCCTTCTCTTCACCTAACTGGGCTTCAGCGGGTCTCGGGGCTGTGCCTTACTGGGGTGCGCTACGCGCGTTGCGCCCCCCCCACTACGTCAGAGGAGAATCCGGTGAGCCCCACCCGCCGTTTGATACCCGCCCTGTGCGCAGGCGCCCTGGCCGCGGTAGGTGCCTTCGTGCCCGCCACCGCCCACGCCGCGAGCCCGTTCTCCCTGGTGATCCTCCCGGACCAAAAGGAGGGCCCGATCTACGACTTCGTCAACTCGGCGAAGAAGTCGATCGACGTGACCATCTACGAGCTCCGTGACACCACGCTCGTCAACGACCTGGTCAAGAAGCAGAAAGCGGGCGTCAAGGTCCGCGTGGTCTTCGACTCCCAGCACGCGTCCATCGACGGCGCCGCCTACAAGGCGCTGTCCGCGGCCGGCGCCGGAGTGACGTACTCGTCCTCGGACTACGTCTACACGCACCAGAAGACGATCACCGTCGACGGCGCCAAGTCCTACATCAGCACCGGCAATTTCGACACGAAGTACTACGCGACCTCGCGTGACTACGGTGTCTTCGACACCGACAAGGCCGACGTCAACGCGATCGAGAAGGTCTTCGACGCCGACTACGCGAAGACCTCCGTCACCCCGTCCGACGGCACCGACCTGGTCTGGTCGCCCACCGACTCACAAAGCCATCTCCTGGCCCTCATCAAGGGAGCGAAGCACTCCCTCGACGTCCAGCAGGAGGAGTTCGGCGACGCCGCATTGGTGAATGCCGTCGTCGCGGACGCGAAGCGCGGCGTCACCGTTCGCGTCGTCGCGGAGAACCAACGCTCGAAGTACAACAAGCAGCTCAAGAAAGTCACCGCCGCGGGCGGCAAGGTGAAGACGTATTCGAGCTCCACCGGCTACTACATCCACGCCAAGGCCATCGTCTCCGACTACGGCACCTCCGCCGCCAAGGTGTTCGCCGGCTCGGAGAACTTCTCCTCCAACTCCCTCAACCACAATCGAGAACTCGGCCTCATCGTCAGCGACACCGCGGTCATCAACGGCATCGAAAAGGCATTCAACGCCGACTTCCAGAAGGGCTCCGGCCGGGCCTGACGAATCCCGGCCGACCTCACTCCGGCGGCCGACTCGCCCACGCCCGACCCGGCGCTGACACACCAGAGGCCCGAGGCCACATACGGAAACCGCGGAATCCGCGGCAACCGCACTGGCTTCGGGCCTTTCGGTGCTTTCTGCGGCCGCAGTATGCGGACTTGACTGACGACGACCTGACGGACGACCGAACGACGACCTGTTAGTGACTCGGGGTCCGGGAGTCAGGGACGGCACGGACGGGGATCATCCGGATCGGCGCCACCCGCCACCCCGGGCCGCAGAGCGGGACCCCGACGGGAGCGCGTGCCCCAGGAGGGCGCCTCCCCCTCACGTACCGTCTCCGCGGGCCACCGCGGCCGCCACCCGCTCCCGAGTGGGACAACCGGCGAGGCAACCAGTGGGGCAACTCTCGCCCGCCCACCGGCGGTTCACCGCACCGAGGGAAAGCCTTTGCCGTAGCCCGGTGTCTCCTTGACGCAGAGTTCATTACTTTTCACATACGCCACCACTCACTGGGGTGGCATCGCTGAGTGCACGTGCGCAACTCATCACCGGCAGGCCGGTCCATCCCTGACAGGACGCCACACCTGCACGATCCGCAAGCGATTCACGCCGTGTCATATCGATGTGTCATGTCGATGCCCCTGTCGATATGTCATGTTCTTGACAGTCCCCTCCTGTGAAGAGCGCGCGGAGCAGAACCACAAAGGCGTCCCCGTCCCCAGGCACCGACCGCCGGTCCCTTCCCCACGGAGGTCATTCCCTTGCGTTCGCTACGAAAGGGCAGATCCGCACGCACGCGGGGACTGGCGCACCGCGCCGTCCCGGTCCTGCTGTCGGCAGCAACCCTGGTCATCGGCGGCATGGTCGCCGCCGCCCCGTCCAACGCCGCACCCGCGGCCCACGCGTCCCCCATAGTGGCGACGCCCCACGCCAAGGTCCCCACCCACCGGCTGTGTGCGCAGCCGACCAAGCCCGGCTACATGGCCTGCAACGCGGTGGCCCGCACGGACATCAAGCCACAGCTCTCCCTGCGCCCGAACGCCGCGCCCTCCGGCTTCGGTCCCAGTGACCTGCAGAGCGCCTACAACCTTCCCCAGTCAGGCGGCTCCGGCCAGACCGTGGCGATCGTCGACGCCAACGACGACCCCAACGCCGAGCAGGACCTGGCGACCTACCGCTCCCAGTACGGCCTGCCCGAGTGCAGCACCGCCAACGGCTGCTTCCAGAAGGTCGACCAGGACGGCGGCACCAACTACCCCGCGGCGGACTCCGGTTGGGCCGGCGAGATCTCCCTCGACGTCGACATGGTCAGCGCGGCCTGCCCCTCCTGCCACATCCTGCTCGTCGAGGCCAACAGCGCCAACATGAGCGACCTGGGCACCGCGGTGAACCGCGCCGTCACCATGGGCGCCAAGTACGTCTCCAACAGCTACGGCGGTGGCGAGGACTCCACGGACACCTCCTCCGACGAGCAGTACTTCAACCACCCCGGCGTCGCCATCACGGTCAGCTCCGGCGACAGCGGCTACGGCGTCGAGTACCCGGCGGCCTCCAAGTACGTCACCGCCGTCGGCGGCACCTCCCTCCAGCAGGACAGCAGCTCCCGCGGCTGGAGCGAGTCGGTGTGGGGCTCCAGCGCGGGCGGCAACGGCGCCGGCTCCGGCTGCTCCCAGTACGACGCCAAGCCGGCCTGGCAGAAGGACACCGGCTGCGCCAACCGCACCGTCGCCGATGTCGCCTCGGTCGCCGACCCGGCCACCGGCCTCGCGGTCTACGACAGCTACCAGGCCACCGGCTGGAACGTCTACGGCGGCACCAGCGCGTCCTCCCCGTTCATCGCCGGCGTCTACGCCCTCGCCGGTACGCCGGGCTCGGGCGACACCCCGGCCTCGTACCCGTACAGCCACGCCTCCGCGCTGAACGACGTGACCAGCGGCGCCAACGGCACCTGCTCCCCGTCGTACCTCTGCACGGCCGGCACCGGCTACGACGGCCCGACCGGCCTCGGCACCCCCAACGGCACCGCGGCCTTCACCAAGTAAGACGCCGCGGAACCGCGTGCGGCACGGTGACGACCCGGTGACGCCGTAGCCGTCCAACGGCCGTCCACCGCAAGACGATCCAACGGCACAGTGCGACCGATCGTCACAGTCCGGCCCTCTTCGAGGAGCCGGACTGTGGCGGTCTGCGGTGCGTCTCGCAGCTCGTGCACGGCCGTCTGAGCCCGGGCGAGAGGAGCCTGGCACAGGCGTCCCGTCCGCGTCCGATCCGTCCGGTCCGGGCGGGCCCGGGTCCATCATTGAGCGGGAAGGTCGCCCGACGGGACCCAGGCAGACGAGCGGAGTGGAACGTGACACGCATATTGGTCATCGGTGGCGGGATCGCCGGTTCGGCGACGGCGTTGGCCCTGCACAAGGCGGGCTTCGACGTCACCGTGCACGAGGCGCACCCCAACACCGCCGAGGACATCGGGGCGTTCCTGACCCTGGCGAGCAACGGGATGCGCGCCGTGGCGCAGCTCGACGCCTCGGACGCGGTCACCGCGATCGGCTTCCCGCTGTCCTCGATGCGCCTGCTCGACGACCGGGGCAGCGAGGTGGCGCACGCGCCCATGGGCGAGGCCGGCGACGCGCTGCTTCAGTACCGGTGCCTGCGCCGCGGCGAGTTGAACGCAACGCTGCAGGGCGAGGTGGTCCGCCGGGGTATCGAGGTCAGGCACGGTGCGCGACTGGTGTCCGTGGCGGACGGCCCCGACGAGGTGACCGCGCGGTTCGCCGACGGCAGTGCCGCGACGGGTGATCTGCTCATCGGCGCGGACGGCCTCAACTCGACCGTCCGGCGCTCCCTCGCCCCCGACGCGGAGCCCGCCTACGCGGGGCAGTGCGTCTTCTACGGCTCCACGCGCAACACCCCGGTGGTGGAGGACACCGGCCACATCACCATGGTGCGGAACAGCGCCGGAACCTTCGGTTACGCGGTCTCGCCGGACGGGGAGACATACTGGTTCGCCCGGGTCGCCGGCGAGCCGATCCCCGCCGAGGAACTGGCGCACCCCACCCCGTCACGTTGGCGCGCGCGACTCCTCGACGTGCTGCGGAAGGACGCCTCCCCGGCCGCGGAGATCGTCGCGGCCTCGACCGACGCCCTCATGGCCACCAACGCCACCGAGCTGCCGCCGGGCACCCGTTGGCGCTCCGGACGGACGCTGCTCGTCGGTGACGCCGCGCACGCGGCCTCGCCGGCGACGGGCCAGGGGGCCTCGATGGCGTTGGAGGACGCCGTCATCCTCGCCAAGTCCCTGCGGGACGCGCCCGATGCGGACGGCGCGTTCGCCCTCTACGAGGCATGCCGCCGCCCGCGCGTGGAGCACAACATCACGGTCAGCGGGCAGATCTCCCGCGGCACCCGCAATCCCGCTCGCACCGGCCAGGCACCGAGTTCCCCACGCCCGGGCGACGACACGTTGGTCAGCCAACTGGCGTGGGACGTTGACCTGCGCACGGTGGGCGACGGAGTGGGCTGACGACTGGGCCCGTCCCGGGCGTCGCGGCTCGTCGGCGCCCTGTCGGGCCACCAACGGCCCTGCTGTTCAGGGCAGTTCGGACCGGGCGAACGGCCGCGCGAGGAACGGCTCAAAAGCGACGCCCACCAGGGGTCATTGCCAATCCATGGTTGTCACATGACCTTTTCTTTTCTTAGCCTGCTCTCGCGGAGCGCGACAACCGCACTCCGCACGAGCCGGCCCAGACGTCAAAGAACCGGGGGCATGCTGCTCAGGCATGCCCCCGGTCGGTTCGGCCCGTGACGCATCGCACTGACCACCAGCTCTGGCAGGCAACGGATCAGGCGCGACGCGCAACCCACGCGACCACGCATCGGAGGGTACCGTGAACCACCCCAACCGGTTAAGAGCCGCGATCCAGGCGGACGGAACCACCCCGTTGATCGGCGTCTTCGACATGTTCTCCGCGTCTTTGGCGGCGCGTCACTACGACGGGATGTTCATCTCCGGCTTCGGCTTCGCCGCGTCCCACTACGGCCTACCGGACATCGGCTTCATCGCCTGGCCCGACATCGTCGCCTTCGTGCAGCGACTCCGACTCGCCTTCCCCCGGCAGCACTTGCTGGTCGACATCGACGACGGCTACGTCGATCCGGAGACCGCGTGCCACGTCGTCCAGCAGTTGGAGGCCGCCGGCGCCTCCGGCGTGATCCTGGAGGACCAGCAGCGTCCCCGGCGCTGCGGCCACGTCGACGGCAAACAGGTCCTGCCGCTGGAGGAGTACCTGGCCAAGCTCGACATGGTCCTCCAGGCACGGCGGGACCTGCTCGTCGTCGCCCGCACCGACGCCACCGAGGAGGAGGAGATCCTGCGCCGGGCCAAGGCACTGGCCGCGACCGACGCGGACGTGATCCTGGTGGACGGCGTCCGCAGCGTCGACTGGATCCACAAGGTGCGCCGCGTCATCGGCGACAAGCCGCTGCTGTTCAACCAGATCGCCGGCGGCAAGTCACCGCGGCTCTCGCTGACCGAGCTCGACCAACTCGGCGTCGACGTCGCCATCTACAGCACCCCCTGCCTCTTCGCCGCGCAGACCGCCATCGACCAGGCGCTGGGCGAGCTGAAGCAGGCTGACGGCCGACTGCCGGAGCACCGTTCGGGCGCGGTCGGGGTCAACGAGTGCCTGGCGCTGCTGGAGCAGAACATCAGCCGCCACCACGACCGGGTCCCGGCGAACGCCGCACACTGACGCCCGACGGAAGCACCGCACCACGGCAGCACCTGCGCAGGGGCCGTGTCGCTCCCCCGTACCGGTCGGTATCGGAAGCGGTCACGCGACACGGCCCCTGCCCCTGCCCGGCCCCGCACCGCTCCCCTCCCCTTCTGCCGGAGGAACCGTGCCGCATCCCGCTCCCGACCACGCCGCCCGCCGGGTCCTGCGCCGCGTCGACTGGTACATCGTCGCGCTGTTCTGCGTCATCGGCCTGGCCGCCCTCGTCCCGGCCGACGGCGCGGCCGCCGACGGCGTCTCGCTCGCCGCCCGCCTGGCGGTCGGGCTGCTCTTCTTCCTCTACGGCGCCCGGCTCTCCCCACAGGCCGCCCTCGACGGCGTGCGGCACTGGCGACTGCACCTCCCCGTCCTGGCCCTCACCTTCGTCGCGTTCCCGGCCGTCGGTCTGGCGGCCGGACTGCTGCCGCACGGCGTGCTCGGACCCGAACTGGCCGCCGGTGTCCTGTTCCTGACCGTGCTGCCCTCCACGGTCCAGTCCTCCATCGCCTTCACCTCGATGGCCCGCGGCAACGTGGCCGCCGCCATCTGCTCGGCGTCCTTCTCCACCGTCCTCGGCGTCCTCCTGACCCCGTTGCTGGCCGTCACGCTGCTCCGACAGACCGGCGCCAGCCCCGGCGACGCCCCCATCACGCCGTCCCAACTCACCGACATCGCCGTCCAACTCCTCCTGCCCTTCCTGGCCGGCCAGGCAGTGCGCCGCTGGATCGCCGACTGGCTCGGCAGACACCGGATGCTGACCACCCTCTGCGACCGCGGCTCGATCCTGCTCGTGGTCTACTCCGCATTCAGCCGGGGCGTCACGTCCGGAATCTGGCACCGCGTTCCGCCGACCCAACTGCTGCTCCTGGCCGTGGTCTGCGCGCTGCTGCTCGGCTTCGCGCTGTCCGCCGCCCACGGCACCGCCCGCCTGATCGGCCTGCCCCGCGCCGACCGGGTCACCGCCGTCTTCTGCGGCTCCAACAAGAGCCTGGCCAGCGGGTTGCCGATGGCCACCGTGCTGTTCCCGCCGGACCGGATCGGCATCACCGTGCTCCCCCTGATGCTCTACCACACCCTCCAACTCGTGCTCTGCGCCTATGTGGCCCGCCGTTGGCCCGCACCCGCGGACCCACCGAGCGCGCCGTCCACCCCACCCACCGCGCCCGTGTCCGCGCCCGCCGCACAGGGGAAGTGAGAGGCCCTAGAGTCGGCTCTCATGCGCTCCCGTCCCTCTTCCCTCCATGACGACGTCATCGCCGACGCGGTCGCCAGGCACTGGCCGGCCGCGAACTCGGACAGCACCGGCCACGTCCGGATCGCCGAAATCGCCTATCTGCCTTGGGGGTTCGGCGCCCATCACTGGCGGGTGACCCGCCCCGGCGGCACCCTCTTCGTGACGCTCGACCAGTTGGCGCCGCGGCACACCCGGGCGTCGTTGGAAGCGGCCTACGCGGGCGCGGCGGCACTGTCCGCGGGCGGCCTGGCGGTGGTGTGCGCGCCGCTGCCCTCGCGCACCGGCCGTTTCACCGTCGAGGTCGGGGGCGGCGCCCTCAGCGTGACTCCGTGGTCGGCGGGGCACACCCCGACCGAGGCGGAGGCCCGCGAGCCGCACCATGTCCGCGCTGTCGTCGCCGCGTTGGCCACGCTGCACGACGCCGGGCCGCCGAGCGGACTGGGTGACTGGACTCCCGTGGTCGGCCCCGCGTTCGCCGAGGAGTTGCGCGCCCGGACGGCCCGGCCGTGGGCCTCCGGCCCGCTGGGGGAAGCGGCGAGGCGCGCGATCGACGCCCGTCACGACGCGATCCGGCGCTGGACCGTCCGCTACCACGAACTGGCCGGCGCCGCGGTCGCGCACCGGGACCGTTGGGTACCGACCCACGGTGAGCCGCACTTCGCCAACCAGCTCGTCGACGCCTCCGGACTGCGGCTGGTCGACTGGGAGTCGTTGCTCCTCGCACCGCGCGAACGGGACTACGGCGATCTGCTCGCCGCCGGTGCCGAGGTGCCGCACGAGCCGGCGATGACCGAGTTGTTCGCCCTCGACTGGCGACTGTCCGAAATCGCCGCATACGCCCGGTGGTTCGCCTCGCCGCACACCGGCAACGAGGACGACCACACGGCGTTGGACGGGCTGCACGAGGAGTTGGCGACGTCGGAGTGAGGCCCGCGGAGCGTGAGGTGGGGCGAGCTCCGGCCGGTCAGGCCGGTACCGCCTCCACCACGGAGAGCACCGTGGGCGTGGGCACCACGCGGGACAGGCGCAGGCCCGCCGCCTCGAAGAGCGCGGCGAAGTCCGCCTCGGTGCGCTCCCGGCCGGTGAGCGACGCCATCATCAACAGGTCCAACGCCTTGGCCTGGTGGGGCGCGTTGCCCGACGGCACCACGGCGTCCAGGACCAGGATCCGACCGCCCGGGCGCAGCGCGCGACGGCAGTGGTCGAGGATGAGCGCGCTGCGCTCGTCGTCCCAGTCGTGCAGGATGCGCTTGATCAGGTGGACGTCGGCCGGGGGCACGGCCGCGAAGAAGTCGCCGTCCGCCAGCGTCCACCGTCCGGCGATCGCCTCCTCGGTACCCAGGCGATGCCCGGCCAGGACGTGCGGCTGGTCGTAGAGGACGCCGTCCAACCCGGGGTGGCGGCGCAGCACTTCCATGAGCAGGCCGCCGTGGCCGCCGCCCACGTCGACGACCGTGCCGGCCGTCGGGAAGTCGTAGGCGTCGGCGAGCGGGGCGTTCTCCGCGTCGGACATCGCGGCCATGCCGTCGTGGAAGACGGCGGCGGTCCGGTCGTCCTGGGCGAAGTAGTCGAAGAAGGGCATGCCGAAGATCTCGTCGAACGCGGAGCCGCCCTCGGTGAGGCAGCGGCTCATCTCGCTGCCGGGCAGCCACATCGTACGGTCGGTGAGCATCAGAACGGCGGCGCGGGCGGAGTACGGGGCGTCGCTGCGGAGTGCCTGGCCGGCTTCGGTCAGCCCGAACCGGCCCTGTTCGTCCTCCGCCACCACGCCCCTGGTGGCGAGGAGGCGCAGTACCCGGTAGAGGTTGCGGGCGTGCGTGCCGGTGGCGGCGGCGAGTTCGGTGGGGGTGCGGGGGCCGTCGGTGAGGTGGTCGGCGACTCCCACGTCGGCCGCCGCGCGGAGGGCCGCGGGGTAGAGGAACCCGAGGGCCTCATCGGCGAGGAAGGCGGCGGAGCGCCGGAAGCGGGCGTCGGTGTCGGCGCCTTGGCCGGTCCTCCCGCCTGAGCCCACCGCTGGCTCCTCCTCGCCGTTGCCGTTGACGTTGCCCGCGTCCTGCTGCACGCCGTTCTCCTCCTCGGTCGCCCCGCCGCCTGCGGGGTCTGTGACGGAACCAGGCATCGGATGCCCGGGCGGCCGGTGCCACGCGGCTTCCCGCCCGTCGGCTTCCCGCCCGTCGGTGAGGATGCCCCGCGAGGTCCGTACCGATGCACCAACATCACCCACCGGGGCGGAGCCGACGATCGATTCGGGCCAGACTCCCGCCCCCGCACCTGGCATTCCCTTCGCCCCACGGTGTCGACGGAAACGTCGATAGGCGCGATTTATCAGCTCACAGGAAACACCTCTTTGACTTCTCCCGTGGGCGCTTGGAGACTCGTCAGGGCCGGCCAGGCAGCGTCGACGTCCCGGTGCGGAATTCCGGCGCGGCGACCCCGGCGCGCGACCACGGTGCCCAACTCGGGCGCGTCCCGGCATGGTTCATCGGCCCGGTTGTGCCCGCGAGCGCGGAGAACAGCAGAAGGGGACGGAGCAGACCATGAGCAGCAACGAGGGCCCGACACAGGACCCGGTCGACGACCTGTCGGTGACTCCGCCCAAGACGTGGGCGACCGGCGTGCCCGCGGTCACCCACGCGCTGCGGTACTCGCTGTCCCAGACATCGGTACGCCGCACCGCGCTGACACTGCTGAACATCAACCAGGCCAAGGGCTTCGACTGCCCGGGCTGTGCCTGGCCGGAACCCGGGCCGGGGAAGCGGCACTTCAACGAGTACTGCGAGAACGGCGCCAAGCACGTCAACGACGAGGCCACCGGGCGGCGCATCGGGGCGGACTTCTTCCGCGCGCACTCGATCGCGGAGTTGGGGCGCGCATCGGACTACTGGCTCAACCAACAGGGTCGCCTGACCGAGCCGATGGTCAAGCGGCCCGGTGCGAGCCACTACGAGCCGATCGGCTGGGGCGAGGCGCTCGGTCTGATCGCCGACGAGCTGCGCCGGCTCGACTCCCCCGACCGGGCGCTGTTCTACACCTCGGGGCGGCTCAACAACGAGGCCGCGTTCCTGTTGCAGTTGTTCGCCCGCGCCTACGGCACCAACAACCTGCCGGACTGCTCCAACATGTGCCACGAGTCCAGCGGGTTCGCGCTCCAGGAGACGTTGGGCATCGGCAAGGGCAGCGTCTCGTTGGACGACATCCACACCGCCGACCTGGTCTTCGTCGTGGGACAGAACCCCGGCACCAACCACCCGCGGATGCTCTCCGCGCTGGAGGAGACCAAGCGCAACGGCGGCCGGGTCATCGCGGTCAACACGCTTCCCGAGGCCGGTCTGATCCGGTTCAAGCACCCGCAGAAGGCGCGGGGGGTGATCGGTCGGGGCACCTCGATCGCCGACCAGTTCCTGCACATCCGCGCCGGCGGTGACCTGGCCCTGTTCCAGGCGCTCAACCGGTTGTTGTTGGAGGCGGAGGACGCGGCGCCGGGCACCGTCCTCGACCGGGCGTTCATCGACGCCCACACCACCGGTTTCGCCGACTTCGCGGCCCAGGCACGGACGGTCTCCTGGGATGACGTCCGCACCGCCACCGGGCTGTCCCGCGAGGAGATCGAGCGGGTGCACGAGCAGGTCCTGGCGAGCGGGAAGGTCATCGTGTGTTGGGCGATGGGCCTGACCCAACACAAGCACGGCGTGCCCACCATCCGCGAGATCGTCAACTTCCTGTTGCTGCGCGGCAATGTGGGCAGGCCGGGCGCGGGGGTGTGCCCGGTGCGCGGCCACAGCAACGTGCAGGGCGACCGCACGATGGGCGTGTGGGAGCGGATGCCCAAGGAGTTCCTGGACGCCCTCGGGCACGAGTTCGACTTCACCCCGCCGGCGCGGCACGGCCTGGATTCGGTGGACGCCATCCGGGCCATGCGCGACGGTAGGGCCACGGTCTTCCTCGGCGTCGCCGGCAACTTCGTGCGGGCCACCCCGGACAGCACCGTCACCGAGGACGCGATGCGGCGGTGCCGGCTCACCGCGCACATCTCCACCAAGCTCAACCGCTCGCACGCGGTGTGCGGCGAGACCGCGCTGATCCTGCCCACGTTGGGCCGCAGCGACCGGGACGTCCAGGAGACCGGCGAGCAGTTCTACACGGTCGAGGACTCGATGAGCGAGGTGCACGCCTCCCGCGGCAAGCTGCCGCCCGCCGCACCGCGGCTGCTCAGCGAGGTCGCCATCATCTCCCGGCTGGCGCGCCGGACGTTGGGATCCGAACCCGCCATCCCCTGGGAGGAGTTCGAGGCCGACTACGGCACCGTCCGCGACCGGATCGCCCGCGTCATCCCCGGCTTCGAGGACTTCAACGCCCGGGTGGCCCGGCCCGGCGGGTTCCGCCTGCCCAACCCCGTCAACGAACGGGTCTTCCGCACCCCGAGCGGCAAGGCGGTCTTCACCCGCAACGCGTTCACCATGCCGGAGATCCCCGAGGGGCACCTGCTGTTGCAGACGCTGCGCTCCCACGACCAGTGGAACACCGTCCCGTACGCGATGAACGACCGCTACCGCGGCATCCACAACGCCCGCCGGGTCGTGCTGGTCAACCCGGACGACCTGACGGCGCTCGGCCTGGCCGAGCGGGACGTGGTGGACCTGGTGAGTGTCTGGCGCGACGGTGTGGAGCGGCGGGCGGAGCGGTTCGTGACGGTCTCCTACCCCACCACCCGCGGCTCGGCCGCCGCCTACTACCCCGAGACCAACATCCTGGTACCCCTCGACAGCGTGGCCGACTTCAGCAACACGCCCACCTCGAAGAGCGTGCTGGTCCGCCTGGAACGCGTCGAGGCGGCCTGAACGTCCCGGCCCGCGGGCCGATTCCGCACGGCCACCGACGGCGCACGCCGCACGACAGGAGGAGGAGCCGGCCATGGGCCGAGTGACGGTACGACGGCGGGTGTTGCGGGTGCGGGAGGGCGTGCCCACGCCGCGCCCGGACACCCTGGCCGCCGAGGAGCCGATGGAGATCCGGGTCGGCGGGCGGCCGCTGACCGTGACCATGCGCACCCCCGGCGACGACTTCGATCTCGCGGCCGGGTTCCTGGTGAGCGAGGGCGTGGTGCACCGGGCCGCCGACGTGGCGGGCATCCGCTACTGCGCCGGTGCCACCGCCGACGGCGGCAACACCTACAACACCGTCGACGTCGTCCTCTCCCCCGGCGTGGCCGCCCCGGACGCGTCGCTGGAACGCAACTTCTACACCACCTCCTCGTGCGGGCTGTGCGGCAAGGCCAGTCTGGACGCGGTGCGCACCACGGCGCCGTGGTCGGTGGGTGGGGACCCGCTGCGCACCTCACCGGCGGCGTTGGCGGCCCTGCCCGACCAACTGCGCGCGGCACAGCGGGTGTTCGACCGGACCGGAGGTCTGCATGCCGCCGGGTTGTTCGGGGCCGACGGTGAGCTGTTGTGCCTGCGCGAGGACGTCGGCCGGCACAACGCGGTGGACAAGGTCGTCGGCCATGCCCTGCGGGCTGGCCTGCTCCCGTTGCGCGGGACCGTGTTGATGGTGAGCGGACGGGCCTCGTTCGAACTGGTCCAGAAGGCCGTGATGGCGGGTGTCCCGCTGCTGGCCGCCGTCTCCGCGCCCTCCTCGCTCGCCGTCGACCTCGCCGAGGAGAGCGGGCTGACTCTCGTAGGCTTTCTCCGCGGCCAGTCGATGAACGTCTACACGGGTGCCGAACGGCTCCGTTGACCCCCGGGAGCGAGCGATGTTGTTCCGCCAACTTGAATACCTGGTGGCACTCGCCCGGGAGCGGCACTTCGCCCGCGCCGCCCAGTCCTGCTACGTCTCCCAGCCCGCCCTGTCCGAGGCGCTGCGCAAACTGGAGGAGGAACTGGACGTGTTGCTGGTCCGGCGCGGCCGGACCTACGAGGGCCTCACCCCCGAGGGCGAGCGCATCGTGCGGTGGGCGCAGCGCATCCTGGCCGACCGGGACGCCCTCAAGGACGAGGTGGACGCCCTGCGCACGGGCCTGAGCGGGCGCCTGCGGATCGGCTCGGTGCCGACCGCCTCGGGTGCCGTCTCGCTGCTCACCGCGCCGTTCTGCGCGGCGCACCCGCTGGCCACCGTGGACGTGTTGGCGGACCTGCGCGCGAAGGACATCCTCCACCAACTGCAGAACTTCGAGATCGACGCCGGGATCACCTACCTGCCCGAGGAGACGTCCGACCAGTTCCACACGGTCGCCCTTTACGAGGAGCGGTACGTGCTGCTGACCGGCGTCGCCGACGACCTCGCCCGGCGCTCGACCGCGACCTGGGCCGAGGCGTCCCGCCTGCCGTTGTGCCTGCTGACCAGGCGGATGCAGGGGCGGCGGGTGCTGGACGAGGTGTTCGCGGAGGGTGGTCTGCAACCGGTTCCCAGGATCGTGACGGACTCGGTGGCCTCGCTGTTCGCCCAGGTCAGGACCGGGCAGTGGGCCAGCATCGTGCCGCATGCCTGGCTGCATGTCTTCGGCGTCCCGCACGGCATGCGGGCGGTCCCGTTGGTGGAACCCGTCCACACCACCCCGATAGGGCTGGTGGTCACCGCCCGGGAACCCGGTTCGGCCATGGCCCGCGCCCTGCTGGAGACCGCCCGCCGCACCGACGTCGCCGCGGTCCTGGACACCCTGCCGGGCCATCCCCCGCTCTGATCAACGCCCGGACCGCGCTCCGTGCACAGCGCCGCCCGCTCCGGGCCCGACTGCCCCGACCGGTGGACGCCGCGGTTGCCGTGGCGCCGGCGCCGCCCCGCCGCGAACGGGCGCACCGGCAGTGCGTACGATCGACCGGTCCGTCCCGTGAGGAGCCCCGCCCGGTGTCCGCAGTCGTCCCACCGCCACGCGCGGCCGCCCGTTTGCTGACGGTGCGCCAACTCCCGTACACCGAGGCCGGCGAGGAGTTGGACGCCCTGCTGTGGTCCGCGGGTCCCGGCTGGCGGATGATCAGCTCAGCCGTCCTCGGCGGCGGCATCGGTGCCCGTGCCTGGGTCCTCAACGCGCAGGTCTCCCACGGCTATCGACGCACCGACCCCGCGCGGCACCTGTCCGAGCTGGCCCGGGGCGCGGGCGTGCGGGGCGACGGCGTCGGGCTGATGACGGCCGCCGACGTCTCCCGGTACGCCCACGCACAGGACGGCGGCGCCGAGGCGGTCGCCACCTCGGGCATCTCCGTACGCGGTTGGGCCGCCGCTCCCGCAGCGGGCACGCCGCTGCCGGCCGCGCCGGGCACGATCAACATCATCGCCGCCCTCCCGGTGGCACTGACCGATGCCGCCCTGGTCAACGCGGTGGCCACCGCCACCGAGGCGAAGGTCCAGGCACTTCTCGACCGGGGCTACGACTGTTCCGGAACCCCCACCGACGCGGTCTGCGTCGCCGCGCGCCAACCCCACCCCCACGAGCAGTCCCATGCCTTCGCCGGCCCCCGCTCACTGTGGGGCGCCCGACTGGCCCGGGCCGTCCACGACGCCGTACGCACCGCCACGCCGACACCGTGAACGGCACGTCAACTCCTCGCCTCCGGCCGGACGTTGACTCCCCCTCAGCGGGCCAGGCGCGGGAAGAGCGCCTCGGCACTGCCGCGGTTGACGGCTTCGGCCTGGCCGGGGGCGAAGTCGGGGTAGGTCTCCAGGAAGTGGTTGTAGTAACTGCCGGCCTGCTGGGGCGCGAAGGGCCAGTCACTGCCGTAGAGGACGTGGCCGGGTTCGGCGAAGGCGAGCAGGGCGGGCAGGGCGCTGGGGCTCGCGGCCAGTGCGGTGTCGAAGTAGAAGCGCTTGAGGTCGCGCAGGACCTCGTCGGAGGGGCGGTCGGGGTCCGTGGCGATGGGCGCCAGGCCGGAGAAGCGGTAGGCGGCGTAGGGCAGGAAGCCGCCGCCGTGGGAGAGGATCACACGGACGTCGGGATGGCGGCTCATGACGCCGTTGAGCACCAGGTTGAGGGCGGTGCGGGTGGTGTCGAAGACGTAGTCGGCGAGCGGGGCGGGGGTGCCGGGCAGAAGGGGCATCGGGGGCTGGGCGGGGTGGATGAAGACGGTGGCCCGGCGCCGGTCGAGCTCGGCCCAGAGAGGTGCGAAGTCGGGGTCTCCCAGGTAGCGACCGTGGACGTTGGACATCAGCACGACCCCGTCGGCACCGAGGGTGTCGAGCGCGTGGGCCGCCTCGGCGACGGCGGCGTCGACGTCGGGCAGCGGGATGCTGGCGAAGTGACCGAAGCGGTCCGGGTGGTCCTTGACGACCTCGGCGCCGTACTCGTTGACGGCACGGGCCAGGGTGCGGGCGTCGGCGTCGGCACTGGCGCCGGTGTCGAGGTGGACGCCGGGCGAGGTGACCGAGAGCACGCCGGTGGCGATGCCCTGCTCATCCATCATCGCGATCGCGCCGCTCGGGCTCCAGGCCGGGATCGGCCAGCCGCCGGAGTCCAGGCCGCGCGCGGCGAGGGCGTCGGCCCAGACGGGCGGGACGATGTGCTGGTGAACGTCGATGCGGGCAGGGAAGTCCATGGTTCTTCGCTCCTCTACTCCTCATTAGTTAGCAAGCTAATGAATTTACTGAGTAAGCTAACAGTCATGCGAGAGAGCAGCAAGCACCAGACCGACCAGGCCCCGAAGTCGGCCCCCGACGAGCAAGGCGTGGAGGAGCTGGCACGCGCCGCTGACCAGCTCTTCTACGCCATGCGTCGATCGCGGGCCGCCACCGCCGGCCGCTCCGCGACCGGGCTGTCCACGGCCCAGCTCGCCCTGCTCGCCCCCCTGACGGCGGACGACGGGAGCGAGGGGTTGCCGGTCGGCAGGCTCGCCGCCGGCGCGGAGGTCAGCGTCCCCACCGCCACCCGCATGCTCAAGCAGCTCGAAGCCAACGGGGTCGTCAGCCGGCGCCGCGCCGAACACGACGAGCGCCAGGTCCTGGTCCGACTCACCGACGAGGGCACGCACCGACTGGAAGCCGTGCGCACCGAACTCCGGGCCCGCCAGTCCCGCGCCCTGTCCCACTTCACCCCGGACGAGCGCCGGTCACTCGCCGCGCAACTGCACCGGCTCGCCGAACTCATCAACACGATGCCCGGGGCGGATTCCACACCGGGGTGACGGGAGCGGACTCAACGCCACGGTGCACGGCCCGGAAGCGCCGACCGACCGCTACCGCCGCTCGCCCTCGGCCCTCCGCAGGGCAGCCGCCGGGAACGGCGTCCGCTTGCTCCGGGTGAGCAGCCGGCGGTGGAAGTCGTCGAGGAGGAGCGCGGACCGGGCGTGCCGGTCGAGCAGGGCGGCGACCCGTGGGGGCACGTCAGGGCGGCGGCCGGCCAGCCAGGCACGTAGGCGGGCTTCGGGGCTGACGACGGTCTCGCAGTCACCGCCCTGGCACGCGTCGGGGAGGACGTGGTAGCGCAGGAGGTGCCAGGGGGCGTAGTAGCGGTCGTAGTCGAGGTGGTCCGTCAGGAACGCGGCCTCCTGGGGCGAGAGCGCGAAGTCCCGGCTCAGCGCCAGGCCGAAATCCGCGAAGTACACCTGACGGCCGTCGGTCAGCAGGTTGCGGAAGTGCGCGTCGAAGTGCACCAGTCCATGGGAGCTCATGAAGGCCGTCCCCCGGGCCAGTTCGTCCTCCACCCATTGGTAGTGCCCACCGGCCTCCGACGGGGTTCGGGCCGCGGTACGGGCGGCGGCGAGCCAGGCGGCGAGGGTCTGCGGCAGGTGTTCCAGGAAGAGCATCAGACTGGCGGAGGACCGGCCGATGGCCTCCAGCCGGCGGCGTACGGCGGGTTCCCCCTCCCAGTGGGCGACCGCCCCGTCGATGCCGCCGAACTCGTCGACGAACCCTTCCGGCGGGCCGTCGGGCAGCACCCGCCAGTGGTACAGCAGGGGAAAGCCGGCGTGCGCGCCCGCCAGGACCCATCCGGTGGTCAGCAGGTGTGCGGCCAGCTCGCGCCAGGCACCGAATCCGGCGGAGCCGATCCCGTACTGGTAGCAGAGCGGCAGGTCGAAGAGGTTGGCGGTCGAGCGCAGGTGTTCCCGGCGCAGTTCGAGGTCGGTCAGCGGGATGCGTTTGACGAAGACGTGCACCCCTTCGACGTCCAACTGCGCGGCCCGGCCGCCGATCCCCACCTCCTGGGAGGGGGCCGCGGCGATCGCGTCGCGCAGCCGTTGGTCACCGAACTGGGACAGCCGGGTCCCCACCATCGCGTAGGCGGAACGGCGCGCCGCGCGCCGCGACTCGGCTTCGTTCATCGGGAACTCCAAGGTGACTGCCACACAACCCTTGACGTCGCATCATGCCACCGCGCAGCGAACTGGCCATCATTCCAGCACAGTTGGGCGAACTCAGCGCTGAAGGATTGACCTACTCTAACCGGACCGGCGAAGGCGCACCATGCCAGCGTCTCAAGAGGAGCGACCGCTCACGCCGACAGAAGGGGAGCGCATGGCGAGGTTTTCTCGGCAGCTGACCTGGAGGGTTCTTCCGGCGACATCGGCCGCTCTTGTCTTGCTGGCAACGATCGCCCACTTCCAACCGGCACTCTGCTGGATCGCCGCACTCACCCTGATGGTGATTCTCGGGCCAGCGCCTACGAGGAAGGCGATCGGCAACGCGGATGCAGGCTCAAGGAGCGGCACCGCAGTTGACCACCCGGATCGCTGACTTCGCAGCACCACGAACCCGCCAAGAAGCGCTGGAGCGGGGAAGTCGTCACTCAGCGCCCCTGGCGGCGAGACGCGTCGAAGCGGCGCAACACCCTTACCACACGCCAGACCGCGGCGGTGACGGCCAGCACACCACCAGCCGCCAGCAGGCCCTTACCTGCCGGCTCGGCAACGCCAACAACCAGCGCAGGGACCAGCGCCACGGCGAAGACGGCCGCCGGCTGACGGAAGGTGACCTCGTCGCGACGGGCCCCGAACACGCCCGCGATCGGCAGCGCTCAGCCCGGCTTGGTGGCGGAGACCACCACGGTGGGCGCCCAAGGGCCGCTCCACCACATTCGTGCCCCCGCACCGCGGCGGGCCACGTCGGACAATCCGAGTCGTTGCAGATCAGCGCCGTACTGGCGGGTGTTGCGGAGATCGGCGACGACGAGGCGGCCGCCGGGCCTGAGCACGCGGACCGCCTCCTCGATCGCCGAGGTGCGGCCGAGGGGATCGGAGATGTTGTGGATCGCCAGACTGCTGAGCACGACGTCGAATCGACCGTCCTCGAAGGGGAGTTGGGTCATATCGGCCGTGTGGAGCTCGACGCGGTCGGCGACGCCTTCCGCCCGTGCGTTGCGTTCGGTGACGGCGGGGTGGTTGCCGCTTTGGTCCTGACTGCGCCACAGGTCGACGCCGTAGGCCCGGCCGCCGGGAATGCGGCGGGCGGCCGCCAGCAGCACCGCCCCTCGCCCACAGCCCAAGTCGAGGATCTGCTCGTCGCCACGGAGCGCCAGTTCGTCGAGGAGCTTCTCCCAGACGAGGAACTTGCCGCGCCGGGTCACGTACAGGAACAGCCCCGCGGCCGCGAGTGCCACGCAGCCGGCGAAGACCGCCCAGGGCGCCGGAGCGAGGCCGTCGACGGCCAGGGAGACCACGCCCCAGCCCAACAGCCCAACGCCCGCCACCCCGTACAGCGCCGGAACGTAGGGGGCGTCGACGCCGTACGTGCCACGGCGCGCCGCCGAAGTCCCTTTTGATGTGCGGTAGTTCAAGGTCCCTCCCGGCCCCTCACCGTTCCACGTGGTCAGTCCCACGGTAGTCCGTCCCAAGGTAGGGCTTCCGCTGGTGACTTCCCGCCCCGCTGGTGACTGCCACTTCTGACTGCCGCTCGTGGCTGCCAGGTGTCACGGCTGCGGTGGCTGTCAGTGCGACCTTGCCGCGGCCGGAGCGAGCAGGACATCCGCCGGGTCGGAGATGGCGCATCTCGACATGCGAGGCGGGCGGTGTGACAGATTCCGCGGATGGAGGGGAGGCGGAAGTGGCCGGCCATGACGTGGCATCTGGGGGTGGGGCGGCTGGGCGCACCGACGTGCGAAGGGCAGTGCGCCCAGCCTCGTCCCGTCCGTCCATGCCCGACGGGCCTGCTCCGACGCTAGGGGCTGGCCAGGCAGGTCGCCAGGCAGGCAGGTCCGTCCTCGGTACGCGCGAGGGAGCAGGGTCCGGGCGGGCTCCCGGTTCTACTCAGGGGTCTTGGCCGCGATCCTGGAGCCTTTTTCACGTGTAGATCATGAGGGTGAGGATGGCTGCGGCGACTGACGTGAGCTTGTTCGGGCTGATGCGGGCGTGGCGGAAGATCCGCC
>NZ_JBIVXW010000056.1:0-62757 GCF_044769405.1 Streptomyces sp. NPDC090442
TCTTCAGCGAGAAGACATGATCACGCAAAGGCCGTCCCTCTGCCTGCAGAACGGCGAAGCCCGTGGCCAGCTCAACGAGCTGACCACGGGCGGACGTTAAACGCCAAGCTGAGGGCTGGTCATATAGCCACCGGCTCGGGCCGCGAGGGGTCCGCAGGCCCGAGCCGGGGCGATCGGGGGGGTCTGTCAGGCGGTGTTGAGGCTGGTGTGGTTCCACCAGCCCTGGCGGCCGACGATGAAGTCGACCGTGAGGTTGCTGCCGCCGATCTTGCCCTGGTACTGCTGGCCCTTCTTCAGCATGCTCTCCTTGATCACGCCCTTGGGGTCGTTGATCGACTCGATGCCGATGCGTGTGACCTTCTTCAGGGTCTCGTCCTTGCTGTAAAGGTCCGCGTCCCTGAGCGCGTCGCCGTAGTCGCGTTCGGGCTGGTCCGGGCTGCGGCGTGCCGCGGTGCGCCCACCGCGGCCGTGTCGATCCGGGTCGGTTCGACACGGCCGTCGTGCGGTGCCGTGATCGTCAGGCGGTGGGCGTCACGGGTGCCAGCCACAGTCCGGTGAGGGCGTCGACGAGTCCGTCGGCGTAGGTGTCCCAGTCGGCGTGGACGGTGGTGGTGCCGTCGGCGAGGGCGCGTTCGCGTTCGGCGAGGATGTGCACCATCAAGTGGCGGGCCATGTCGCCTCGTTGGAGGCGTACGGGCACGGGGAGTCAGCAGCGTGGCGCGGTCGCCGCTGGGGAGAGTCACGGGGGCCACCGGGCACGAGGCGCGCAGCTCGCCCCATTCCGCGGGCGCCGCCAACGCGCTCGGTGCCGTGAGCGGATAGTCCAGTGCGGGGCCGCCGTTGTCGTGGCTCACCACCGTCTCCCTTCGTCCGGAAGTCGCTCGAAGTCGCTCGAAGTCGGCGGTCAGTCAACGCCGGCCAAAAACGTAAGTCAAGCAACTGATTTAAAATTGACGGGGGTCGGGGCCCGCGACGCGCTCGGGCTCCGGCTGCGGTGCTGGTCATCTCAACTGATCGAGTGCACTCCCGGAGAAGGTCGTCGCGCGTCGGCCAAGTAATCTCCGCGCCATGGGGACCTTCGCCGACGAAGCACGCATGGCCGGGAACAGCGAGCGGGACCGGGCGTTGATCATCGCGTATGTGGAGTCCACGCCCGAGCCTCCGCCGCTCGGGCCGCGCGGCATCCACACCAGCGGCTGCCCGCGGTGCCGGAACACCATGTGGGGTCAACGGGATCGGGACGGGCGCTCGATCTCCGTCTGCGCGCGGTGCGGATTCGTCAAGGAGGCCGACGGTGGACTGTCCTGACTGCGGCTTGCCGATGCTGGAGCCGGGCGCCCAGAGTAACCGGCACTGGTGCTATCGGTGCGGTCGCGTCGCGGCGACGGGCGAGACCGCGGACGACATCGCCACCCGCGAGCGGGGCCGGCAAGAGGCGTTCGTCCTGCTCGATTACGCACTGGCGCTGCGCGGCGGGTGCCGTGCGCGCCCCCCGATGGAGGATCTGCGCATGGGTCAGCTCATTGAGACCAGAGGCTGCGGCAAGTGCGGCGGCACCATGTACCGGACGGTCGAGACGGACGAGGACGGGAAGCCGACGCAGGAGAGTCAGTTCGTCTGCTCGGTCTGCGGACATGTGGAGTGAGGGGATTCGTGGAGTGAAGAGCCGTCAACCGGCCGACGTACAACGGCTGTTGGTGCGGTGGTGGGGTGCGAGGTCGAAGGGCCTGGGGTAGGGGCCGGGGCGGAAGGCTATGTAGCGGGCCGCGGTGGTGGGGTCGAGGCGGTGGGCCTCGGTGTTGAGGGCGGTGGGGCCGGTGTCGCCCCAGTGGCCGGTGGTGATCCGGCGGTCGACGGTGTGCAGGGCGGCGGCCCGTTCGGCGGGGGTGAAGGTGCAGTGACCGGCGTTGTCCACGTATGCCTGGCGGAGTAGGCGTGCGGTGCCGGCGGCGGACGTCGCGCGTCGGTAGGCGCTTTCGGACTGTACGGGGATGAGGGGGTCGCCCGTGGTGTGGATGTCCAGTTGGGGTTTGCGGAGGCGGCCGGTGAAGGCGATGTTCCGGGTGAGGTAGGCGACGGCGGAGGGGTCGGCGTGGAGCCTGGGGGCTTGTTGAGTGTGGCGAGGTCGTGGGCGAGGGATCGTCCGGCGGCCTTGTAGAGGGCCTTGACCTCCGGGTAGTTGGCGGAGTGGCGGAGCAGGGCGGCGTAGTTCACGCCGGTGTTCCAGGAGGGGGAGCCGCCGGCGCGGTGTTCGGTCTCCTGGCGCCAGGAGAAGGCGGGCATCGCCAGGAGGCCGATTATCGCCTGGTACTGGTTGGCCTGTTGGGCGGCGTAGTCGGTGGGGGCGGGGCGGGTCTGGGTGGGGTCGTTCCAGCCGGGGATGTTGTGCAGGGCGGCGGCGAGCGCGATGCGGGCCCGGCCGGTGGCGCTGCGCTGTGCGCGGGTGACGGCGCCGGTGAGGGCGTGGGCGGCGGCGCGGGCGTTGGTCTGGCTGCCGCGGCGGGTCAGCGGGAGGTGTGCGCCGGGGGCGAGGAGGGTCTTGAGGGCGAAGACCGGGTCGAGGGTGGAGTTCCAGTTGGCGACGCCGCCCTGGACGAGGCCGCAGGTCGACAGTGAGCCGTCGAGGCGGTCGGGGTGGCGTTCGGCGAGGGCGGTGGTCACCAGGCCGCCGTAGGACTGGCCCCAGGCGATGGTGCGTCGGGCCCGGCCGACGCGTGCGGTGAAGGCGTCGAGGGTGGCGAGTTGGTCGGGGACGGCCTGCGCCACGGCCCATCCGGTGGTGGCGTAGGAGGATCCGGCGAGGGCGTATCCCTCCGCGAGGAGCAGTCGCGCGGTGTGGGCGTCGGAGGCGTCCTCGGCGGGGTTCGGGGAACCGGCGGCGCGGTAGCCGTGGCTGAAGAGCAGGAGGGTGCCGTTCCAGTGGGCCGGTGCGTCGAGCACGTAGGTGGCGCCGGAGGCGAGCGTGCCGTGGAGGTGGACGGTCCGGCCGGTGGCGTACGCGGGGCGGCGGCGGTGAGGGTGCCGGCGGCGAGCAGGGCGGCGGTCAGGACGCCGGTGGTGCGTGGGGCCGGGGTGCGGGGTTTCACGGGCGGTTCCT
Source organism: Streptomyces sp. NPDC090442 (assembly GCF_044769405.1). NCBI lineage: Bacteria > Bacillati > Actinomycetota > Actinomycetes > Kitasatosporales > Streptomycetaceae > Streptomyces > Streptomyces sp. NPDC090442. The sequence continues at coordinate 3,098 of NZ_JBIVXW010000056.1, forward strand.
CCTCGGTCGATGGGTGGGAGGGAGGACGTGCGGCCGGGCCGCACGTCGGGTACCGCGTGTGCGGCCCGGTCAGGGTTGGTCGGGCTCCGAGGTGCGGAGCAACAGCCCGTGCAGCGCGGTGCGTTCGTCCTCTGCGAGCGGTGCGAGCAGTCGCTCGGTGACGTGGCGGCTCATCCGGTCGGTGTCGCGCAGGAAGGCCCGGCCGTCTTCGGTGAGGACGACGAGGCGGCTGCGGCGGTCGGTGGGTGCGGGGCGTCGTTCGACGAAGCCGAGCCCTTCGAGGTCGTCGACGAGGCCGACGATGGCGCTGGGGTCGTAGCCGAGGCGGGTGCTCAACTCCCGTTGCAGGGCGCCCTCGGCGGTGGCGAGGTAGCGCAGCAGCGCGTAGTGGCGCAGCCGCACCCCGGATTCCTGGAGGGCGGCGTTGAACATCTGTCCGGAGCGCAGGCCGAGTCGGTAGAGGAGGTAGCCGGTGTCGGAGTGCAGGCCGCGCATCCAGGGTTGGTCGGGGGCGACGGATTCCGTTCCGCGGGTGGGCGGTTGCTTGCTGGCGATGGTGTGCTCCCTGGTCGGGGCCCGGGTGGGGCCGGTGCGCGGGGCGTGCTGCGCTCAGCATGGCGCAGCACTGGTGCCGCCGACAACCATTGACGTCAACAATTATTGGTCTTAGCTTCGCTGTGGATCGTCCGACGTGGATCGAGCACAGCTCTCCGACGCCTCTACCGCCCTGCGCAACTCCCCGCTCCGCGAAGGGACTTCCCATGGCACACCCCTCCCCCGTCGATCTCACCGGCAAGGTCGCCGTGGTCACCGGCTCCGGCCGCGGGCTCGGCCTGGCCTATGCCACCGCCTTGGCCGCCGCGCGCCGCGGTCGTCGTCAACGACGTCGACGAGGCGGCCGCCGAACAGGCGGTTTGAAGATCATCCTGGCCCATCCGTCGTTCCCGTGGCAGGACGAGGCGCTGGCCGTGGCCACCCACAAGCCGGGCGTGCACATCGACCTCTCCGGCTGGTCCCCGAAGTACTTTCCGCCCCAACTCGTGCGCTACGCCGACTCCCTGCTCCAGGACAAGGTCCTCTTCGGCTCCGACTACCCCGTGCTGACCCCCGACCACTGGCTCGCCGACTTCGCCGACCTCCCGATCAAGGACGAGGTCCGCCCCAAGATCCTCAAGGCCAGCGTCGACGAGGTGCCCGGCGGCGTGCAGTTCACCGTCGACGGCACGCTGGAGATCGAGGGCGGCACGAAACCGGCCTGCGTCCTGCAGAGCCTGTCCCGCTTCCTCCTCTGGCGCCGGCCGCCGACGCCGGCCTTCGCCCCGCACGACGTGTTCAGTCCGCCCGACCGGACGCGGCCACGGTCACCCCGAGGCCGATCATCGCCAACCCGCCGGCGCCGCCGACCGCCGACAGTCGCCGGGGCGAGCGCGCGAACCAGGCCCGCGCGGTCCCCGCGGCCAGCCCCCAGACGCTGTCGCAGGCCACCGCGATCAGGTTGAACACCAGGCCGAGCAGCAGCATCTGCCCCGCCACGCCGCCCCGCTCGCGCTCGACGAACTGCGGGAGCACGGCCGCGAAGAACACCATGGTCTTGGGGTTGGCCACACCGACCGCGAAGCCCTCCCGGAGCGTGCGCAGACTGCCCTTGGCGGCCCCTCGCTCGGCGGCGAACTCGGCCCGCAGTGCGCCGCGTTGTCGCCACGCCTTCACTCCGAGAAGGACCAGATAGGCCGCGCCCGCCAGTTTCAGCGCAGGTGAAGAGCAGGAGGGAGCGTTCCACCAGGGACCCGAGTCCCAACGCCACGGCCAGGATGAGGACATAGCAGCCCAGGGTGTTTCCCACCACGGTGGTCAAGGCGGCCCGGCGGCCGTGCGCCAGTGCCCGCCCGATGACGAACAGCACGCTGAGCCCCGGGATCACGATCAACAACAACGACATGCCCGCGAAGGCCAACAACCGGTCGGCTGACACCATGGCGCCCATACAAGCACGCACCCGCGCAGGACTCCACCGGGTTGCGGCAAGACACCCGCGGCGCCGGCGCGCAGTGAGGGGCACGCCTCGACAGTGGCATGCTCCTCTCCATGCAGGACGATCCGCGAAACAAGGCAACGACGGGGATATCGGGGCTGTGGGGGCGTAGCGCGTGTGCCTGGGCGGTCGCCTTCGCCGCGCTGCACTTCTACTGGGCGCTGGGCGGAAGTTGGGGGCTGAGCGTCTCGGCGGGGCCGCTGGCCGAGGAGCGTCCCGGGTGGTTCGTGGCGGCGGGCTTGTGGGGTGTGGGGGCGCTCTGCCTTGTCGGTGGTGGGTTGGGATGGCTGCTCGCCAGGCCATGGCCCGGAGACCCGGCGGGGTCGGTGCTCAAGGCTCTGGGGTGGTGCGCCTGCGCTGTGCTGCTGGTGCGTGGGGTCGCCGTCGAGGTGTTGCTGCTCAGCGGGGCGGCGGGCCCGGAGAGAGGCATAAGCCCGGCGCAACGGCTGTGGACGCTGGTGCTGTGGAACCCGTGGTTCCTGGTCGGCGGTCTCCTCTTCGGCCTGGCCGCCCGGAGGTTCGGACGGACGTGGGGCCCGCGTGACGGTGCCACCGAACAGTCGCTCACGCCCTGTCAAGAGCCCGATCGGTGAGGGCCGCCGCCGCTCCGGTGTAGTGGGCGGGGTCGGTCAACGCGTCCACGTCGACGCCGTCCAGGGCGGGTTCGGTGGCGAGCGCCTCGGCCAGGGTGCCGCCCTGGGTGCGGACGGTGCGCGCCGCCTCGGTCACCAGGCGGCGTGCTTCGGCCCGGCCCAGTCGGTCGGTGAGGGCGGCGGACAACCGCTCGGACACGATCATGCCGTCGGTCACGTCCAGGTTGGCGCGCATCCGCGCCGGGTGCACCTGGAGGCCGTTGACGAGTTCCGCGGCGTCCCGGGCCGCGCCCCCGGTCAGGCGGAGCAGGTCCCGCAGCGTCTCCCACTCCGCGTGCCAGGCACCGGCGGGCCGTTCGTCCTCCGCGGCCAGGCACCCGTAGAGGATTGCGGCCAACGCGGGTGCCCGGCGGGCCGCGGCGGCGAGGAGTGTGGCCCGCACCGGGTTGGCCTTGTGCGGCATGGCCGACGAGCCGCCGCCGGCGCCCTCGCTCACCTCACCGACCTCGGTACGGGAGAGGACCAGCACATCGGCGGCCATCTTGCCGAGCGCCCCCGCGGCGAAGGCGAGGCCGCCGGCGAGTGCGGCGAGGGGAGTGCGCAGGGTGTGCCAGGGCAACTCGGGTTCGGCCAGCCCCACTTCACGGGCGTACGCCCCGAGCAGCCCCAGCACGGCCTCCGTGGGGTCCGGCACCCGCTCACCCTCCGCATACGCCTGGCTGGCCGCCAACGTTCCCGCCGCGCCTCCCAGTTGTGCCGGAAGCGCGGCGCGCACCGCGGTGAGGCGATCGCGGGCGTCGAGTACCAGGCTGCGCCATCCCGCGGCCTTGAGGCCGAAGGTCGTCGGGACGGCGTGCTGGGTGAGGGTCCGGCCGGGCATGGCCGTCGCGCGGTGCTCGGCGGCGAGGTGGGCCAGGGCGCCGGCGGTGCGCTCCAGATCGTCCAGGAGCGGTCCCAACGTCCGGTGGGCGACCAGCATCGACGCGGTGTCGAGGATGTCCTGGCTGGTGGCGCCGCGGTGGACGTAGGGCGCATGGCGTTCGTCCACCGCGGCGGTGAGCGCGGCGACCAGCGGGATGACCGGGTTGCCGCCTGAGCGCCCGCGCAGCGCGAGGTCGCGGGCGTCGAAGCGTTCCGCGTGGGCGGCCGCGTCGACGGCTCGTGCCGCCTCGGCGGGGGCCAGGCCGACGGTCGCCTGGGCCCGGGTGAGGGCGGCCTCGGCGTCCAACATCGCCTGGAGATAGGCGATGTCTCCGGTGGCGGCCTCGGCCGGCGTCCCGACCCGTCCCGGCGCGAGCAGCCCGAAGTCGCCCTGACCGCCCTGCTCGTCACGCTCAGCACTCATCCGAACTCCAAGAACACGGTCTCCGCGCCGCCCTGTAGGCGGATGTCGAACCGATGGGTGCCCCGCGGCTCGGCGGTGGCCAGCAGTGTCGCGCGCCGTTCGGGTGGCAGGGCGTCCAGCAGTGGGTCCGCGGGCGTCGGTCGTCCGTCCGGTTCCGGTAGGTAGACCCGGGTGAACAGGTGGCGGGTGAGGCCGCGGGCGAAGACGCAGACCGCGAGGTGGGGGGCGCGCTCGCCGCGGGCGGCGGGCCGTAGTGTGCGGATCGTCCAGTGACCGTCGGCGTCGGTCGGTACGCGGGTGAAGCCGGTGAAGCCGACGCCGTCCCGGCCGAGGAAGCCGCCGGTTGCCGGGTTTCGGCGCAACGATCCGGCGGCGCGCGGCAGTTCGCCGTCGGGTCCGGGCCCCCAGAATTCCAGCAGCGCGTCGGGGACGGGGGCGCCGGCGCCGTCCAGGACGTGGCCGTGCAGGGTCAGCGCGTCGGGGTGTCCGTGCGGGGTTGCGTCACCGCCGTCGGGGAACGGTAGGGCGTATCCGTAGAACGGGCCGATGGTGTGGGCGGGCGTCGGTAGCGCGGGTGGGGGCGTCATCTCAGCGTCCCTCCTCGATCCAGGTGGCGGTGGGCCCGTCGAGCACGATGTCCCAGTGGTAGCCGAGGGACCACTCGGGCTGTGACAGGTCGTGGTCGTAGCGCGCCACCAGCCGTTGTCGCGCGGCCTCGTCGGTGACGGACTGCAGGATCGGGTCGCGGGGGAAGAGCGGGTCGCCGGGGAAGTACATCTGGGTGATCAGGCGCTGGGTGAACGCGGCCCCGAAGAGCGAGAAGTGGATGTGGGCGGGGCGCCAGGCGCCGGTGTGGTTGTGCCAGGGGTAGGCGCCGGGCTTGATCGTGGTGAAGGCGTAGCCGCCGTCGCCGTCGGTCAGCGTGCGGCCGACGCCGGTGAAGTGGGGGTCGAGCGGGGCGGGGTGCTGGTCGCGTTGGTGGGCGTAGCGGCCGGCGGCGTTGGCCTGCCAGATCTCGATCAGTTGGCCGCGTAGGGGACGGCCGGTGCGGTCCAGCAGGCGGCCGCTGACAGTGATCCGTTCGCCCAGGGGCTCGCCCGGGTGTTGGCGGGTGAGGTCGTTGTCCAGTGCGGTGATGTCGGTCTCGCCGAAGACGGGTGAGGCCAGTTCGACGGCTTCCGGGTCCCGCTCCAGTGTGATGGGGATCGGCGGTTGCGTGGGGTGGCGCAGCGCGCTGGAGCGGTAGGGCGGGTAGTTCCGGGCGGGGTGGTGGGTGCGCGGGGCTCCTGCGGCGACGGCTTCCTCGTACGCCGCCCGCTCCCGCGCGATCTCCTGGTCGATGTCGCCTTGCGTCGCTGTCATGGGTGGTGAACTCCCTTGATTCGATGGCTGCGTGGGCTCGCGCGCTCAGTTCCCCGCCTCGACGCCGCTCACCGACCCTCCGCCGCACCGGTCCGCTAACCGGACCGGTGCGGCGGTCTTCTCGACGATCTCCTCGGCCGTGACGCCGGGCGCCCGTTCGACGAGGGCGAAGCCGTCTGCGGTGACGTCGAGCACGGCGAGGTCGGTGATGATCCGGTCGACGCAGGCCCGGCCGGTGAGTGGGAGCGTGCAGTCGTCGACGAGTTTGGCCGAGCCGTCCTTGGTGGTGTGGGTCATGACGACGAGGACGGTGCGGGCGCCGTGCACCAGGTCCATGGCGCCGCCGATTCCGGTGATCAGCTTGCCGGGGACGGCCCAGTTGGCGAGGTCGCCGTGGTGTGAGACCTGCATCGCGCCGAGCACCGCGACGTCGATGTGGCCGCCGCGGATCATGCCGAAGGACAGGGCGGAGTCGAAGTAGGCGGCGCCGGGCAGGACGGTGACGGTCTCCTTGCCGGCGTTGATGAGGTCGGGGTCGAGTTGGTCCTCGGTGGGGTATGGTCCGGTCCCCAGGATTCCGTTCTCGGATTCCAGGATCACCTCGACGTCGTCGGGCAGGTAGTTGGGGATCAGCGTGGGCAGTCCGATGCCGAGGTTGACGTACTGACCGTCCGTCAGTTCTCGGGCGGCGCGGGCGGCCATCTCCTCGCGGCTCCAGGGCATCAGCGCGCCTCCCTTCCCGATGTCTCCGGCACGGCGACGGTGCGTCGTTCTATCCGCTTGTCGGCGGCCTGTTCCGCGGTGAGCGCCACGACCCGTTGCACGAAGATGCCCGGCAGGTGGACGTGGTCGGGGTCGATCTCGCCGGGCTCGACCAGTTGCTCCACCTCGGCGATGGTGACCCGTCCGGCCATCGCGGCAAGGGGGTTGAAGTTCCGTGCGGACTTGGCGAAGACCAGGTTGCCGTGTCGGTCGCCCTTGGCGGCCCGGACGAGCCCGAAGTCGGTGCGGATTCCGTGCTCCAACACGTAGCGGCGTCCGTCGAACTCCCGTACCTCCTTGGGTGGCGAGGCCACCGCGACCCCGCCCGAGCCGTCGTAGCGCCAGGGCAGTCCTCCGTCGGCGACCTGGGTGCCGACCCCGGCGGGGGTGTAGAAGGCGGGGATGCCGGCGCCCCCGGCGCGCAGCCGCTCGGCGAGCGTCCCCTGCGGGATCATCTCGACCTCCAACTCGCCGGCCAGGTACCGGCGCGCGAACTCCTTATTGGCGCCGATGTACGAGCCGGTGACGCGGGCGATCCGGCCCGCGGCGAGCAGCACGGCCAACCCCCGTTCCATCGCGCCGCAGTTGTTCGACACGATGCCCAGTCCGTCGACGCCCTTGTCGTACACGGCTTGGACGAGTACGTCGGGCACCCCGCTGAGCCCGAAGCCGCCGACGGCCAGCGTCGCCCCGTCCCGCACGTCGGCCACCGCCTCCGTGGCCGAGGCCACCACCTTGTCCATCCGCCCTCCTCTCGACGCATCACATACTCAGCACACTGACTGTCTTCGCCAATTCGGCAGCGTGGCATGATGAGATGACAAGGGCAAGACCCTCAGTGCACTGAGCATTGCGTGGCGAGCGTCGCGCAGTGCACACCGCCCGGGAGGACAGGACCGCCGTGCCCCCGCTCGATCTCAGCACCCACCCCGGCCACTTGGCCCGCCGACTGCAACAGGCGCACACGTTGCTGTGGACCGCGATGGTCTCGGAGGACGTCACCTCCCCGCAGTTCGCGGTGCTCAACACCCTGGTCGGCGCGGACGGCCTGGACCAGCGCACCGTCGGTGAGCGGGTCGGCCTGGACCGCTCCACCATCGCGGAGGTGGTGCGTCGATTGGTCGGCCGCGGCCTGGTAGACAAGGTCCGGGACAGCAGGGACGCCCGGCGTTCCGCGCTCCGTCTCACCGCGGAGGGCACCCGCCTTCACCGCAAGCTCGCCGCACGAACGGCCCGGATGAACGAGGTCTTCCTGGCCCCGCTGGACCCCCAGGAGCGGTCCGCTTTCCTGGAGTTGCTGCAACGAGTGTCCGACGCGGCCGAGGACCTGCGCGCCCCCATCACCCGCCCACCGGAGCGACCGGCGCCGTGAATTGCCGCGGCCCGCTCCCCCGCGCGCACAACGGACCCGCCCCGTCCCTGACCGAGGAGATCGGAACAGGGACGGGGCGGGTCCGTCGCGTCGAAGCCGTGGCTCAGCCGCTCAGTGGCGACCGCCACCGTGGCCGTGGCGGCCTTCCTTGTGGTGCTTGAAGTGGCCGTTGAAGCAGTGGTTGCCGAAGGCCGGGTTCAACAGCCCGATGAACTCGACGGTGTTGCCGCACAGGTTGATGGGAACGTGCACCGGGATCTGGATGACGTTGCCCGAAATCACGCCGGGTGAACGGACGGCGCTACCCTTTGCGCCGCTGTCGGCGAAGGCAGCCGAACTCCCGCCCAGAGCAGTGGTGGCAGCGAGAGCAGCCATGGCGGTAATTCGAGTGATCCGTGACATTCCAAACCTTTCGATCATTCCAAGCGGCCCATTGCCGCCCTCTGCTCTTCCCTTCGGCATACAGAACGTCACCATTAGGGCAGTTGCGGACAGTTCGCTCTTTCGCGCTGTTTCCTCTGGCATAGGCGTGTCATTCCTGGCATCGACCTTGCCATGCGCCTCAACCGTCGCCGTCGGCCCGCCCGGTCGCCTCGGCGTGCCGGGCGCGGGCCCGCCGCAGGGCGGCGTCGAAGTCGCGTTGGGTGTCGTCGCACCAGTGCAGCAGGTCGGCGAGGACGCACTGCAAGGTCTCGCCGGGGCTGCGGCGCCACCCCTCGGCGGACAACGTGTACGCCTGCAACGCCTCGTTGACGCGACGTACCGCCGCATCGCGACTCTCCATGCCGGTCATGCCGCCCCTTCCCCTCTCATCAACTCCCGCTCACCCGCGGGCACATCGGACATCGGGCGGTGAGCATCGTCTCTGCCCGAACCCAGAAAAGAGTAACGCATTGCATGTTTACAGTAGGATTCAATGAAGTCGATGCGGTGCGGGTGACCAGGTGGCTGGTCGCCGGGCGCCCGTGGCGGATCCGGAAAGGAGGGCGGGGCCATGACCTCGGCATCAGGGGGGCTGCGGGCGGTGACGGCCGTCCGGTACGTGACGCCGCTGCGCACTGGTGGATCGGTGCCCGGCGTCGTCGAGGCCGACGACCTGGGCACCTATGTCGTCAAGTTCACCGGCTCGGCGCAGGGACGGAAGGCGCTCGTCGCCGAGGTCATCGTGGGCGAGCTGGCGCGGCGACTGGGCCTGCGGGTGCCGGAGTTGGTCCTGGTCCACTTCGATCCGGAGGTTGCCAGGGAGGAACCGCATCAGGAGGTGCAGGACCTGTTGTGGGCCAGTGCGGGGCTCAACCTCGGCATGGACTTCCTGCCGGGGGCGGCCGACTTCACGGCCGATGCGGTGCACGTCGAGCCCGCGGAGGCGGCCCGGATCGTCTGGTTGGACGCGTTCACCGCCAACGTCGATCGCACCACGCACAGCCCCAACCTCATGGCCTGGCCGACCTCCGGGCATCAGCGGCCCCGCCTGTGGCTCATCGACCACGGTGCCGCCCTGGTCTTCCACCACCGTTGGGACACCGCGGGGGGCGCGGCAGGGCGGGCCTACGACTTCCGGCACCATGCGCTCGGCGCCCATCGCCCCGATGTGGCCGCCGCGGACGCGGAGTTGGCGCCACGGGTGACCGCCGGGCTGCTGCGCGAGGTCGTTGCCGCGGTGCCCGATGCCTGGCTCGTGGGCGAGCCGGGGTTCGCGACGCCGCAGGAGGTCCGCGCCGCCTATGTCGCCCATCTCGCGGCGCGCGCCCGGGAGTCGGGGCGTTGGCTTCCGGCGGGGTTCGCGGTCCGGGACGCCTGACGGCGCAGGTGCTCGGGCGCTCCGGTGGCCCGGCTGGATCGGCGGCGCGGCCTGCTTGCCGTCAGTGGGGCCAGGTGCCGAGTCGTCCGGGTGGGTCGTCCCGGCTCTGCGCTCCGGCCCGCTGCCGGTCCAGGGCGTCGTCCAGCGTGGTGGCGGCCATGATGAGGGACAGGTGGGTGAATGCCTGGGGGAAGTTGCCCAACTGTTCGCCGCTGGGGCCGATTTCCTCGGCGAAGAGGCCGACGTGGTTGGCGTAGGTCTGCATCTTCTCGAAGGCGTAGCGTGCCTGGCGGAGACGGCCGGCGCGGGCGAGGGCGTCGACGTAGAGGAAGGTGCACAGGCTGAAGGTGCCTTCGGAGCCGCGGAGACCGTCGGGTGAGGCGAGGGGGTCGTAGCGGTAGACGAGGCTGTCCGACACCAGGGTGCGTTCCATGGCGTCCAGCGTCGACAGCCAGCTCTCGGTCCTGGGTGAGAGGAAGCCCACGCGCGGCAGGAGCAGGAGCGAGGCGTCGAGCACCGTGCCGTCGTAGTGCTGGACGAGGGCCCGTTGCTCCGCGTCCCAGCCGCGCTGCATCACCTGTTCCAGGATCGTGTCGCGGGCGGCGGTCCAGCGGGCGGTGTCTGCGGGCCGGCTGTACTCGGCGGCCAGCCGCAGGCCGCGGTCGAAGGCCACCCAGGACATCATCCGGCTGAAGGTGAAGTCCTTGCGGCCGCCGCGGGTTTCCCAGATGCCCTCGTCGGGGCGGTCCCAGGAGTCGGCGAGCCAGTCCAGCGTCCGGGCGAGGTTCTTCCAGCCGTGGTAGCCGGCCCGCATGGCGGTCTCCCGGGCCTCCGACAGGGCGTAGAGCGCCTCGCCGTAGATGTCCAGTTGCAGTTGGTCGGTGGCAGCGTTGCCGACGCGCACGGGGGACGAGTCGCGGTAGCCGGCGAGGTGTGGCAGGAGTTCCTCGGGGAGGTCGGGGTCCCCGTCGACGCGGTACATGATCTGGAGCGGTTCGCCCCGGGCGTCCTCCGGGGGCTGGAGGCGGTCGCCCAGCCAGTGGGTGAACTGCGCCGCCTCCTCGGCGAACCCCAGGTCGAGCAGGGCCCGTACGGAGAGTGAGCCGTCGCGGACCCAGGTGTAGCGGTAGTCCCAGTTGCGTTCGCCGCCGATCTGCTCGGGCAGGCCCATGGTGGCCGCGGCGACCGGTGCCCCGGTGGGGAGGTAGGTGAGCAGCTTGAGGGTGATCGCCGAGCGGTGCACGACTCCCGGCCAGCGGCCGCGGTATCGGGAGGTGAGGATCCAGCGCTGCCAGAACTCCACGACCTGCCAGAGGCGTTCCGTCAGGGCCTCTCGGCACAGGGGTGGCGGCGTCGGTGCGTTCGGTGCGGCGTCGACGGTGAGGACGGCCGCGGCCAGCTCTCCGGCGCGCAGGGTGACCGTGCCGCGCACGTCGGTGCCGTCGGGACGCAGCGGGAAGGTGCTCTGCAAGTGTGCCGTCATGCCCGGTGCCCGGAAGGTGGCGATGTCGTCGCGCAGGTCGCAGGTGTGGTCGGCCCGTGCGTAGTCGAAGCGCGGGCGGCACTCCAGGTCGAAGCGGACCGTTCCGCGGACCGCTCTGGCGCCGCGGATCAGCACGTGCCGGTCGGACGGCGTGCCCGTGCGGTCGGGTGGCATGAAGTCGATGACCTCGCCGACGCCGTCGGGGGACATGAACCGGGTCACGAGGACCGCGGTGTCCGGGTAGTAGAGCTGTTTGCAGGTGCGGCTGCCCCGGTCTTCGGGGGCGAAGCGGAAGTGGCCGCCGCGGTCGTGGTCGAGCAGGGCGGCGAAGACGCTGGGCGAGTCGAACCGGGGCGCCGGGAACCAGTCGACGACCCCTTGGGAGGAGATCAGCGCGGCGGTCTGCAGGTCCCCGACGACTCCGTGGTCCGCGATGGCTGGGTACCGTTCCATGATCATCACGCTTCCGAGGGGCGCATACCTCCACTGTCCGCTCCCGTCGTCCGGCGCGCGAAAGCGGAGGCAGGCGCCGCGGCAGCCCTCGCGGTGCCGGCCCGGCTCTACCCCGGCCGTCCACCTCGCCGGCGAGGGGCACCGCAGCGCTCTCCCGCCGGGCGATCCTCAGGCCGAGGGCCCCGGCCTGCAAAGGTACGGCGATCGTGCAGGTCATGAAGCCGCGGCGGCCGAAGGGGGCGCGGTAGGGCCGTACGACGTCGGGTCGGCGGAGCCGGAACCGGACGAGTGCGGGGACGATGACCAGGTAGGACAGCAGCAGGGTGGGGGCCGCCCAGATCCTCGCGCGCCGCGCGGGCGCCCGCTCAGAGTTCGGTGGGTCGGATGGCGATCTCCCGGAGTACGTCCATGACGGCGCGGGCGCGGGCGGTCTGGGTCATGCTCCTCAGGGAGGCGATCCTGACTTCGAGCGGCGGCCCGCCGTCCCGGAGTTGGAGTTCCGCGATCTCGCCGCCGCCGTAGGTCTGGCTGGTCGCCGGCCGCTGGTTGAGCACGGAGTAGCCCAGTCCGCGGGCCACCAGGGAGCGCACGGTCTCGTAGCTCCGGGTGCGGTAGCGGACATCGGGTGCGGTGCCGGTGGCGGCCACCAGCGAGCGGAAGTAGTCGCGGCTGTACGGGAGGTCGAGCAGGACGAGCGGTTCCCCGGAGAGTTCGGCCAGCTCCACGCTGTCCTTGCCGGCCAGCGGGTGGTCGGCCGCCACGATGACGTACGCCGGGGCGTGGGCGATGGTCTCGTCGCGCAGGTCCGGCTCGGCCGACAGGCCGAGGTCGTAGGTGAGGGCGAAGTCGATGTGTCCCGCCGTCAGGGCCTGGACGAGTTGGTCGGTCTCCCCTTCCACGACGTCGATCTCGATGCCGGGATGGCGTCGGGTGCACTCGCTGAACAGGGGTGGCAGGTAGTAGGGGGCCAGGGTCACGAAGCAGCCGACGGCGACCGGCCCGGAGAGGGACTCGCCGTCTCCCCGGGCCTCGCGTTCGACCTCGCGGGCGCGGCCGAGCAGTTCCCGCGCCTGTTGTCGGAGCCGCTCGCCGGCCGGTGTCAGCGTCAGGCCCCGGCCCCGTCGGCGGATGAAGAGCTGCACCCGAAGGTCCCGTTCCAGGTTGTGGACGGCCGTGGAGACGGCGGACTGGGCGATGCGCAGCTCCGTCGACGCCTCCGTCATCGAGCCGCGTTCGGCGGCGACCAGGAAGTAGCGGAGCTGAACGAGCGTGAATCCCACTGGTGATGACATGCGTGGCCCTTGTGCCTGGTGATCCGGTTGGCGCCGACCTTAATTCCGCCCGGCCCTGGCCTGTCGGGCGGGCCTTGGTTCGGTGCCGGTTGGCGGGTCTCAGGGGGCCGCCGGCTCGGACACGTCCTCGGGGTGCAGTAGGGCGGAGCCGGCCGTCTCCCGCAGGGACAGGGCGGCGACGAGGCCGCCGGCGGCGAACACCATCAGGTACGGGCCGGGTACCAGGGTGCTGCGGGTCGCGGAGATGAGCACGGTCATCAGGTACGGCACGGTCCCGGCGAACAGGGCGGCGGTGAGGTTGTAGGCGACGGACAGGCCGCTCTGGCGGGTGCGGGTGGGGAAGACCTCCGCCGACCACACCGCGTACGTGCCGAGGATCGCCGCCAGGATCACGCCGAGCAGCAGACCGGCGATCCACGTGCCGACGAGCCCGGTCCGCATCAGCAGGAAGGCCGGGGTGGCGACGACCAGCAGCGCGGCCGTGGCGCCGACGAACACCGGCTTGCGCCCCACCCGGTCGGACAGCAGCCCGAACAACGGCACGAGCACGAGGCCGAGCAGCGAGATCGCCGTGGACAGCAGGGCGGCGTTGCCGGCCGAGCGCCCCAGGTGGTCGGTCTCGTAGGTGACGAGGTAGGTCAGCACCGCGTAGAAGGGCACGTGCATGGCCGCCATCAGACCCGCCGCCTGGAGCAACTGCCGCTTGTGACGGCACAGAAGTTCCCGTGCGGGGCTGCGGGGAACGGAGTCGTTGGCTTCGAGCGTGCGGTACTCCGGGGTGTCCTCGATCTTGTTGCGGATGACGAAGCCGATGACGCCCAGCGGCGCGGAGACCAGGAAGGGGATGCGCCAGCCCCAGGAGGTCAGCTGGTGGGTGTCGAGCTCCGTCGACAGCAGCAGGAAGACGAACGAGCCGGCGAGGAAGCCCAGGAGGGAGCCGACCTCCAGCCAGCTGACGCCGAAGCCGCGGCGGTGCCGGGGCGCGCTCTCGGCGAGGAAGCTCGCCGCGCTGCCGAACTCGCCGCCCGCGGCGAAGCCTTGGACGAGGCGCAGGACCACCAGGATCACGGGGGCTGCGATGCCGATCGAGGCGTGGCCGGGCAGCAGACCGATCGCCAGGGTGGCGCCGGACATCAGGAAGATGACCAGCGACAGGGTGCGCTTGCGGCCGATCCGGTCGCCGAGCGGCCCGAAGACCAGGGCGCCGACAGGGCGGATGCCGAAGGACACGGCGAACACCCCGAACACGGCGAGCAGTCCGCTCGTGCTGTCCTTGGCCGGGAAGAACACGGTCGCGACGGTGCCGGCGAGGTAGGCGTAGGCAGACCAGTCGAACCAGTGCACGAACACGCCGATGGCTCCCGCGATGACGCTCCTGCGCAGATCGACCACGTCGGTGGGCGCCGCGACGTCGGTCTGAGCGGTGCCGCTGTTCTGGGTGCGCATGCGCGCCTCCTTGTGGGGACGGGGTGAAGGGGCCGGAGCCGTGCGGGTGTCGGTGGCGGTGTTCAGTGCGGGGGCGGGCGGCGGCCGCCCCCGTCACTCCGCCGCTCCCCCGGCCAGTGCGGCGCGGTCCACGCCGGTCCAGGCGAGTGCGATCGCCCCGTCGAGCAGGGCGCGTTGCGCCGTCCCGCCCACGCAGTACGCGGCGAACTCGTGCTGGTGGTTGGTGGCGGGCAGGGAGCCGATGCCGATGTAGGGGTGGATGGCCGGCACCACCTGTGAGACGTTGCCCATGTCGGTGGAGGCGCGGTTCATCCGAGCGGCCTGGCCGGGCGGCGCGAACTCCCTGCCCAGGGCGAGGGCGTTGGTGCGGTAGTGGCCGAGGGCGGTCTGGTCCGTGCGGAACTCCGCGTACGGTTTGCTCTCCGGTTCGATCTCCAGCTCGCAGCCCGTCGCGAGGGCACCGGCCTCGAAGGCCCGCATGATGCGCGGCTCCAGCGCGGCCAGTTCGGCGAGCGTCTCGGCCCGCACGTACCAGCGTCCGCTGGACCGCTCGGGGATGGCGTTCGGGGCGTCCCCGGCGTGGGTCACCACGCCGTGCACCCGGGCCGAGGCGGGCAGTTGCTGGCGGAGCAGGCCGATCGCGACCTGGGCCACGGTGAAGGCGTCGGCGGCGTTGACCCCGGCCTCCGGATAGGCCGCGGCGTGCGCGGACTTCCCGGTGTAGGAGATCCGGGAGTGGCTGACCGCGAACGGCCGGGCCTCGGCGACGTCGACCGGCGCCGGGTGCACCATCATCGCGAGGTCGACCCCGGCGAAGGCGCCGCGGTCGAGCATCTCGATCTTCCCGCCGCCGCCTTCCTCCGCGGGGGTGCCGTAGACCTCGACGGTGAGGCCGACGTCATCGGCGACGGCGGCCAGGCCGAGGGCGGCCCCCACCGAGCTCGCCGCGATGAGGTTGTGTCCGCACGCGTGACCGAGGCCGGGCAGCGCGTCGTACTCGGCGCACAGCGCGATGCGGACGGGACCGCTGCCGATCCGGGCGTGGAACGCCGTCTCCAGGCCCAAGTAGGCGGAGGTGACGTCGAATCCGGCGCGGTCGAGCAGTTCGGGGACGGCGGCCGCGGCCCGGTGTTCCTCCCAGGCGGTCTCCGGGTCGGCGTGCAGCCGCTCGGAGAGACCGGTCAGCTCCTCCGCCCGGCGGTCGACCGCCCGCCGGGCCGCCTCCTTCGGCGCGCCCCTCACAGGTCGCCCGGGACGCCGTACGAAGGGGAGGCGGCGGGGTCGAGGCCGCGCCGTACGTAGTCGTCCCGCTGCGGCAGCCAGACGGCGAGGAGTTCGCCGAGTCGGTCCACGGGCTCGTCGGCCCAGTCGACCCGTAGGTCGGTCACCCGCCAGTCCACGTCCGCGACGACCGCCAGGCCCGCGGAGTACACCGGCCCCTCCTCGCCGCCGGCCGCGACGGCGGCCTTCAACGCGGCGAGCAGCCGCTCTTCGAGCTCCCCCGTGGCCTCGGCGAAGGCGTCGAGGAGAACGCGGGGAATGTGCTGGCCGGAGAGCATGTTGCCGGCCGCCACCGCGCCGTCCGCGGTGGCCGAGCCGTAGGTGCCGAGCGTCCGTGCGCCGCTGTGGGCGAACCCGGCACCGGAGCGGCCGAGGACGGTCAACTGCCGGTAGTCGACAGTCTTGGCGTTGCGGGGCGCGCCGGTGACGTCGGTCAAGGCGCGTGCCGCGTCGCCGTGGTCGGCCAGTCCCTCCAGGAGGCTCGTGCCGAGGGTGGGGTCGGTGATGTTCTGCGAGGTCGCCGCGCCGACCCCGGGCCGCAGGTGGGCGACCCGGGCGAACACGGCCGGACTCGACGAGGTGGCCACGACGCCGAATCGGGCGCCGTCGCGCACAACAAGGGAGAGGGTCATGCCAGTTGCTCCTCGGGGATCACGGCGATCGCGTCGATCTCGCACAGCCACTCCGGGCGGGCCAGGGCGGAGACGACCAGTCCGGTGGAGATGGGGTGCACGCCCTTGGTCCAGCGGCCCACGGCGCGGTACACCGCCTCGCGGTAGCGCGGGTCGATCAGGTAGATGGTCACCTTGACGAGGTGCTCCAGGCGGCTGCCGGCTTCTTCGAGCAGCATCTTGATGTTGGCCATGGCCTGCTCCGCCTGGGCCTCGGCGTCGCCGATGCCGACGGACTCGCTGGTGTCGAGGTCCTGGCCGATCTGGCCGCGCACGTACACCGTGTTGCCGGCGACGACGGCCTGGCAGAGGTCGTTGTCGAGGTTCTGCTCGGGGTAGGTGTCGCGGGTGTTGAACGGGCGGATCCGGGTGTGGCCACCGGCGACGATCGGGGCGTTGGCCCGTCGGCCCCCACCGGTTGGGGTCGTGGAGGTCATCGTCTGCTCCTCAGTGCTTCGGGGTCACGGTCGCGGCGTCGGGCGGTCGGTGAGGTCGTAGGCGAGGTATCCCCGTTGGGTCGCGATGTGGTCGGCGACGTATCTGGCGTCGTGCCATACGCCCCAGATGAAGCTGGACCCGCGGCGGGACAGCCAGGGCAGGCCCAGGAAGTAGAGGCCGGGTTCGCAGGAGACTCCCCGTCGTTGGTCCGGCCGGCCGTCCTCGTCGAACGCGTCCACGTCGAGCCAGCCGTAGTCGGTGGCGAAGCCCGTTGCCCAGACGATGGAGGTGACGCCGGCCCCGGCCAGGTCGAGCTCCAGGCGGGGGCTGGTCACGCAGTCCGGGTCGGGTCCCAGGACGTGGGCCGCGGGCTCCTCGGGGAGGTCGAGTCCGTTGCGCTCGACGTACGCGTCGACGGTTCGGAGGAATTCCAGGTGCTTGGCGTCGCCGAGGGCGATGTTCGCGGCGAGGTCCGGCGCGAAGTGCAGCATGCCGTCGTCGAAGGACGCGGTGAGGCCGACGAGTTCGACGCCGGTGTCGGCCAGGGTGCGGAAGTCCACGGTGTGGCCGCCCCGGGCCCCGCTGACCGCGATGGTGACGTGCTCCGCTCCCTGGGGAGGCGTCTGCGCGTCCCAGATCCCGAGCACGCCCATCCACCAGCAGAAGTCACGTCCGCGGTACGCGCGCGGCGGCCGGTCGTGCGGACCGACGGAGAGCAGCACGCGGCGGCCGGACCGGTGCAGTTCGTCGGCGATCTGGACCCCCGAGGATCCGGCCCCGACCACGAGGACCGTGCCTTCGGGAAGTTGCTCCGGGTTGCGGTACCCACTGGAGTGGATCTGCACGGGGACGGCGCCGTCGGGAACGATCGGCGGGATCACGGGACGCTGGAACGGTCCGGTCGCGGCCACGACGAAGCGCGCGTCGAGGGAGCCCTTCGACGTCTCGACCCGGAAGCCGGGCCGGCCGGCGCGCTTGCGCACCGAGGTCACGTCAACTCCGCACCGGATCGGGGCACTTACCTTCTCGGCGTAGGCGACGAAGTACTCCGCGACCTGCTCCTTCGACGCGAAGGCGTCGGGGGCGAGGCCGGGGAACTCCAGGCCCGGGAACCGGTCGTGCCACGCGGGCCCGTTCGCGACCAGGGAGTCCCATCGTTCGGAGCGCCATCGCTCGGCGATCCGGTGCCGCTCCAGGACGATGTGCGGGATGCCGTGGGCGCCCAGGTGCTCGCTCATCGCCACGCCCGCCTGGCCCGCCCCGACGACGACAACTTCGGTCTCTTCACTCGGCATTTGCGCCTCCACTCAGGCGGTAGTCCATCCCGGTGTCGCGGTGACTGCGCTACCGCAGGAGTCATCCTTGAGCGCGCCCGTGGAACTGTCCAACAGATGTTTTCGTTATGAGCAATCTGTTCTTTGGATGTTTGGGGCGCCTGTTGCGAGCGTGGTTCTATCCCGCGCCGGTCGCTCACGGTCGCTCATCTCACGGCCCGCGGCCAGGAGTTGGCGCGTATCCCGTCCGCCGGCGTCCGTGGCACGCCGCACCCTGCGGCGCTCGGGACGGACCACCGAAAGCGCAATGGAATGCAAAGATGCAGTGCGGTTCGGTGTCCGGGTTAGGGTTGGGGCATGAGTGAAGGGCTGCGGGAGCGCAAGAAGCGGCAGACACGGCAACGCATCTCGGAGGTGGCCATCGGCCTCTTCGTGGAGCGGGGCTTCGACCGCGTGACCATCGCGGAGGTCGCCGCGGCCGCAGAGGTCTCGGTCAACACCCTCTACAACTACTACGAGTCCAAGGAGGACTTGGTCCTGCCGCCGGACCAGGCGTCCCCGCAGCGGCTCGCCGACATCGTCCGCGCCCGCCGGGCCGGCGAGTCCGCCGCCGGGGCCGTCCTCGCCCACCTCCGCGACGAACTGCGGCGCCGCGACCGCGCGGTGGGCCTGACCTCGGGCTTCGGGCGGGTCTTCGAGATGATGCGGGCCGCGCCCACCCTCACCGCCCGCCTGGAGGACCTCGGCCGGCAGATGACCGACGCGCTCGGCGTCGTCCTCACCGAGGAGACCGGCGCCGCCGCGGACGATCAGACACCCCGCGTGGTCGCCAGTCAGATCGGCTGGTTCCACTCCCTGGTCTACGCCGAGGTCGGCCGGCGCATCGTGGCCGGCGAGGGCCCGGACGCGATCGCCGAGGCGGTCCTGGAACTCCTCGACCTCGTGGAGGGGACGTTGAGCGAGACCGCCCTCGGCTACGCCACCCGTCCGACTGACGGGTCGTCCGGTTCGTCAACCGCCTGATGGTGACGGGGCGTTGACCTCGGGTGCCTGGCCCGAGCGGGCCAGGCACCCGAGGTCCGGTGGGGGTGGTCAGCCGTTGAGTGCGGCGATGCCCGCCTGGGCGAACTGCTCGTCCTGGTCGCCGCTGGGGGCGCCCGCGACGCCGACGCCCGCTATCGGGGCGCCCTTGGCCTGGACGGGGGCGCCGCCGGCGAGGAACAGGGTGCCGGGAATGTCCTTCAGGGTGGGCGCCGTCTCCAGGCGCTTGGCCAGCGCCGAGGTGGGCGCGTTCCAGGACACCGCGGTGAACGCCTTCGCCTCCGACGCCTTGTACGACTGGGGGCCCGCGCCGTCGCCGCGCAGCGTGACGAGGGTGTTGCCGTTGCGGTCGACCACCGACACCGACACGTGCTGGTCGGCCTTCTCGGCGGCGGCGAGCGCGGCCTGCGCCGCCTTGGTCGCCGCGGCGACGGTCAGGTGGTCGGTAGCGACGACGCTCTGGGTCGGCGCCTCCCCCGCGGTCGCCGCGGCGGGCTTGCCGCTCTTCTCCGGGGCCGCGACGGCGACGGCGCCGACGGCGGTCAGTCCGACGGCGGCCAGCGCGGCCGCGCCGGTGACGATCCGGACGCGCTTGGACGGCATCTGCATGGGAGTGCTCCTCTTCGTCGACCCGGGGCCGGGCGGCCCGCGGCCCGCAGTGGTTGCGGTGTGTCCATCCTTGGCGGGCCCGGCGCGGGGGCGGTCGGCGGAGCGGATGGCGTCACGGAGCATGATGGATGACGTCGGTGTCAACCGATCGGATGACAGGTGTGGGTCGGAATCCGGGCTACGAATCAGGGATGAACGTGAAGCACGTGAGCCGCGAAGGTACCGGAGCCGCGGACGACGGAGCGCCGGCGGGAGTCGCCGCCGGCTCAACCGGCCGCGGGATGGAAGCGGTGATCTCGGCCTCGTTCGTCCTGCTGTTGATCGCCGCCATGGCGCGCTTTCTCACCCACCACCCCGGCGCCTCCAACACCTGGTGGGTGATCGGGCTGACCTCGCTGCTCGCGGTGGCCTACGTGGCCCGGCCGGCGGTGGACGGGGAGATCCCGGTGCCGTGGCGGCGTGCCTGGCTCGGCGCGTTCGTGTTGGGGTGGGTG
Organism: Streptomyces sp. NPDC090442; assembly: GCF_044769405.1. NCBI lineage: Bacteria > Bacillati > Actinomycetota > Actinomycetes > Kitasatosporales > Streptomycetaceae > Streptomyces > Streptomyces sp. NPDC090442. The sequence continues at coordinate 22,847 of NZ_JBIVXW010000056.1, forward strand.
GTCCTGGTGCTCCAGGCACCCAGCTTCGCCTGGAGCGCGGTGGCGATCGTCTACACCGCGCTGCAACTGCTGCCGACCCGGGCCGCGCTGGCGCTGATCACCGTACTGACCGTGTTGGTGGTGGTCGCGCAGTTGCGCATCAACGGGCCCGATCCGCTGCTGATCGTGGTGCCGCCGGTGGTCGCCGGGTTGGCCGCGGCGGTGTTCGTGCACATGCAGCGGCAGTCGATCCGGCAGCGTTCGCTGATCGAGGACCTGGTCCAAACCCGTCGCGTGCTGGCGTCCAGCCAGCGGCAGGCCGGCGTGCTGGCGGAACGGGAGCGGCTGTCGAGGGAGATCCACGACACCCTCGCCCAGGCGCTGTCGAGCCAGTTGATGCTGCTCCAGGCCGCCGAACGGATCTGGGACGCGGATGCGGAGGCGGCGCACCGTCATATGTCCACCGCGTCGGACATCGCCGAGCGCAACCTCGTCGAGGCGCGTCGGTTCGTCCATGACCTGGCGCCCGCGGACCTCGCGAGCGGCGGGCTGCCCGAGGCTCTACAGGCCCTGGCCCGGCGGGAGTCCGCCGCCGGGGCCGCGGCGGGATCGTCGCCCGGTGGGCCGGTCGTGCGCTTCCGGGTCGACGGCGAGCCCGTCCCGTTGCCGCCGGCCGTCGAGGCGGGGCTGCTGCGGGTGGCCCAGGGCGCCGTCGCCAACGTACGGGAGCACGCGCACGCCAGCGACGCCGTGTTGACCCTCAGCTACCTGGACGAGGACGTGGTCCTCGACATCGCCGACAACGGCCGCGGCTTCCCGCCCGAGCAGGACGCGCGGCGGTCGGCGCCGCACCGGGGCCACGGACTGCGCGCCATGGAGGCCCGGTTGCGGCAGCTCGACGGCACGCTGACCGTCGAGTCCCGCCCCGGGGAGGGCACGGTCGTCTCCGCCGCCGTCCCCCTCCGGGCCGCCGGCCCAGCCCCTGCCCCGGAAGACGAGGAGTGACCGCATGTCCCCCACCGCCCCGAACTCCCGCGCGGGCGCGCCGGAACGACGCATTCGCCTGCTGCTCTGCGACGACCACGCCGTGGTCCGGGCCGGCCTGCGCGCCCTGCTCTCCGCCGAACCGGGCATCGAGGTCGTCGGCGAGGCGGCCACCGGCGAGGAGGCGCTGGCCGTCGCCGCGAAGCAGCGGCCCGACGTGGTGCTGATGGATCTCAGCCTGGGCACCGGCATCGACGGGATCGAGGCCACCCGCCGCCTCGTCACCGAGGTGCCCGGCACCCGCGTCCTCGTGCTCACCACCTACGACACCGACGCCGACGTCACCCGGGCCATCCAGGTCGGCGCGACCGGCTACCTCCTCAAGGCCGAGCGCCCCGAGCAGCTCTTCGCCGCGATCAGCGCCGCCGCGGAGGGCCGGGCGGTACTGTCCGCGCCCGCGGCCGACCGCGTGCTGGAGCACGTTCGCAAGCCCCGTGCCGCACTCACCGAGCGCCAGTTGGACATCCTCGGCCAGCTCGCCCGCGGCCTGGGCAACCGGGAGATCGCCCAGGCCCTGTTCATCAGCGAGGCGACCGTCAAGACCCATCTGGTCCGCATCTACGCGAAGTTGGGTGTCGAGACGCGCGCGGGCGCGGTGGCCGCGGCCAAGGAGCAGCGCCTGATTCCGTGAGCGGTGGATGCCGACTGGGCTTGGAACCCGCAGCAGATTCCTGTAACTACTAGTATGTACAGCCCATGTGTGCCACCGGTGACAACCGTCAGGCACACAACACAGGAGACACGGGAGACCACCATGCCCTTCGTTCGCATTGACGCGCTGCGGGCCGATCCCGAGCGGCTCGACGCGCTCGGTCGCGCCGTGCACGAGGCCCTGATCGAGGCGATCGGCATCCCGGCTGACGACCACTTCCAGGTCCTGGTCAGCCACGACGGGGTCAACAGCACGCTGCACCACGGCACTTACCTGGGCGTGCGGCGTGACGACGGCATCGTGTACGTCGCGATCACGATGCGCGCGGGACGCACACCGGAGCAGAAGCAGGCTCTCTACCGCCGGATCGCCGAGCTGGCCCAGGCGTACGCGGGGACCGAGCCGCGCAATGTGTTCGTCACCGTGACGGAGAACGCGTCGGCGGACTGGTCGCTCGGCAACGGCGAGGCGCAGTACCTCGCCACGCCATAACCATCGGCTATCACCGCAACTCTTGGACCGGCGTGGTGGCGTGCCGGCAAGCTGTGGCCGGCAGACGTCGAGGCGATCAGGGGAGTGCGAGAGATGAGCAAGGTGTGGCTGGTCACGGGGGCGAGCAGTGGCTTCGGCCGGGCGATCGTCGAGGCCGCGGTCGCCGCAGGCGACATCGTCGTGGCGGCGGCGCGCCGCGCAGCGGCGTTGGACGATCTGGTCGCGGCGCACCCGGGCCGGGTGGAGGCGTATCCGCTGGACGTCACGGACCTCGACGCCGTCGAGGCCGCGGTACGCGAGATCGTCGAACGGCACGGCCGGATCGACGTGTTGGTCAACAACGCCGGTCGGGGGCATGTCGGCGCGGTCGAGGAGACCACCGACCGGGAGTTGCGGGACTTGATGGAGCTGCATGTGTTCGGGCCGGCCGCGTTGACCCGGGCGGTGCTCCCGCACATGCGTGAGCGCAGGTCGGGGGCCGTCGTCCAGATGTCGAGTATGGGCGGCCGGTTCGCGTTCGCCGGCGTCGGGGCCTACTGCGCGACGAAGTTCGCGTTGGAGGGGCTGTCGGAGGCGCTCGCCGCCGAGGTGGCACCGTTGGGGATCAAGGTGCTGATCGTCGAACCGGGCGCGTTTCGCACGGGGTTCGCCGGTCCTGGCGCGCTGAACCGGTCGACCGCGCTCCCTGCCTACGAGGAGACGGTCGGCCCGGTCCGGGCGTCGCTCGCGGACAGTGACGGGCAGCAGCCCGGCGACCCGGTCAAGGCCGCCGCCGCGATCCTCACCGCCCTGGATGCCGAGAACACCCCGCTGCGACTGCTGCTCGGCAGTGATGCCGCCGATGCGGTCTCCATGCAACTGGACGGCTCCCGGGCGGAGTTCGAGGCGTGGGAGGAGCTCACCCGCTCCACCGATTTCGACGCGTAGCGATTCGGCATCCGGCGGAGGCGCGGCGAGGCCCCGTGGGCCGGCAGCGGACTGCCGACCCACGGGGCTTTGACGTCGGTCGGGCGATCAGTGGTGCTGGTGCCGGTCGCCGCCGTTGTTCTCCCGCCAGAAGCGGTAGACGTCCACCGCCGCGTCGCGCCGTTCGTAGCGCAGAGGGAGGCGGCGCTGCTGCCAGGGCTTGGCGAACTCGTCGTAGAAGGTGGCGAGTTCGAAGTACTTGCGGTCGTCCACGTAATGCGGCTCGTAGGCGTCGCGGGTGGTGAGGAAGACGACCTCGTCCGGCGAGCAGCGGTAGAGCGCGCCCAGGCACATCGGGCAGGGGTGGGCGAGGACGTAGACGGTGGTGCCGGTCAGGTGCTCGGTGCCCAGCTTCGTGCACGCCTCGCGAAGGGCGAGGACCTCGGCGTGCGCGGTGGGGTCGTTGGTCTGGGCGACCTCGTTGGGGCTCTCGGCCAGGACCTCACCGTCCTTGACGATGACGGTGGCGAAGAGCCGGCCGCCCTCGGCGACGTTCTGACGGGCGAGGTCGATGGTGCGTTGGACGAAGTCCATGGTGTCCCTTCGGCGCGAGGGCGGTCGGGTGCCTGGGGCCGGGGTCAGAAGGGCTTGGTCGGCAGGTACTTGCCGTCCAGGGTGATCACCGCGCGCTCGCCGCCCTCGGGGTCGGCGACCTTCTTCACGTCCAGCCTGAAGTTGATCGCGGAGATGATGCCGTCACCGAACTGCTCGTGGACCAGGGCCTTGAGGGTGGTGCCGTAGACCTGGAGCATCTCGTAGAAGCGGTAGATGGTCGGGTCGGTGGGGATGCCGCCGGGGATCGAGCCGCGGGTGGGGATGGCCTGCAGCAGCATCACCGCGTCCTCGTCGAGGCCCAGCAGGCCGGCGACGGCGCGGGCGGACCGCTCCGGCAGGGCGTGCTGGCCGAGCACGGCGGCGGTGACGAAGGCGACCGACAGCTCGGCGGCGTCGGCGATCTGCTGCCAGGTCAGGTCCTTGCGGGTCTTGGCCTCGACCGCGGCGACGGCGAGCGCCTGGCGCGCGTCGGGGTGGAACTGGGCGTGGGCGGTGGGGTTCGTCATGGGGTGGGTTTCCTTACGTTGTAGGTGGGTTGGTTGGGGTGGGGGCGGGCGGTGCGGGCGGGGCCGCTGCCCGGCAGGTCAGGGGGTGGTGGTGACGGGGTCGACGGTGCCCGCGGCGATGTCGTAGACCCAGCCGTGGAGGCGGACGGTGTTCTCGGTGAGCGCGTGGGCGACCGAGGGGTGGGTGGCGAGGTTGGCGAGCTGTGCCCGCACGTTCTGCCGGACCATGGCGGCCACGTCCACGGGTTCGCCGGCGGCCTCGGCGCGGGCCCGGGAGGCGTCCGCGTGGTGCAACCAGTGGGCGAGGGCCGGCGCGTCGGAGAGGTCGTGGCCCTCGGCCAGGGCGGTCATCGCGCCGCACGCCGAGTGTCCGCAGACCACGATGTCGCTGACGCCGAGCGCGGCGACGGCGTACTCGATGCTCGCCGTCACGCCGTCGCCGGAGCGGCGGCGATAGGCGGGGACGAGGTTGCCGGCGGTGCGGATGACGAACAGTTCGCCCGGTTCGCAGGCCGTGATCAACTCGGGGACGACGCGGGCGTCGGAGCAGCCGATGAACAGGGTGTGGGGTTGGTGGTGGGTGGCCAGGTGGCGGAACAGGTCTGCCTTGGCCGGGTAGACGTCCCGCTGGAAACGCGTGAGGCGTTCGGCGAGGTCGGGCATGGGCGGTCCCTTCGATCCGTGCCGGCCTGTCCGTTCTGGCCGGCGAGATTCACCTTGCACGACCTGCCTCCATAGAGTCCAAGAGTAATCAGCCATGTTTGCCATAGATGGCATCTATAGTTGCTTCTATAGTGGCGGGTATGGCCCTGGAACTGCGTCATCTGCCCTGTTGGACGACGACCTCGATCTCGGCATCGCGTTCACGGGGCCGCATCTGCCCGGGATCGAGGCGGCGGACCTGTTCACCGAGACCCTCAGCCTGGTCACCGCCGCGCCCGAACCCGGCACCGACCGCCCGCAACCACTCCCGGTGACCGATCTGGCGGCACGCCAACTCGCGCTGCTCAGCGGCGACTTCGCCACTCGCGTTCACATCGACCGCTACTTCGACCAGCACCACGTCGACCCCCGCATCACGGTGGAGGCCAACTCCATCCAGGCACTCACGAGATCGTCCGGCGCACCTCGCTGGCCACCGTCCTGCCCGACGCCATCACCCACGACCACCCACACCTGACGCCCCTCCCCCTGGCCCCCGCGCTCCCCACCCGCACGGTCGCCCTGCTCCGCCGCTCCGACGCCTACCGCAGCGCCGCAGTACGCGCCTTCACGCTCCTCGTCCGCGAGCTGGTCCGCGGTCGGGGGTACACGCCGGCCTGAACGACGGGTGCGGCCCGCACGGAACGCAGGAAGTCAGTCGCAACTCCGGCCCACGGCAACCACACTGGGACGCGCAGGCACCACACGTAACGAAGGAGCGCACCGCAGTGAAGATCGCCGTGGACGACCTCTCCGGACCCGAGATCGCCGCCTTCCTCGCCGCGCACGTCGAGCAGATGCGTGCGGCCTCGCCGCCCGAGAGCAAGCACGCCCTCGACCTCGACGGCCTCCGCAGGCCCGAAGTCACCTTCTGGACGGTGCGGGACAACGACCAACTGGTGGGGTGCGGCGCGCTCAAGCGGCTGGACGCCCGTCACGCCGAACTGAAGTCGATGCGCACCGACCCGACCCGCAAGCGGAGCGGGATCGCCTCCCTGCTGCTGGAACACCTCATCGCCGAGGCCAGGTCCCTCGGCTGCACCCGGCTGAGCCTGGAGACCGGGGCGAGCGACTTCTTCCTACCCGCCAGGAAGCTCTACGAGAAGTTCGACTTCGCCGCCTGCGCGCCGTTCGCGGACTACCGTCCCGATCCCCACAGCGCGTTCCTGACACGGGAGCTGTGACGCCGGGGCCGTCCCGGTCCGTCGGGCGCGCGCCGGACCGGGGCGGGCGGATCCCGCTGCGTAGCATGAGGCGGTGGCAGTATTCCGGATCGCTCGCACGGCACCGCTCTCCCCCGAGGTCGCGTGGCGGCGGTTGACGCGCTGGGAAGCCCACGCGGCGCGCGTGCCGTTGACCACGATCACCGTGACGACGCCGCCTCCCGCCGGGTTGGGCACCACCTTCGTCGCCCGCACCGGCCTCGGCCCCGTGTCCTTCGACGACGTGATGCGCGTCGTGGAGTGGGAACCGCCGTCGGGCAGTTCCGCCGCCGGGGTGGTGGGCCGGTGCCGGGTGGAGAAGCGGGGGCGGCTGGTCTCCGGCTGGTCCACGATCGAGGTGGCCCCCTGGGACGAGGGCTGCCGCGTTGCCTGGAGCGGCGAGATCCTCCTGCGCGCGCTGCCTGGTGTCTCGTTTCCGGTGCCGGCCTGGTTGGCGCGGTGGCTCTACGAGCGGATCTTGCAGGGGTTGTTGGAACGCTAGGGGCAGGAAGTTCCCTGGCGCCTCACCGTGCGGTGTCCGGCTGTGCGGGCTCCGACTGTGCAGTCAGGAACTCCCTTACCACCGCGGCGAATTCGACGGGGGCGTCGTCGTGTACCCAGTGGCCGCAGTGGGGGAACTCCCGCAGGGTGGTGTTCGGTCGGCGTCCGGCCATGTCCCGCGCCATCGGCGTCGGCAGGATGCCGCTGTCCAGGCCGTGCACCAGCAGCGTCGGGCAGGTGGAGCCGAGCCAGTCGGGCCACCAGTCACCGATGAGCGACTCCTGCGAACGGACCATGTCGTCGTAGTCGAAGAGGAACCCCCAGCCGTCGGGCTGTTCGACGGCGCTCTCCAGGAAGTAGCCGGCGTCCGGGATGCCGTGCGCCTCCACCTGGCGGCGCAGTTCGCCCAGTGTCGGCGCCCGGCGCGGCCAGTCGCGTACGTCGAGGACCGGATGCGCCATCTCGGGGCGGCGGTTGAGCGCGCCGCCCTCCTCGACGATCAGCGACCGGACGAGTTCCGGGTGGCGCGCGGCCATCCGGAAGCCCATGACGCCGCCCATCGAGTGGCCGAGCACCGGCAGCGGGCCCAGTCTCAACTCCCGTACGAACGCGGCGGCGTCGGCGGTGTAGGCGTCCGGGGTCAGGTCGTCGTGGCGTTCGCTGTGGCCGTGGGCGCGCTGTTCCAGTGCGATCACCCGGAACTCCGGCGCCAGCGCGGCGGCCAGCCCGGCGAACTGTCGGGCCCGACCGAAGTGCCCGTGCAGCGCCAGCACCGGCTGCCCCGGCCCGCCGGCATCCGCGTAGGCGAGGCGCAGGCCCCGTACGGTCATCGTCTTCACGGTCATGGGGATCTGCGTGGCAGCGGCAGTCATGGGGTGCCTTCCTGTGGTGGTATACCGTCGGATGGGTTTCTGGGCCGTGGACCACGTGCCGTCACCGCAGACGAACTGCGCCGGCGGAAGGGGGCGTTCGGCCCCGCGCCCGCATCGCTCCCGAAAATCGGTTGCCACCGTTCGTATCGTCTCTTGTGTGGCAGACATCGACCCGGGTATCGACCCAGACATCGACTCTAGTGCGGCGGACAGTGCGGACGTCGCCGGTTTGCTGGTGGCCTACGACCAGCAGATGCGGGGCGAGCCGCCCAACCCCGCGGACGGGGTCGTCTACGAGCAGGACGGTCCGCTGTTGCGGGTCGTCGGGCAGTTCCGCGGCTTCGTCAGCGCTCCGCGCGATGTCGGCGTGCGCGGCGCCGAGTTGGACCGGTTGATCGCCCGTCAGCGGGACTTCTTCGCCGCGCGCGGGGAGGCGGTGGAGTGGAAGACCCGGGGGCACGACCGCCCCGCCGATCTCACCGAGCGGCTGCGCGCGGCGGGCTTCGTTCCCGAGGAGCGGGAGACGGTGCTCATCGGCCGGGCGGAGCGGATGGCGGCGGCGCCGGTCCTGCCGGACGGGGTCACCCTGCGGCGGGTGACCGCGGATGCCGACATGCATCGCATCGCCGCGATGGAGTCGGAGGTCTGGGGGCAGGACTGGGGTTGGTTGGGCGAGGACCTGATCGGCCGGGTGGCGGCGGCGCCGGAGGCGATCGCCGTTCTGGTGGCCGAGGTCGGGGGCGAGGTGGTGTCCGCCGCGTGGCTGGTGGTGCGGGAGGGGACCGAGTTCGCGGGGCTGTGGGGCGGTACGACGCGTCCGGCGTGGCGCGGTCGGGGCATCTATCGGGCGCTCGTCACCACCCGCGCCGAGCTCGCGGTGGCCCGTGGCGTCAGGTACCTCCAGGTCGACGCGTCGGACGACAGCGCGCCGATCCTGCGTCGGCTGGGTTTTCAGGCGGTGACGACCACGACGCCGTATGTGTGGTCGCCGTGGTCAGGGGCGTGATGCGGGCGGGGAGGTAGCGAGCTCGGTTCGTCGGCCGGGCAGTCGGGGCGGGTTCGCGGCCGGGCGGCCGTGGAAGGCGGTGCGGTAGGACTGCGGGGTGGTGCCGACCACGCGGCGGAACCGGTCCCGGAAGGCGGTCGGCGAGCCGAAACCGGCCTGGTGGGCGATGCGTTCGACCGGGTGGTCGGTGTTCTCCAGGAGGTACTGGGCCCGGCGGACCCGGGCGCGCAGCAGCCACTGGAGTGGGGTGGTGCCGGTCTGTTCGCGGAAGCGGCGGCTGAAGGTCCGTTCGCTCATGCCGGAGCGGGCGGCCATGGCCGTGAGGGTGATCTCGTGCGCGAGGTTGTCCTCGATCCAGTCGAGGACGGGCTGGAGTGTGGAGCCCTGGGGCATCGGTGGGTGCTCGTGGACGATGAACTGCGCCTGGCCGCCCTCGCGTTCGAGCGGCATGACGGACAGCCGGGCGGCGTCCGCGGCGATCGCCGAGCCGAGGTCGCGGCGGATCATGTGGAGGCAGAGGTCCAGGCTTGCGGCGGCGCCGGCCGAGGTGAGGATCTGGCCGTTGTCGACGTAGAGGACGTCGGGCTGGACCTCGATGTGCGGGTAGCGGCGGGCGAGTTCGGCGGCCGCGATCCAGTGGGTGGTGGCGCGCAGGCCGTCCAGAAGTCCCGCCTCGGCCAGGACGAAGGCGCCGACGCAGACCGAGGCGATGCGGGTGCCGGCGGCCGCCGCTTCGCGGAGTGCCCGCAGGGCCTCCGGGTGCGGTGCGCCGGCCTGTTCCGAGCAGCCGGGCACGATGACGGTGTCGGCCTCCGCCAGTGCGTCCAGTCCCCGTTCGACGTTGAGGGTGAAGCCGTCGGTGCGTACCTGGGGCGTGGGGGCGCAGAGCCGTGTCCGGTAGGGGCGGCGTCCGTCGGGCAGGCGGGTGCGGCCGAAGATCTCCAGGGGTGCCGCCATGTCGAACGGCACCACATGGTCGAGGACGAGGATGGCCACGGTGTGCATGGCGACACGATAGTTGGATTCCCGCCAGTGGTCAGTTCCCTGGATAGCGGCGGTGGAGGCCACATAGGCGCTCTGCAGAGCGTTGGCGGGAATCCGTGGAAAGTTGTCATTCTGGCCACTGTGTGGCGCGGGTCGGACTTTCTAGCGCGCACTGCTGATCACGACTGGAGAAGAGGCACCGCATGCTCGTCCACTGCGTACTGTTCGACGGCTTCGACCCGCTGGATGTCATCGCGCCCTACGAGGTGCTGCACTGCGCCGGCATGCTCACCGAGGGGGCCGTCCGCGTCGAGTTGGTGAGCGCCGAGGGGGCGCGGGAGGTGCCCAGTGGGCTGGCGGCGGTGTCCCTGCGCGCCACCACGGCGTTGGATCCGGCGCGCGCCGACGTGGTCGTGCTGCCCGGGGCGGTGGGCGATCTGCGCGATCCGGCGGGGCTGAGCGCGGCGGAGCGGGCCGGGACCATTCCGGAGATTCTGCGGCGGGCCGTCGACACGGACCTGACGCGGTTGGCCGGTGCGGCGCTGGCCCGGCCGGACACGTTGGTGACGACGGTCTGCGGCGGGTCGCTGCTGCTGGCCATGACGGGTCTCATCAAGGGGCGTTCGGTCAACAGCCATGACATGGGGCGGGAGTTGCTGGTGGCCACCGGCGCCGAGCACGTCGACGCGCGGGTGGTCGACGACGGCGATCTGATCACCAGTGGTGGGGTCACCTCCGGTCTCGATCTCGCCCTCTACGTGGTCGAGCGCGAGGTTGGTCCCCGGGTGGCGCGTGCCGTCGAGCGGGTCTTCGCTCACGAGCGGCGCGGCACCGTCTGGTCCGCCACCGGCGCCGCGCCGGCGCAGCCCCTCCCCTTCTGACCTCCCCGTCGATCAGCTCGCTTCACTCAGCTCACTTCACTCATCTCTGTTCGCTCAGCTCTCTTTGCTCGCTCAACGAGAAAGTCTCTTTGGCACATGTACCTCGTAGTTCCGCGGTCGGTGGGCCGTGGCGGTCCGGTCGACGGGTGGTCGACGCTCTCCCAGTCCCGGGTCCGTGCCCGCTCCTCCTGGACGGTTGCCGACCGATGACCAAGATTTTGCTTTCGCTGCACGTTCTGGCCGCCATCGTCGCGGTCGGCCCGGTCACCGTGGCCGCCAGCATGTTCCCGCCGGCCGTCCGTCGGGCCCAGGCGGGTGGGGACGGGGCGGGCACCCGGGCGGATGCGGTGGGCACCGTCCGGCTGCTGCACCGCATCTGTCGGGTGTACGCGGGGGTCGGCATGGCCGTGCCGGTGTTCGGCTTCGCCACCGCCTCCGCGATGGGGGTCCTGGGCGACGCGTGGTTGATCGTCTCCATCGCCCTGACCGCGGCCGCCGCCGGTGTCCTGGTCGCCCTGGTGTTGCCCCGGCAGGACGCCCTGCTGGTCGCCCTCGACGGCGACGAGCCGACCACCGCACCGCCCTACCGTCCTGCCCAACTGGCCATGTTCACCGGGCTGTTCAACCTCCTGTGGGCGACGGTGACGATCCTCATGATCATCCGTCCCGGCTCGACGACAGGAGCATGACGTGCCCGTTACGCCCACCCGCCGGCCCCTGCGCGCCGCGGCCACCGTCGAACTGGTTTCGCTGATCATCCTGCTGACCAACCTGGCCACGGTGCACCTGCCGGCCGTCTCCTCACTCGCCGGCCCGCTCCACGGTTGCGCCTACCTCTTCACCATCGGGGCCGTCGCCCGCGACCCGCATCGCACCGGCCGGTCGGTGCTGCTGGCCTGTCTCCCCGGGGTCGGCGGCCTGCTCGCGCTGCGCCGGCTCACCAGCACCGGGACGGTCGCCGCCACGGCCGCGTGAGCGCGGCGCGGGGGCCTGCGGGCGCCCTCCGGCGCTCCATACGGGGTCGCACCCGGCCCCGGGACCCCGGCAGTCGGGGAATGCTGCCACACTGTGCGTGCCGCAGCGGTGTTCCGTGTCCCGCGGTCGCCGCTCGGGCGGCGCGGCGCGGGGCACGGCGCCGTCGGCGAGCACATCGATTGACCTGGTGAAAGGGTTCCCATGGTGGCCTCCGCAGGGCACAACAAGAACGGCAGCGAAGCGACGCGAAAGGGCCCTCGCGGCAACTGGCGCAACTACGCGGTGATCGGCGTCGGGCTCGCCGTGATCTGCGGCGCCGCGGCCTGGATCGGCCAGTACGCCCGGTCCGGCGAGGCCACCGCGTTCGAGCCGCCGTCCAACGCCGTGGGGACGACGGCCGATGGGGACAAGCTGGCCCTTCCGGTCAAGCCGACTATTCCGGTCACCTTGACGGTGTACGAGGACCCGCGGAGCCCGGAGTCGCGGGCCTTCGCCCAGCAGTACTCCAAGACGTTCGGTCAGCTCCTCGCGTCCGGCCAGGCCCAGATCAACTACCGTCTCGTGACCGCGAGCGACCGCCAGTACGGCGGGTCGGGTGCGAAGGAGGCCGCCGCCGCGGCCGCCTGTGCTCAGGACCAGGGTCGGTTCAGCGAGTTCATGGACCAGGTGTGGGCGAACCAACCGGCCCCGCAGCAGGACGGCTTCAAGAACCGGACGCTGCTGAAGAAGATGGCCAAGAAGGCCGGAAAGATCGAGCACGACGCGTTCAACCTCTGCCTGGACCGTGGCACGCGGCAGGGCTGGGTGACCAAGTCCCAGCAGGACTACGCCAGTTCGGGTCTCGGCCCGGTCCCGGTCGTGCAGCTCAACGGGAAGACGATCGCCGACCCCGCGACCAAGCTGACGCCGAGCAAGCTGACCGCCTTGGTGAACAAGGAGGCCCAGAAGGTGGCGGCCGCGGGCCCGACGGCCTCGCCGTCGCCCAGCCCCTCCTCCTGACGCGACCCCTGGGGGCCGGGTCCGCGACTGTCCGCGGACCCGGCCCCCAGGGCGTTCACGCCAGCGTGACCAGCTCCCGATAGTCGTCGCTCCACAGGTCCTCGTCCGCGTCCGGCAGCAGCAGGACGCGGTCGGGGTGCAGGGCGTCCAGGGCGCCCTCGTCGTGGGTGACCATCACGATCGCTCCGGGGTAGGAGTCGACGGCGGCCAGCACCTCGTCCCGGGAGGCGGGGTCGAGGTTGTTGGTCGGCTCGTCCAGGAGCAGCACGTTGGCTCCGGAGTGGACCAGTCCGGCCAGTGCGAGCCGGGTCTTCTCGCCGCCGGAGAGGACGCCGGCGGGTTTGTCGGCGTCGTCCCCGGTGAACAGGAACGCGCCGAGCACGCGCCGGCGTTCCTGGTCGGTGAGGTGCGGGGCGGCCGCGGCCAGGTTGTCCAGGACGGTGCGGGCGCCGTCCAGGGTGTCGTGTTCCTGGGCGAAGTAGCCGATCCGTAGCCCCTGGCCGTGCACCACCCGGCCGGTGTCCGGGGTTTCCGCGCCGGCCAGGAGGCGCAACAGGGTGGTCTTTCCGGCGCCGTTGAGGCCGAGGATCACCAGTCGGCTGCCCCGGTCGACGGCGAGGTCCACGCCGCGCAGGACCTGGTGGTCGCCGTAGGACTTGGTCAGGCTGATCGCGCCGAGCGGCATCCGGCCGCAGGGGTGCGGCTCGGGCAGTCGGATGCGGGCGGTCTTCTCGGTGCGTCGGGTGGGTTCCAGGTCGGCGAGCAGGCGGTCGGCGCGGCGGGCCATGCTCCTGGCCATCGTGGCGGTCGCGGAGCGGGCCTTCATCTTGTCCGCCTGGGTGCGCAGCGCCGTGGCCTTGCGCTCGGCGTTGGCCCGTTCGCGGGTGCGGCGTCGGGTGTCCGCCTCGCGCTGGGTCAGGTACGCGGTCCAGCCGGTGTTGTGGAGGTCGATCGCGGCGCGGGTGGCGTCGAGGTGGAGGACGCGGTTGACGACGCCGGCGAGCAGGTCGGTGTCATGGCTGATGACGACCAGGCCGCCTTGGTGGGAGCGGAGGAAGGTGCGCAGCCAGGCGAGCGAGTCCGCGTCGAGGTGGTTGGTCGGCTCGTCCAGGAGGAGCGTGCCATGGTCGCCGGCGAAGAGGATGCGGGCCAGTTCGACGCGGCGGCGTTGGCCGCCGGAGAGCGCGCCGAGGGGCCCGCCGAGGGCTCGTTCGGGCAGTCCGAGGCCGGCGGCCACCCGGGCCGCCTCGGCCTCCGCCGCGTAGCCGCCGGCGGCCTGGAAGGCGGCCTCGGCGCCGGCGTAGGCGGTCATGGCCCGGTCCAGGGCGCGGCCGCCGTCGGCGTCGGCCATCGCGGATTCGGCGGCGCGGAGCCGTTGGCGGGCGGTGTCGAGGCCGCGGGCGGACAGGATGCGGTCGGTGACCGTCCGGGTCGGGTCGGCCGCGCGGGAGTCCTGGGCGAGGTGGCCGACCGGGCCGGTGGGGGTGATGGTGCCGGCCGCGGGCTTGGTGTGGCCCGCGAGGGCGGTCATCAGGGTGGTCTTGCCCGCTCCGTTGCGGCCGACCAGGCCGATCCGGTCGCCGGGCGAGACGGTGAAGGAAACGTCGGACAGCAGCAGGCGGGCACCCGCGCGCAGTTCGACATCACGAACGGTGATCATGCTTGAACACTCCGAAAACAGCGAAGGACACACTTCTGGCGTGGAAGCGGGTCCTCAGCTAGGAAATTCGGGGCGTAGACATGCGGCCACCGTAACGGATGCCTGCTGAGCAGGGCATCCGTTTTTACGGTGGCCCGTTGGATGGTCAGCCGGCGAGTTCGCCCAGCAGCTTCCAGGTACGGCGTCGGTCGGCGTCGCCGGCCATCTCCGTCCCGGCGAACACCACCTCGCTCGCTCCGGCGTCCCGGTAGCGCTGGACCTCGGCGGCGACGGTCTCCTCGTTGCCGATCACGGCGACGTCGGAGGCCCGTTGGGCACCGGACAGTTCGATGACCCGGGCGTAGGAGGGGACCTGTTCGTAGAAGGCCAGGTTCTCGGTGGCGGTGGCGCGGACCGCGTCGACGTCGTCGGTGACCACGCCGTGGACGAGGGCCACGATGCGGGGGGCGGGGCGCCCGGCGGCCTCGGCGGCCTTGGTGACGGCCGGCACGATGTGCTCGGCGAGGGCGCGGGGTCCGGCGAGGTAGGGCAGGATGCCGTCGGCCAGTTCGCCGCTGGCTCGCAGCGCCTTCGGGCCCATGGCGGCGACGAGCACCGGGACGCCGGACTCGGCGCCGGGCACGCGGGCCGGGATCGGGGTGGCGGCGGTGAGCAGTTCGCCGTGGAAGTCGGCGTTGCCGGTCTCGGTCAGTTGTCGTAAGGCGGTGAGGAATTCCCGCAGGCGGGCCACGGGCCGTTCGAAGGGGAGCCCGAAGCCGCCTTCGGTCAACAGCTTGGTGCCGAGGGCCAGTCCGAGGTGGTAGCGGCCGTGGGTGGCGGCCTGTGCGGTCTGTGCCTGGCTGGAGACGATCAGCGGGTGTCGTCCGAAGACGGGGATGGCGGACGTGCCCACGTGCAGTCCGGGCACCTCGCGGCCGACGATCGCGGCCAACTGGGGCGAGTCCGCCCCGAAGGTCTGCCCGAACCAGGCGGACCGCAGTCCCGCGGCCGCGGCTTCCTTGGCGAGCTCCACGCTCGCGTCGATCTGGTTGGCGGGGGTGAGCGGATTGAGAGCAACTCCAACAGTCATGTTCGTGGAGAACAGGGGATGTTGGTGGTCTATTCCCCGTCAGGGTGACGAGTTGATGTCGGGTGTCTGTCGTGCGGAGCCGGCACCGTGGCGACCTCCTGCTGGTGGCGAAGCTCCTTGGCGGTCTCCGGGGCCGAGGTCGGCCAGTAGGTCGCTCAGCACGGCTTCTTCCTCGATGCGGACGCCGAGTTCGGTGAGGGCCGCGGGCAGGTCGGGGTCCCAGGCGGCGGGGGTGGGTGTGCCGGTCAGGATGGGGGCCAGGGGGGTGGTGGCGGCTGCGTTGCGGTAGTCGGTGGTCGTGTAGCGCCAGGGGTGCCAGGGGACGCGGTGGAGCAGCGTGGTGGCGATGCGGAGGCCGCCCCAGTCGAAGTCACCGTGGTAGCGGAGGGTGGAGCCGTGGGTGTGCAGGTGGTGCAGCAGGGTGAGGGCGGCGGCCGAGGGTTGGCCCTGGAGGCAGACCAGGGGTTGGCAGTCGGTGCCGTGGGTGTCGGCCGCGGTGGCCAGGACGGTCGGGTTCTCGCAGACGTGCACCACGGTGGGGGCCGTGCGCGGTGGGGTTCGGGTGAGTTGGCGCAGGGTGAGGACGGCTGGTTCTCCGGCGTCGGTGAGCCAGTCGAGGGCGGGGGTGCCGCGCAGGCCGAGGGTGAGGACGGTGGAGGAGAGCGCGTCCTTGAGGAGGCCGGCGCACGCCCATGCCTCGCGCCGCCATTCGGCTCCGGTGCCGTCCGGGAAGCCGGTCAGGGCGCGGATGCCGGACAGGACGAGGGTGGCGAGCGGGGTGCCGTCGTCGAGGGCGTGGGCGTCGCCGAGGGTGCGGGCGGCGAAGGCGGGCAGGGAGACGGCGGGGTCGGCGGGCAGTCGGTGCAGGACCTCTGCGGTGTCGGCGAGCAGGGCCTTGGCTGTGTGTGGTGTGCGGGCGAGGCGGCGTACGAGGCCGTCGCTGCGCAGTTGGTGGGCCCAGTCGGCGAGTTGGGGTGTGGTGGTGTGGACGAGGGTGTCGAGGGGGGTGTGGGCGTCGCGCCAGTCGTTGGCTTCCTGCTCGCGTTGGTCGGCGAGGCGGGTGACGGGGCCGGTGAGGGCGGTGACGGCGGTGACGAGGCCGTGGGGGCTGGCTCCGGAGCGGCGTAGGACGGCGTCCACCGCGTCGAGGCGCAGGCTCAGGGACCGTCCGGTGCCGGGGCTGCGGCCCAACAACCGCTCGGCGGCAGCGCGCTGTTCGGTGGTGGGGGCGGCCAGGGTGACCGGGCCGGTGAGGGGTTCGTCGCGCTCCATGCGGCGGCGTACGCGGTCGACCAGCCAGCCCAGTTCGGGTGGGCCGAGGAGTCTGGTCAGGCGGTCGTGGTCGACGGGGGGTGGGGACTGTCCGGGTGCGTCGGGGTCCGCGTGCGGTGCCGGTTCCCGGCCGGGTTCCTGGTCGGCGTTCACGTCCACAGGGTGTCCTGGCTGTCGGCGGGTCCTGCGGGGAGCTGTGCGGGGATGTGGGGGGAGGGTGTCGGTGTGTGGGGTGCCGGTTCGGTGCCTCGGGTGCGTTCGGTTCCGTCCCATTCCCAGCGGGTCACCAGGACTGCCTGGATCTCGTCGACGCGGGAGAGTTGGGCGATGGCGATGCCGGGGACCTCGGGGTAGCAGGCCCATTCGCGTTCGCTGGTCATCACCACGTCCAGGTCGAACGCGTGCAGCAGGCCCAGGCACTTGGCGCGCGAGTCGTCGTCGACGCCGGCGAACGCCTCGTCGAGGGTGACCAGGCGGGGGGCGTTGGCGGCGGCCGTGGCGTAGTGCGAGGAGGCGGCGGCGAACAGCGGCACGCTCACCGCCAGGACGCGTTCGCCTCCGGAGGCGGGGCCGGTGGCCGGGACCCATTTTCCGTGCTGGTGGCGTTCGATGCCGAACTCGTGCCAACTGCGGTAGTCGAGCGCGGTGGTGAGCACCTCCAGCCAACTGCCGGCGGTGTCGTCGGACTGTCGGCGGCCGATCTGGGTCTGGAGGAACTCCCCGACGGCTGCCCGGTCCTCGGGGGTCCAGGCGTCGGCGGACTGGCGCAGGCGCTCGCGTGCCTGGGCCAGTCCGGCCGGTGCCTTGCGGGAGGGGCGCCAGACCAGGCGGAGCTTCATGCCGGTGGAGGTGGGGCGCTGGTCGAGCTCGGCGTTCATGGCGTTGACCTGGCGTTCGGCGGTGCCGATGAGTTCTTGGAGGGTGCCGGCGACCTCGGTCAGCAGGTGGGTTTCGAGGATCTCGCGTTCGTGTGCGGACAGGATGCGGGTCAGCTCGGCGACTTCGGTGGCGAGGGCCTCGGCCAGTTCGGGGACGGCTCGTTCGCGGCCCTGGTAGATGATGTCGACGACCATGCCGTCCTCGGCGATCCGGGCGGTGGCGGTGTGGCCGCCACGGGAGAGCGCGTCCTGGAGTTTCTTGTACTCCTCGCTGAGCTTCTTCTGTACGCGTTCCCAGGCGCCTGCGGAGTCGTCGGTGCCGGCCAGTTCGGCTTCGATGGTGCGGGCGAGGGTGACGGCGGGGGTGGCGGCCCACGGTCCGCCGTCCAGGGGCGGCACGGTGGCCTGCGGCAGCGCGACGGTCAACAGGCCGGTGGCGGCGAACCGTTGGAGGGCGGCGATGGCCTCGGCGCGGGCCGCCGTCGCCTCGCGCAGGTCGACCTCCAGTCGTTCGATGTGTCCTTGGGCGAGGTGTGCGCGCCGGTCGGCGGCGGTGTGGTCCTCGCGGGCCTGGCGTTGGTCGCGTTCGCATGCGGCGCGGGCCGCGGTGGTTTCGGCCAGGCGTCGTTCCAGTTCCGCGACGGCGGCTCCCACTGTGGAGCGCAGGGTGGCGTGGCGTTCCTGGGCGGCGCCGGCGAGCTGGCGCGACTCCTCGGTGCGCAGGGTCAGTTCGGCCGTCCTGGTGCCGGCCTGTTCGGCTTCCGCGCGCTCGTCGGCGAGGGCCTGCTGCGCGGCGGTGTGTTCGCGCAGAGCGGGCCACAGAGCGGCGAGGACGGCGGTGTAGTCGGCCAGGGCCTGGCGGACGGAGGCGAGTGCGCCGCGGTCGGCGGGCAGGTTCACGGCGGTGGCGGTGTCGGCGAGTTCGGTGTCCGTCTCGGCCTGCCGTCGGGTCACCTCGGCCAGTTCGGTGGAGCGTTCGTCGCGGCGGGTGCGGGCCCGGTGGGCGGCGTCCGCGGCGGTCGCGGCGAGGGCGTGGGCGTGGCGGAGGGCGGCGTCGTCGGGGACGGCGGCCAGTTCGGCGTCCAGGGTGCGTCGGCGGTGGGCCACCGCGATGCGTTCGGCCTCAAGGCAGGTCGTGTCGTCCTTCAGGGCGGCCAGTTCGCCGCGCAGCGCGGTGATGCGGGCTCGGCGTGCCTCCTCGCGGGCTCCTTCGCCCACGTACGCGGCTGCCTCCTTCGACCAACTGCCGGTGAGGGCGCCGACGCGGAAGCGGCCGTCCGTCGCCACCCAGGTGTCGTCGCCGGAGCCGAGGCCCACGGCTGTCAGGAGGCGGGCCACCGTCTGCTCGCCCACCGCCGTGGCGCGGGCGTCACCGTGGTCGACCGCGGGCCGCAGTACGTCGGCGAGGGTCGGCCCGGTCGGCTGGTGGGCCGGTGGCAGGGGGGACAGGAGGGTGTCGTGCCCCTCGGCGTGGACGGTGGTGCCGTCCGGGCGCACCCAGGCGTCCAAGAGCCCGGATGCCTCCAGTGCGGCTTCCAGTCCGGCCCGTTCGGTGGCGGTGATGTGGTCGTGGAAGTCGACCAGTCGCCACAGGGGTGCTCCGGGCGCCCGGTCGCGCACGCCGGGGGTACGGGTCGGGGGTGCGGCGGGGCCGCGCTGGCCGCCCGCCTCCAGTTCGGTCAGCTCCCGCTCGGCCTCGGCGTGCCGGCCCCGCAGGGCGGTCAGTTCCTGTCCGAGGGCGGCGCTGCGGTCGGCCAGGTGCGCCGCGCGTACGCGGTGGGCCTCGCCGGCCTGTTCGCGTGCCGGGTAGGGGCCTTGGAGGTGGGTGACCCAGTCCTGGAGTGCGTCCAGGAGGCCGGTGGGGTCGGCGACGGTCAGTTCCTCGCAGGAGTCCAGGTGGCCGCCGACGAGGGTGACGAGTTCCCGGCCTGCCGCGGTCGCCCCCTCCTCCGCCCGGGTCTGCCGCTCGGCGGTGTGGCCGGCCTCGATCTCGGCCTCGTCCAGGCGGCGGGCGGCGTCCCTCCGTTCGCCGGCCGCGGTCTCGGCGTGTGCCATCAACTCCTCGACGTGGTCGAGGGTGCGGCGCCTGCGGGCCACCGACTCCCCCGCCGCACGGCGCAGTTCCGCCTCCGGTACGCCGTCGGTTTCCGGCAGGCCGTCGAATCGGGCCGCCGAGGCCGCTTCCCGCTCGCGGGCGAGGGTATCCGTGATCTGCTCCGCGGCCGTCGTCAGGCGGCGTTGTGCGGTGTCGAGGCGGCCGAGTGCGCGGGTGTGGGCCTGGCCCGCCTGTGCCTGGTCGGCCGCCGCGCGGGCCAGTTCGTCCGCGGTGCGGCGGGCGTCGGCTGCCGCCTGTTCCAGCTCGCGGGCGCTGCGCATTTCGGGGCCCTCGCGCAGTGCGGCGTCCTGTGCCGTGAGCCGGGTGGCGGTCTCCGCGAGCTCCGCGAGCAGGTCGGCGGCGGTCGTCCGGGCCTTCTCGGCGTCCGAGCGGTCGGTCTCGGCGGCGGCCAGGTCGCGGTGGAGCTGTTCGTAGCGGGCGTGTTCGGTGCGGGGCAGGCGGGCCCGGCGGCGGGTAGCGACCCGGGCGTAGCGGCGGTAGTGGTCGAGGAAGGCCGAGGCGGCCCGCTCCGCCTCGGCGGCGGCCCGCAGTTCGTCCTTCTCCTCGTCCAGGGACCGGAACGCCTCGGCGACGTCGGCGATCACCGCCTGGTCCATCGGCGGCAGCGATTCGGTCAGCGCGCGGGAGAGGGCGACCTCGTTGGGGCGCTTGGACAGTTGCGGCTGCCGTAGCTGGATGAGGAGGTCCACCAGCGCCGCGTGGCGTCGCTCGCCGAGTCCGAACAGTGCCTCGTCGACGGCCCTGCGGTATGCCTTGGCCTGGTCGTAGACCAGGCCGCGGCCGGCGATGGCCTCCGCGAGCCGGTCGCGGGAGAGCGCGGTGTCGGTGGCGTCGAGCAGGCTCAGTTCCTCGCCGACGCGCTGGTCGGTGACGGCGTACCAGTGGCGGGCGATGCCCCGCCCGGACACCGCCTTCAGTCCGCAGGCGAGGGTGACGAAGTGGTCCTGGCCGCTGGTCTCGTCGCGGCGGCCGAACTCGATCCAGGTGTAGCCGAGTCGCTCGGGGTGCTGGTGCTGCCCGCCGAGCAGCAGGTTCCACTCCATGCGCTTGCCGGGGTCGGCGTCGGGCTCCACCCGGCGGGCGGAGAGGTCGCCGTCGAGGAGGAAGGGCAGGGTCAGGGCGAGGACCTTGGACTTGCCGGTGCCGTTGTTGCCGCGCAGCAGCAGGCGGCCGTCGTGGAACCAGAACTCCTCTTTGTCGTAGTAGAAGAGGTCGACCAGTCCGATGCGCAGCGGCCGCCACCGACCGGGTGCGGGGAGGGGCAGGGCGGTCACGACGCTGGGGCCTTTCGTTGCGGAGTGCGGGTGCCCGGTTCGAGCACGACGGTCTCGCCGACCGCGTAGCGGGCGAGGGCGGGGAGGGGGGCGACGCCTCCCGGTGTGCGCGTGACGAGTCCGAGTGCGGTGAGTTTGGTCAGTGCCTGTTCGACCAGTTCGGCTTCCGCGCCGGGCTGTTTGGCGCTCTTGGACCAGAATCCGCCGTGCTCGACGGCCAGTTCCCGCACCCGGCGTTCCAACTCGCCGCGGCCCACCTCGCCGCCGGCGGCCGCGAGGTGTTCGGCGAGCAGCAGGGTGACGTGCCCGTGGGTGCCCTGCTCGGGCATGCGGACGTCGGTCAGGTCGTCCAGTGGGTCGACCATGGCGATGCCTTCGGCCCGCACCTCTGCCACCAGGCCGGTCAGTTCGCTGATGCGTGCGGTGATGAAGCCGCGCTGCCGGGTCAGGTAGACGAGTTCCTCGTCGGCCAGCTCGTCGTAGTACAGCACCGGGTCGTCCAGCAGGCAGCGGGTCAGGGTCTGGCGGATCGCGCGGAACCGCAACTCGTCGCTGTCCAGGGCGCTTTCCGCGATCAGTCCGGCCAGGCGGTCGTCGGCGTCCTCGGCGGCGACGGTCGAGGGTCCGTGGCGGGCGGCGAGCAGTCCGGCCAGGACCCGGCGCTCCACGTCGTAGAGCACGTCGCCCGCGCCGCTGACGTAGGCGTCCTCGTCGCCGGCGACCCGGCGCAGTACGCCGTACCGCAGCAGCAGCCGCACCACCGCGGCGAGGTCCAACCGCTCGTCACGTCGCTCCAGCGTGAACTGCACTCCGGCGGTGGCGAGTTGGGGATCCGCGGCATCCAGTACGACCTGTTCGGCGAGTCGGCCGAGGGCGATCTGCGCCTCCCCGCGTTCCAACGCTGCCAGGGCCAGGCACAGCAGTACGTACCGGCGGCGGGTGAACGGTGCCTGCGCCCTGGACGCCTCGCGCGCCGGGTGGGTGGGGTCGGCCGGGGCGCCGGGGGTCTTGCGCAGCCGGGCGGCCTCCGCGTCCACCCGCAACGACCATCCGACGTTGCGGTCGAACCAGTCGCGCAGTTCGGCGGCGTGCTGCCGCACCAGGCGGTACTCGTCGGCGTAGGGGCCGTGCGCCAGCAGCAGCGGCTCCTTCAGCAGGGCGCGGGCGGCCTTCTGGAACTCGGCCGCGCGCCGGCTGTCCAGTACCTCGCCCAGGGGTGTGGTCATGGCTCCTCCCTCACAGGTCCCCGCGCCGGGGTGTCGTGCGTACGGACCCGGCCGCTCCGGGTGAGGTCGGTGATCTCGACCAGGTGGTCCGGGCCCCGGAACACTCCCCCGGGCGTGCGGATCTCGGCCTTCGTGCCGTCCGTCAGCGCCGTGAGGCGGATCTCCATCGAGCCGTCGTTGCTGGTCACCATCGTCGTGGTCATGTCCGGCCGCCAGGTGGCCAGGGCGTCGCCGAGCAGCCGCAGGAACAGGCCGAAGGCGAGTGGATCGAGCTCGCCGAGCGCGGACAGTCGGGTGGTGCCGTCCGTTGCCAGGCGGGTGCGGGCTGCCGTGATCTCCGCGGCCTGTCTGGCGGCGATCTCGGCGAGGCGTCGCCGGTCCTCCGAACGGTCCTGCACCTTGCGGGTCTTCCCGCGCCGCTCGTAGCTGCCGGTGCGGCGCAACTGCGGGCTGATGCGCAGCGGTTCGGCCTCGCCCCACGGGGTGGAGGCCAGCACCGGATGGGCGGTGCGCTCGGTGAGGGTGTCTGCGTCGATGGTGAGGTGGCGGGCGGGGTAGAGGCCGAAGGCGGCGCGCCACAGCCGATGCCTGGCCTCGTCGTCGGGCGCCTCGGCGAACCAGCGGGCCAGGGTACGGAAGTCCGCCGACCGATCCGACCTTCCCGCCCGACGCTCGTTCAACTGTCGCACCACCGCGAGAAGTTGGGGAATCGCACCCAGTGCACGACCACGGAGCAGGCGCGCCTGTGACTCGCGGCCGTCCGCCGAGACGAACCAGGCGGACAGCCCCGCCCAGCGCCCCGCCCAGCGCGCGTATGCCTGCGCTTCCGCGCTCTCCAGCTCGTCCGGTGCGGCGTCCGCGGCCTCACGGACCGCCGCCAGCCGCAGCAGCGCATCGGCCCGGTTCTGCCCCTCCAGCTCCCCTATGAGCAGGGCGATCCGGCCGCCCAAGGTGATCAGGTCCTGGATGAACCGCTCCAGGTACTGGATCAACCGGTCCTTGTAGGCGAGGAAGACCTCGACCTCCACGCCGTGCAGGTCGATGGTGCGCTGCAACGACCCCATGAACGCCCGCGCGTTCTCCGCCAACGCCTCGAACCGACTGGCCAGCGCGGACAGCGCCAGGTGGGCCTTGGCCGCGTCCGGCTCCTCCTCCCCCGCGATCACCAGCAGGGCCCGCAACTGCGTGACGATGTCGTGCAGCGCCACCGCCTGGAGCGCGCCGCGCCGCCCCAGCGCCTCGTCGTACGCGGATAACGCCTGTTCGGCGGCCTCTCCGGCGTGCGTGAGCTGGTAGATGAAGCGCTTGCGGTAGAAGTCCTCGACCGCGGTGACCCGGGAGGTGTCGGGGTCCGCCCTCAGGTTGCCCCAGTCGACGAGGCTGTCCAGTGCCTTGACCACGGTGTCCAGTTCGGCGGGCCGGTGTTCCGGCGTCAGCGCGGCGTGCACGTCCTCCGGACGCAGGTGCACCGCGAACCGCTCCTTGGCCGCCAGGAATGTGCCCATCACCCGGCGGTAGAGGGCGGAGTTGGGCACGGTGAGATGCGCGAAGGGGGCGTATCCGGCCCGATCCGGCTCAACAGGCTGCGACGTCATCGCCGGACATTCTTCCTGACGCACACCCCGAAGCGGAAATCCCTTCCGAACCATGGCCGGAACAACTCGGCCGGCCGGTCAGGCGTCGTGGGGAGGTTGTGGTGGCGCGACCGGTGTGGGGGTCACCTCGACGAACGGGATGTGGTCGCGGCCGATGAGGTAGTAGCCCTCGGTGCTGCCGTCGGTCTCGATGTCGCGAACTCCCCTGAGGCGGCGCGCGGTTCGGGGGTGCCGGGAGGCGTACTCGGCCATGACGCGCCCGGATTCCTCGGGCGTCATGGGACGGGCGAGGGTGCGGCGCCGCCCGACCTGGATCGCGACCTGGGGCGTGTGCTGGATGTTGCGGAACCACTGCGAGGTCGGGCCGAAGCCCGAGGGCAGGCGGTAGGCACCGGTCCGAGGATCGCGGCCGGCGACCTCCGGACGACCTGGCGGGGCTGGCCGCTCTTACGGCCGGCGTGGGTGAGCAGCAGGATTCGGCTACCCATGAACACGCCCAGGTGCCAGCGGTACAGGTGGATCGGGGCACCTGCGATCAGACGAAGCCACCCCGTGGGAGAGGGAGTGGCTCGGACTTTGCGTGGCATCGTGAGCCCTTCGGTCGGACGGCGGGGCAGTGACCGGCGTCAGTGACGATTCGGCACGCCACAGAGGACTGACCGCACGACTCGCCCCGGAACCGGCCTGGTTGACAGCGTTGCGCAGCCCCCGCCCTGACCGCGCGCACCTCTCCGCCGTCCAGAAAGCCGCACACCGTCTCACCGACATTGGCCGGATCACCAACACGATCTCCGGCGTCACCGTCTCCCCCGACCGGGGCTGCGCCGGTACCGGACGAGCGGGACAGCGCCCACACGCCTGGTCAAGGCGCCCACCCAGGAGAGCGACCGCCGCGGCGGCGGTGATCAACTCATCACCGCCACAACTCACCACCATCGAGAGATTTCGCCACCAGAACGCCCCGGGAGAGGGCGTCGCCAGCGCGCCCGGAACGACCCAACCGGGACAAATCGGCACGTCATCCATGCACAAAACGTCAGAGCGGAACCAAGGTTGAGTCAAGCCCTTGCGTTCTAGCACAGGCTCGAAGGTAGCCTCTCAGCGTACGACGGGTTTGAGACACCTCGTTCAGTACGGCGTCTTCACGGACACCGGCTCCCGCCGCGTGCCGTGCCTTGTTCGGCGCATGCGTGCGCCTCGGCCGGGAGGAGGCGAGAGCCATGGACGGTCACAGCCATGGAACGGACCACAGTCGCCCCCGCGCCCGCGGCCCCTCCCCCACCTCCGGTGCGCGATAACCACCCCTCCCACCCATTCCACACGCCTCCCCCTCACACCCCTGCGACCAACAACCGTGCCGGGGCGCCAAGTTGCGCCCTCAGTTGACGTAGAGAACCAGGAACGACCCAACCCGCGGCCTCTCCCCCACTCCCACCCCCACACGCTCGCTCGCGCACGGACGCAGCCACACGGCCCTCGACGCCGTGCTCCCGCCCATCCGCGCCCTCCCTCATCAGGCCATCACGAGCTCCCACCGCCAACCGCACCATGGCGGCGGTCAGTCACGCCCCGGTCTCCGATCCGCTCAAAGGAGCCGCATGAAACTCCTGTCTCTCTTCGCTCCGTTCCGGCGGCCCAAGAACGTCGTGCACCCCCTACGGACGCACTGCACGCTCCAAGCCGTCTGTGACCGTCGCGTCGACACGAAGATGCGCACCCTGTACACACGGGCGTTCACGAACACCAACACCCCCCTCGACAGCGTGCACACCATCAAACCGGACGGCAGCGTCCATGTGCGGCTCCAGATGACCCTCACCGCAGGCGGTCCCGGCGCCGCCGCCCTGGAACGGCTCGTCGTCCAACTCTCGCGCGAACCCCACATACGTGCCCTGCGCTGGCACCTGCAGACCGACGGCGGCTCCACGTCGCAAAGTCGCGCGCGTGCCCTGGAGCGCCCACCTGCCACGGAGGCCGACCACCGGCCCAGTCAGGTCACTTCCCGCCACCGGCCTCTCGCCCAGCTCCGGCCTCACGCGGGAGGAAACGTCGTCCCCTTCCAACGCAAGCGAAGGGGATCCCGTCTCCTCGATCGACAACCGGACAAGCCGATGCGAGAAGACGGCCGGTTCATGGGCCTGACGGGTCGAGGCACAGGGCTCACCCTCTTGACTTCTGCATCATGTCGACCAGCGGCAGCAGGTCCGTCAACGGAGCCTCGGGATCGAGCGCAGTGAGACGATGGGCGTGATGCCTGTCAAGCCGCCATAGGGAATGAGGGAATGGAGCCCGGCCTGCGCGCGGCCGAGCTGGGTCGGTGTCCGCGTGGAGAGCAGGCCGGTCCTCGTAAGGGCTTCGCGGCGCTCAGCTCGCGATGCCGACCGGGTGAACCTTGATGGTCTCGTCGTACGAGCCGCCCAACTTCAGCGCGTCCGCAGGCCACTTCAGGGACACGCTGTGGGTCTCGTTCGGCGGCGTCACGATGATGTTGGTCGGGTTGGCGAGGCTGTCGCCGCTCAGGTCGGCCTTGTACGAGATGCTGAACGTGGCGGTGTCACCAGGGTTCAGGTTGGTGATACGGGGCACCTCACCCCCACGGTGAACAGGGGCGGAGGTGCCATCGGCGTCCTTCAAGTCAACGCCGGCGAAGCCCGTCACCGAGCAGGCGCTCCCGGCCTTGCTGGTCATCTGAATGGTGATGTCACCCGTCTTCGGATCGCGCGAGGAGTTGTCCGCCTCCATCACCAGGTCGGACGTGCGGCAGAACTTGCTCTTGCCAACACCCCTGGCCGCGCCGTTCCCGGAGTGGACACGGGACGAGTTGACCTCGCCGGCGCCCGACTTCGCCTTGCCCTCCTGCTTGTCGGTGCTCTGTATCCCGGACCAGCCCGAGGCGCTGGCCCCGGCACCGGCCGAACCCGTGCTCGCACCCGCCTGGCTCGCAGGCTTCGCCGCATTGGCGTCCGAACCGGAGCAGGCGGTCAAGGACAACGCGGCGGTCGCGGTCAGAGCCGCGGCGGCAACACCCACGGTGCGGCGGCGAACGATGCGGGCGTTGGTGGTGGAGCTCATTTCGGGTCCCCCCGGTGAAGTCGGTGTCGGTATCTCCTCGGTACGACACCCACTTTGATCAAGGCCGCTATCGCAACGCTGCCGCACCGCTAACGCCCAGCTAACAGGGGCGCGAGCAGGCGACGGCCATCAAGAGGGACCCGATGAACCAGACCATGGGTTGACCGCCCCTGGGCGTGGTTCAGCCGGTGGCGGCCTGCTGGCCGTACCGTGCTCTGCTCCGTGCCACGTACTCGGCGCTCACCGGTGAAGAGATGGCGTACACATCACCGATGCGTTCGTCCCATCGCCGGCGCCTCTCGCTCTCGTGGGCTCGGACCACCAGCACGGAGACTTCGGAGGCGGGCTGCCAATGCAGGGTGATGGTCGGCTCGTTGACGTCCGGGACGTACTCCATGGGTACGCCACGCTTCGCCAGCAGCCGCTCCAGCTTGTCGAACCGAAGATGCCGATCGAAGCGGCCGTACCGATCACGAATCGCCTGGTTGACGAGGCTACTGCCCCAGGACGTCAGCCGATGCACCTGCAGGGTGAAGTGGTGACCCTCCCAAGGATGGTCCGGCGATTCCCGGATCCAGAAGAACTCGACCATTCCGTAGTCGCGCCACATGCTGTAGTCGTCAAGGGAGTTCTCGGCAAAGTCGGAGCCGAGGATCTCGGTCACTCGGTCAGGGCTGTCCGTCGGCTTGGCGCCGAGCACGGTCCCGGACGCGACCGCGTCCACGTAGAACGCGAGGGAATGTGGGGTCAACAGGTTTGTCCTTGGGAGGGTTGGGGGGGTGGTCAGGAGCGTTCGCCCCGACGTAGGCGGCCGGGGCGCCATTCAGGTCTGCCGGACTGGACTCATGGGGCGGTCAGCACGCCCCGTCGGCAAGCTGTCTGGCTCAGCGGAACTCGTTCGCGCGATCTTGATCGCGTAGTCCTCGTCGAGGACCGGATAGAAGATCGGCTGCTCGGGGAGGCGGGGCGGCCATCCACGCCAGTCCAACTCACGGACCAGATCCAGCCCCTCGGGGCCGGTGGGGCGCCAAAGGGTCGTCGTTGCCTGCTGGCTGGTCATGTGGATCGCTCTCCGTGCTGGTGAAGCCGCTGGTACGGGCTACCGGACGCCGGACAATACCGGCACCGCCAACCCGACGGCTACGCAGTTTCGCCCCTGGCCACCACCATGACCGACCCATCGAGCGGCCGCGTCTCGGCCCGGAACGCGCCGCGTCACCTGAGGTGGCCGCCCACTCCTCCAACAGACGGCCACCCCGGTCACGTCACTTCTCGCCGACGGCCATCTCGCCCAGCTCCGACCAACCACCTTGCGGGACGGTGAAGTTCACGACCCTGGGGGTCTCCACGAGGTGCGGGGGCAGGGTCTGCTGCGCGGCCTTGAAGTGGGCGGACTGGACGTGCGTCGCCCCGGCTTCGTCGTCGCGGAACGCCTCGACGAGGACGTACTCATTGGGGTTGTCCACGCTGCGGGACCAGTCGAACCACAGGCAGCCGGGCTCGGCGCGGGTCGCGGCCGTGAAGTCGGCCGCGATCTGCGGCCACCGGTCGGCGTGTTCGGGACGGACGAGGAACTTGGCGGTGATGAAGATCATGATGATGGTGTCCTTGTTCAGCCGGGTTGACCGGCCTGCTGGTGAGCGTCTGGGCGGTGAGTCGCCAATGGCGCCCGGGGTTCAGGCGGTTCGGCTTGCTCCATGGCAGGCCGCGCAGGTCATACGGCGGGCGGGATCGGGCGAGGAGACCTGTCCCAGGCCCGCCAGTCGGCGCACTGCGCGTTGCGCGACGATCACGTGGGCGGAGCACTGGCCGGCACCGCAGCCCTGGCACAGGGCGACCGCCACGGTCTCGCGACCGAGTGCGGCACAGTCGAAGCAGTGCATCAGCCGGTCGCCCCGGTGTCGGTGCTGCGCTGCCGCAGCAGGCGGACGAACTCACGCAGCAGCGGGGCGTTTTCCGACCAGTCGCGTACGGCGACCAGGTTGCCGTCGACGACCGGCGCGTCGTCGAGGAAGGTGCCTCCGCCGAGGTCGACCTCCGGTGCGACGCCCGGGAACGCGGTCGTCGTGCGGCCCTTGAGGACGCCGAGCGGTGCCAGGGCGATGGCCGCGTGGCAGGTGTGCGCGACGGGCTTGTCGGTGGCGAAGAAGTGCCTGACGAGGCGCGCGAAGTCCGGGTGGTGGCGCAGGTGTTCCGGTGCGCGGCCGCCGGGCAGGAAGAGGCCGGCGTACTCGGCCGGATCGACATCCGCGAAGGCGACGTCCGCGGGCCAGGACTTGCCCGGGAACTCGGTGTACGTACCCGGGTAGGTGCCGTCGAAGTCGTGCGAGACGAACTTCAGCCGCTCCTTGCGCGGGGCGGCGATGGTGACGTCGTACCCCTCTTCGGTCAGGCGTTGGAGTCCGTAGAACAGCTCCAGGTCTTCGGTGGCGTGGCCGGCGAGGATGAGGATCTTCTGGGGGGTCATGGGGAGTTGGGGTCTCTCGTGAGAGGGGCGGGACGGGGCGGGTCAGGTGCAGGACGGGGTGGTCTGGCGCGGGTCGGCGGCGCTGGCCTTCTGCGCGTACTCGGCCTCGTAGTCGACCATCGCGTCCATGAGGGGCGCCCATGCGGAGGTGGGGTCGTAGCGCAGGTCAAGCCACTGGTCGACCAGGGCCTGGGCGTGGTGCAGGCTGACGCACATCTGGCCGAGGGCCATCACCTGGGCGTTGTTGAGCAGGACCGATCCCTCGACCTGGTAGGCGTCGTTGACGGTGACGGCGCGGATGCCTGGGACGAGGTTGGCGCTGATGGCCATGCCCAGGCCGGTGCCGCAGATGAGCAGCGCGCGATCGGCCTCGCCGTCGGCGACGATCTCGGCGGCGTCCACCGCGATGTGTGGGTAGCCGGTGTTGGTGTCGCCGGTGACGCCGACGTCCTGCACCGAGGCCACCCGCGGGTCGTTCTCCAGGAACGCCTTGAGGGGTTCCTTGTAAGTCAGCCCCCGGAAGTCGCTCCCGATGACGATGCGGAGCTTCCCGTTCATGTTTTCCTCCCAGGAATTCGTCGTGTCGCTTGGTGGTGCCGTTTGACGCTGCCGATTGGCATCGACGACGTCAGTAATGCCGGAAATGCTCGGCGATCGGAATTACCTCCGCACCTCCGCTCTCCCCTCTCTCCGTTTCCCGTGGCGTAGCGGCGACGTACTCGACCTTGCGGCGCCAGGAGGGCATGGAGCAAGCCCACAAGCAGGTTCGCCTTTCCCTCCGTTATGGCTTTCCTGGGGTTTGGCATTCCTGGTGATGGCGTTCCTGGGTTTGGCAGTACCACCCTTGGGTTCGGGCATAATGGAGGCATGGATCGACGGGCCGAGTTGCGTGATTTCCTGCGGTCCCGGCGGGCCCGGGTGCAGCCGCAGGACGTGGGCCTGCCGGCGGCCTCGCGCCGACGGGTGCCGGGGCTGCGGCGCGAGGAGCTGGCGCTGCTCGCCGGGGTCAGCGTGGACTATTACGTGCGGTTGGAGCAGGGGCGCAGCGGGAATGTCTCGCCGCAGGTCCTCGATTCCGTGGCCGCCGCGCTGCGCCTGTCGGCAGCCGAACGGCAGCATCTTTACGCCCTGGTGCATGCGGAGACCGAGGGACCGAAACCACCGTCACAGCAAGTCCGGCCCGGACTCCATCACGTATTGGAGTCGCTGGAGCACGCGCCCGCTTATGTGGTGGGGCGCCGCTTGCAGGTCCTTGCCTGGAATCGCATGGCGCGCGTGCTCATCGCCGATTTTCCACGGCTTCCCGAGGAGCAGCGCAATCTGGCCCGGCTCACGTTTCTCGACGAAACGTCCCGGCACCGTTATGTGAACTGGCAGCGCAAGGCGGATGACACGGTGGCCTTTCTCCGTGTCGATGCGGGCAGGCACCCGGATGACGAGGAGTTGGCGGACCTCATCGACGAACTGTCCACCCGTAGCGAGGACTTCCGCAGGATGTGGGCCGACCACACCATTCGGGACGAGACCCACGGCGACAAGCCTCTCTACCACCCGCTGGTCGGACCGCTGGCCCTGAAGTTCGAGACCTTCCGCATCCCCGACAGCCCGGACCAGGCGCTGACCGTCTACACGGCCGCACCCGGTTCACCGGCGGAGGAGGCGTTGCGGCGCCTGGCCGTCACACCGGACGCGGAGAGCTGGGATCAGCCCGTCGTGCCGTGAGGACGGGACTGTGGTGGTGAAGCGCTCTGCAGGCTGGCGGAGTTAGCAAGTACCGCAGACAGTGGTACTGCGGGCAGCATGGAGCTGACGGGAGACTCGTCCGTCAACGGGCAGGTTCACCACTTGATGTGGGCGTGGTACCCACCACGTCCGGGCTGTCGTAGGGCATCGCAGGAGAGTTCCACCTCGCGTCCGCGTTGTCGATGCCGCCCGCCCGCCCTGATGGGTCAGGATGCGGATGTGTCCCAGCTATCGCAACCCGTAATGTCGTCGTCGCAACCGTCTACCTCGTCCGCGGCGATGGTGCTCAGGCGCCAGAGAATGAGGCCAGTGCCATCTTCGACCGGTGCGATTTTGGCCGTGACCGGCTTCCCTGGAGGGATGTTGAACTGGTCTGCTTCACGGTCTCCGCATCCGATTGCGTAGTCCTGCTCTTCGTTGCCGCGGGACAACGTCAGCGTGAGTTCACGGATGCCTTGAGTGTTGCAGGTGATGTCAAGGCGGTACGGCCGGTCTCCCGAGGTGTTGAATTTTTGGGACATCCCCGTGGTGACGTAGGGGTTGTCGGTTTCCACGATCCTCGGATGGGTGCCATCGTCATCGTAGGCGGCCAGTGCCCGCTGAGCCCTTTGCAAGCCCTTCTTGGGGTTCCATTCAGAGGCACCGCCACTCGATGCCGTCTCCTCTTGCTGCGGCTTCTTCGAGTCCTGCGTCGAGGCGGCTTCTGTGTCTTGTGGCTTGTCAGCTGCTCCTTGAGAGCAGCCGGCGACAAGGGTCACGGCGGCGCAGAGTGGGACGATGTGGCGCATTTGCATGCTGATCATCGTATGCATCCCCTCCTGCGCCGAGGAAGGCAGCCCCGACACCGGCGTCTTAGAGGTCGTCTCACGTGGTCGTGGTCGCCTGCGCGCTCACGGGCTGTTCGGCTTTCGCGCGTACGACACCTTCGCCGACGCGGAGCAACTGGTCGCCGTGTGGGGTGACGAAGACGGCAAGCTGCGCGTACTTGTCCACGGCGTGGAGCTCGGTGCGCGGCGGGACCGGGGCGATCGGATCTGTGGCGCCCTCCGCTGACACCAGTGCCGCGGTGCGTCTGCGGCACACGTCGTGACAGCCGTATATCGATGGCGCACGGACCGCGGCCAGGCGACTAACGACCAACCATGGCCTGCGCCATACCTGCTTGACTGTACGAGCCGCCGCGACAACTCGTCCCGTTCACAGATTGTGCCGGTCCATCAGGCTCATCAGGTTCCGCCTACGTTTGTGGGCGGTGCGCAGGGCGGTGACGTACTCGGTGAACTCGTCAGACGTTCCCAGGTGGCGATGGCAGTCCTGGATGCTCAACAACAGGCTGACGAGCTGCTCGTAAATCCTGTTGCCGGTCTGCTTGGTGAGTGGGTCCGCCAGTCGCAGGTAGACGCCGAGTGCGTCGCCGGGGCGGGTGGCTCGGGACTGGTCGGCGAGGGTGAGCCACTGTCGGTCGTCTGCGCCGGCCTCGGTGGCGGCCTGCCAAGCGGCGTCGATGTCCTCGTCGTCGAGGAGGGCGTCGACCAGGACGGGGCCGCCGAACCGACTCTTCTTGTGCCGCCCCGCGTCGGCGCGAAGCAGGGCCAGCGCGGCCTCACGCTCGGCCGACCAGCAGTCCGTTGCCCGGGCGGCGGCGCGCAGTTGGCGGTACGTGGGCAGGGCCCGGCGGGCGCCGAAGTGGTCGCGGCGCGCGGCGAGGGCGTCGGCGAGTCGGTCCGCCTGCGCGTAGCGGTCGCAGAGGTAGTCGACGAGGGCGGTGTCGACGAGAGCGGGGTCCCGGGCATCGCGGATGCCGCGTTCCGCCCAGCGCAGGGCTTCGTCGGGGCGCTGGGCGCCGTCCAGTTCGCGGGCGATGGCCAGGTGCGTGTGGCCGTCCGGCGAGAGGTCGGCCGCATGCACGGCGATCACCGTGTCGACGTCGCCTCCCGCCTTGGCCAGACGCTCCATCAGATACTTCTCCGCCCAGCCGCGGCGGTTGGCCCGCCACGCCTCGACCGCCAACTTCCGTAGAATGGCCATCCCTTCTACGCCGAGAACGTCCTCGTAGTCGAGTGGATCGAGGTCGGTGAGGCCGTCGTCCACGTCCCCGAGCGCATGGCCGACGAGCCAGCGAGCGAGCTCCCCTGGGGCGGGGCGGGCCGCACGGCATGCGTCGAGGTGAGCGTCGGCGAGGCCGGCGCCCACCTCGCCGAGCCACCCGTCGGA
Source organism: Streptomyces sp. NPDC090442 (assembly GCF_044769405.1). NCBI lineage: Bacteria > Bacillati > Actinomycetota > Actinomycetes > Kitasatosporales > Streptomycetaceae > Streptomyces > Streptomyces sp. NPDC090442. The sequence continues at coordinate 55,749 of NZ_JBIVXW010000056.1, forward strand.
GTCGTCGACGCACTCCACCGCCTGGGCCAGTTGCTCCATCGCCTCCCCCGCCAAGGCGATCGCGTCGTTCGCCCGCCCGGAGCCGGTGAGCGCGCCGATCGCCGACACCGCCTGTTCCGCCTGGACCGCGTAGGCACGGGCGTCGGCGTACTCGACGTATCCGTACTGCGCGAACGGACCGATGTCGAGCAGTTCGCGAATCCGGGCCCGGATGGTGACGAGGTCGCCACGGGTGCTCGCGGCCCGCAGCTCAAGTCGGCGCCGCAACTGCCGGTCCTCGCCGATCTGTTCACGCAACAGGGCGAGCAACTCGGCCTTGGGCTGGGCAGCCAGCCACGTGTCGAGGCTCTGCGCCCGGTCCCGCGCCGCCTTCCGCTGACGTGGCAGGCTCTTCGGGTCGGCGAGCACCGTCAGGCCGAGGGCGACCAAGTGCTTGCAGAAATTACCCTCAAGGCCATACGGGCAGTCGCACTCGCCGCCCAACCCACCAGGTCCGTCGAAGGTCAGATGCGCTTCGTACCGTTCCGTCCCGTGGACGCTGGCACTCACCCAACCGTCACCGACCTCGACCCCGGATACCGCATCCAGGTATCCGCGCCCGCGCTCGAAGGAACGCTCACCGGCCAACTTCTTGAGGCCCGCTTCGGTGAGGCTGCCCATCGCCTTCTTGGTCCCGCTCTTGGTCCTGTTTGCCACAGCCGCCAGCCTAGGGATGCCCGTCACCTGAAGGCGACGGCCCAAGGGAAGTCCACACCATCGTGATTCATCCCTCGGGCCGGGTCTCGGGCACGGGGGCTCGATCCGTGTGGTGCGTCAAGGTCGTGCGGTGCGCGCAGGGCGGTCGCACTGCTCATCAGCGCCGGAGCCGGCCAACTGGCCCGCGTTCGGCGAGTGCTCGCCGGTGAACGGCCAGTATCCCCGGCAGGCGTCTGCCGCTCCCCGCGGCTACCTCGTGACCATGGCCGGCAGGGTTCGGGGGCCGCGTACGAGGAGGCCGGGGCGGTAGGGCAGTTGGGTTGGGGTGGTGGCCAGGCGCAGATCGGGGAGCGCATCGAAGAGCAGGGGGAGGGCGGTTGTCGCCTCCAGGCGGGCCAGGCGGGAGCCGACGCAGAAGTGGGGGCCGTGGCCGAAGGCCGCGTGTGGTGCGGGGCGTTCGGCGTTGGTCGCGGCGAGGTAGCGGGATGGGCGGAACTCGTCGGGTTGTGGGAAGTGTTGCGGGTCGCGGTTGGCCGCGGCGAGTACGACCAGGACCGAGTCGTCGGCCGGGATGACGGCGCCTCCGCCGAGGTCCACGGTCTCGGTCGTGCGGCGCCAGGTCGCTCCTTCCAGTGGGCTGTCGTATCGCAGCGTTTCCTCCACCACGGCGGCCCAGTGGGTGTCGGGGTGGCGTTGGGCGGCCGTCAGTTCGTGGGGGTGCGTGAGCAGCCGGAGCGAGGCCGAGGCGAGGAGGTTCATCGTCGTCTCGTAGCCGGCGAAGAGCAGGAGGAAGGCCATGGCGAGCAACTCGCCGTCATCGAGGGCGTCTTCGGCCGAGTCGTCGATCAGCACGCTGAACAGGTCCTCGCCCGGCACGCGTCGCTTCTCGGCGATGAGCGAGCTCACGTAGTCGTGCAGCCGTACCCATGCCTCGTCAGCGGCGCCCTGCGGCAGCGCATCCGCGGGTGAGCCGACGCGGTAGGTCCATTCCCGCAGGTCCGCGCGGTCGGCCTCCGGTACGCCCAGCACCTCGCTGATCACCAGGATGGGGAGGGGGAAGGCGAAGGCGTCGACGAGGTCGACGGTCTCGCCGGCGGACAGTCGTTCGGTCAGGCCCGCGATGAGCCCGGTCGCGAGGCGATCGATCCGCGGGCGGAGGGCGTCGACGCGGCGCGGGGCGAAGGCGGCGGTGGTCAGGCGGCGCAGCCGGGTGTGGTCGGGGGCGTCGGTGTTGAGCATGTGCCGCGCCAGGCAGGCGCGGGCGCGCTGGGCCGGCGAGTTGGGCTTGGGCCGGCCGGCGCGTTGCGGCGGGACGTTGGAGAAGCGGGGGTCGGCGAGCACCGCGCGGCCGGGTTCGTAGCCGGTGACCAGCCAGGCATGTGTGCCGTTCGCCAACTCGACCCGGGCGGCCGGCCCCTGTTCGCGGAGTCGGGCGTAGTAGGGATAGGGGTCGTGGGAGAAGGCGGGGTCCGCGGGATCGAGTCGCACCTGCCCATGGTCACGGAGGATGCCTGGGTGCGGCGGTGGGGGCAGGGTCAGAGCTGGCGGCGCGGAGCTGTGCGAACCCGACAATGAGTGGGGCAGGGGCGGGCGGTGGCCGATGTCCGTCAGACTTCGGAGGCGAGGGTCGGGTTGTCCGGCGTGTTTTGTGGTGCCTGGCGCAGGGGCTTTTCGCACCAGGCGACGTCCCAGTACGTTCCGAATTTGCGGCCGACCTCGCGGTGGATTCCGGCGGGGCGGAAGCCCAGGCGCTCGTGCAGGCGCATCGATGCCTCGTTGGGCTGGGTGATCGCCGCGTAGGCGCGGTGCACGTCCTCGTCGGCGAGGGCCTCGAAGAGGGCGCGGTAGAGGAGGGTTCCCAGGCCGCGTCCGGTGTGGTGGGGCGAGAGGTAGACGCTGGTTTCCACCGAGGTCTCGAAGGCTTGCTTGGGACGCAGTGCGCTGCTGGTGATGTAGCCGAGGACGGTGTCGGCTTCGTGGGCCACCAGCAGCCGGTGGCGGCCGGTTGCGGGATGGTCGGCCAGCCATTGCCTGCGGTCCTCGATGCGGACGGGCTCGACATCGAACGTGGCGGGCGTGCCGGTCACGTAGTGGTTGTAGATGTCGGTGAGCTGCTGGAGGTCGTCTTCGACCCCTGGCCGTATCCGTATCGCGGTGTGCGCGGTGGCGTCCTGGTGCATGTTCGTCGCTCCCTTTCCCGAGGTCGGCACGGTACCCAGGGCGTGTTACATGCATGTGTCCTGACCTGCGGCGACCAGGTTCTGACGGGTGTCTCTGCCGTTGAGCAGTCGTGCGACGGGCCGGCTCGCGGGCCGGACGGCGCCGCGCAGGTCGTCAGTCGGTGGGCAGGGTCAGGGTGGCGATCGCTCCGCCGTCGGGCGCGTTGGTGAACTCCAGGCGTGCCTGGATGACTTGGGCCTGGCCGAGGGCGATGGTCAGTCCGAGGCCGTGACCCTGGCCCCGTTCGGTCGTGCCGGTGCGGAAGCGTTGCGGTCCCTGGGCGAGGAGTTCCGCCGGGTAGCCCGGGCCGTGGTCGCGTACGACGACGGTCGTGCCGTGCACGGTGACGCCGACCTGGGGCCGGCCGTGCCGGTGGGCGTTGGCGATGAGGTTGGTGAGGATGCGGTCCAGGCGTCGTGGGTCGGTGCGTACCGTCCCGGCATCCGTCGTCGAGGTGTGCACGGGCAGCCCGGTGCGTCGCACGGAGTCCTCGACCACCTCGCCGAGGGGTAGCTGTACGAGCTCGGCCCGTTCCGCGCCGGCGTCGAGTCGCGAGACCTCCAGCAGGTCCTCGACCAGGGCGCGCAGCGCCCCGACCCGGTCGCGGACGAGTTCGGTCGCCTCGCTCTCGGGGAGCAGTTCCGCCGAGGTGACCAGTCCCATCAGCGGGGTGCGCAGTTCGTGCGCCACGTCGGCGGTGAACTGCTGCTCGGTGCGTAGGCGTTGTTGGAGGCTGCCGGCCATCCCGTCGACGGCCGCGGAGATGTCCGCGATCTCGTCGTTGCCGTGTCCCGAGCCGCCGGTGCGGGCGTCGAGTTCGCCGTCGGTGATGCGGCGGGCGGTGACGGCGACCCGGCGCAGGCGTCGGACCAGGAGTTGCGTGGCCAGTGCGGAGGCGGGGAGGACGACGGCGAGCGCGGCGAGGGCCGCGTAGGCGCTGTGTCGGTCGAGTGCCTTGCGGCTGAGCAGGTCGAGGTCCATGGAGATGCGGACGGCCGTCCAACGGCCCCCGTCCTCCTGGGCGGCCCACATCCAGGGCACGTGGGCGACCCGGGTGTCGTACCAGGTCTGCGGCGTGCCGCCGGCCTGGCGTACCTGGTCCCGGAGCGGGCGTGGCAGGTCGTCGGGGTTGTGGATGGTGCCTTCCGTCGAGGGTCCGGGCTGTTGCCCGACGACGGTGGCGAGTCGGTCGCGGGCCTTGGCGCGGCCCTCGGAGAGCGAGCGGTCGTAGGTCGTCTTGTGTACGAGGAGGCCGATGACCAGGGCTACCGCGCAGCATGCGGCGGCCACCAGGGCGGCGATCTTCCAGCGCAGGGAGGTGAAGGGGCGTGCCATGTCAGCGCAGCAGCTTGTAGCCGAAGCCGCGGACCGTCTCGATCCGTTCGGCGCCGATCTTCTTGCGGAGCCGCTGCACGCAGAGGTCGACGACCCGGCTGTCGCCGTCCCATCCGTAGTCCCACACCTCGCGCAGCAGTCGCTGTCGCTCCAGTACCACCCCGGGATGCGCGGCGAACTCCAGGAGCAGCCGCAGTTCGGTCGGGGTCAGGACCACGGGTCGGCCGGCGACGTGTACCTCCAGTCCGTCCGTGTCGAGTGTCAGGTCTCCGAAGGTGAGTACCGAACGGCCGTCCGCGACGGGCTCGTTGGGGCGGAAGGTGACCCGGCGCAGCAGTGTGCGCATGCGGGCCACCAGGACGGCGGTGTCGATGGGTTTGACGACGTAGTCGTCGGCGCCGGCCTCCAGTCCGGCGATCACGTCGAGGGAGTCGCCGCGCGCGGACATCATCAGGATCGGCACCAGGCTGGTTTCCCGTACCCGTCGGCACAGTCCGATGCCGTCGAGCTGCGGCAGCATCACGTCCAGGAGCAGCAGGTCGTGTCCGCCGGCGCGGAACAGTTCCAAGCCCGTCAGGCCGTCCTCGGCGGAGTCCACGGTGTAGCCGTAACGTTCCAGCGCGAGGCCGACGGCCCTGCGGATCACGGCGTCGTCCTCGACGAGGAGCACCTTCACGGGGGCGGACACCCACTCTCACCTGCCTCACGCATGTACACGTCCATGTACGCGCACGTCGGTAACTCGGTAACGGCGGCCGTCCCTGGCCACCGGCTGTCGGCAGCAGCCTTCAGCGGCCACCACCATAAGGGCGGAGTTGTCAGGGATTCGCCGAAGGTCAGGTCTTGGGTGCCGGTGAGAGGTTCACCGAGGTGGCGACGGGGCGGTGGTCGCTGGTCGTTCGCGGCAGTGTCCATGCCGCCACCGGCTCGACGCCCTGTGTGAAGACCTGGTCGATCCGCACCACCGGGAGGGCCGCCGGCCAGGTGAAGCCGAAGCCCGCGCCCGCCTCCTGCTGTGCCGAGCGCATCATCGACGTCAGCGGGGCCAGGCCGCGGTCGTCGGCCGTCCCGTTGAAGTCGCCCATCACGATGCGTCGCGGCTCCGGGTCCCGCCGGACCTCGTCGGCGAGGCGCACCACCGCGTGGTCGCGCCAGTTGGTGGCGAACCCCTCGGTGGGTCGCACGCGCACCGACGGCAGGTGGGCGACGAAGATCGCGACCGGGCCCTTGGGCGTCTCGACGGTCGCGCGCAGCGCCCGCGTCCACGCCATGATCGGCACGGGCCGCACGTCGCGGAGCGGGAGCTTGCTCCACACTCCGACGGTGCCCTCCACCCGGTGGTACGGATAGGCGGCGGCCAACGCCCGTTCGTAGTGGGGGGTGTTGGTGTCGGTCAGTTTCTCCAGGCCGATGACGTCGGCGCCGGAGGCGGCCAGCGCGCGTCCGGTGCCGGCCGGGTCGGGGTTCTCGTCGTCGACGTTGTGGCTGACGACGGTCAGGTCGCCGCCGGTGCCGCGTTTGTCGACCAGCGTGCCGCCGAAGAGGCACGCCCACGTCACGGCGGGCACCAGTACGGCGACCAGCGCCGTTGCGGAGCGCCGTACCAGCGCGACGGCCAGCAGCGGCAGCACGGCAGCGCCGAGCCAGGGCAGGAAGCTCTCGACCAGGCTGGGCAGTCGGCCGGGGCCGTTGGGTATCCACTGGTGGAACAGGAGCACGGCGGTGCACAGCACGGCGAGTACAGCGGTTGCTCGGCCGCTGCGCCATGACCAGCGGGCAGGGGGTTTGTCGGTGGTGGGGGCCTCGTCGCCGCCGGGGGCCTTCTCGTTCCCGGCGACGCTCTCGTTCTCGGCCTCGCCCTCCGGCCCTGCGGTTGCCTTACGGTCGGTGTCCGTACCACCGCTGCCGCCGCCGTTCACGCGGACCTCCTGTCGTCAGCGGCCAGGCCCGCGCGCACGGCCGTGATCAGCTTCTCGCTCCGGTCGAGGGCGGCGTGCAGGCCCTGCTCCGCGGACGTGCCCGCCTGCTGGTGCAACACCACGCCCAGCACCAGTGGCCCGCTGCCGTCGTCGCGCGCCGTCGCCGCCCATACGAGGTTTCCGCCGGCCGGTGTGCTGGAACCGGTCTTGAGGCCCACGACGCCGGGCGTCCGCAGCAGGGTGTTGGTGTTGAGGACCGTCCCCGGGACTCCGGGAATCGTCGCGCTCGGGGTGGCGACGATCTTCCGGAACACGTCGTTCTTCATCGCCTCCCGGGCCAGCTTCAACTGGTCCTGCGAGGTGCTGACGGTCGTGGACCCGATGCCGCTCGCATCCGTGTATGTCGTGCGGTTCATGCCCAGTCCCGACGCCGCCTTGTTCATCTTCGCGACGAACGCCTCCTCGCCGCCGGCGTCCCAACGTGCCAGCAGGCGGGCGATGTTGTTGCCCGACGGGAGCAACAACAACTGGAGCATCTGGCGCTGCGAGTAGTTCCGGCCTGCTCGTACCGGAGCCGTCGATTCGGTTCCGGATACGGACTCGTCGGCTGCCTGTTGGTCCGCCTCGATGGCCGGGCCCTCCTCGTCGCCGTGCAACGGATGGTCGCGGAGGATCACGTATGCCGTCATCACCTTGGTGACGCTGGCGATGGGTACGGGTGTCTGTGCGCCTCGCGTCCCGAGGTTACGGGCTGCCCCGCGATTGATGTTGGGGCGTGTTGGCCTGGGAGTTCGGCTGGTGGGTGATTCAGCAGGCCGTCGCGCGGACGAGCACGAGGT